>NZ_MXQD01000001.1:0-518382 GCF_002165585.1 Paenibacillus sp. MY03 | reverse complement strand
GTGGTGGCCGTAAGGCCATGGTAGTTTGAGACAACCCCTTAATAATCTCTCACTAGTTGCTGCGTATAGGCGACTTGATGCCCTCCGTTCTTCTGCGGCTTAACATGACGGTCAGACCGGCAAACATCATAATCACGCCTGTAGCGACGAAGATCCAGTTCAAACCCAGGAATAACCCGAGCAGACCTCCCAACAGTGGCCCAAGCATGGAACCGAATTGGTTCGCGCTCGCCGTCAGTCCGAAGGAACGACCTCGGAATTGTTCGTCGGTGTTCTGCACCATAAGCGTATTGACGATAGGCACGACGCCCGCCATAAAAAGGCCGAACAGAAATTGCACAGCGGCGAATACCCAAAGCACTTCCACGAAATACTGCATGCAGACGACCGTGCCCGCTGTAAGCAAACAGAACACGAGAATGCGATAATAGCCTTTTCTCTCGCCTAATCTGCCCCATACGGGAGAAGCGATAATACCCGCTACACCGATCAAGGACAAGACCAGACCGGCAGACAACATCGCTCCCTTTTCTCCGCCAAGATCCGCGATATGAAGGGCAAGCTGAGGCTGTATCATATTGATGGACAACTGGAACACGACAAGCACGAGCAGCATGCCCATAAGTCCCTTGTTCCGGAACGCCATCCGATAAGTGTAAGGCTCCAGTTTCTTAACCCCTGAGCCCTCCGAAGGTTTAGCCGCAGGCGAGTTGCCTTCCTTAACCCAAAAGATGACCGCGACGCTCGCTGCCAAAATAATGAGGGATGCCGCGATAAAAGAGTGGCGAATGCCGAACAGCTCCGCCAGCGTACCGCCGAACAGCGGCCCTAAAATGCCGCCTGTCATCGTCCCTGCCTGCATCAGGCCAAGGCTGGAGCCAAGTTTCTCCTTTGGCGCGATCGATGCGACAATCGACATGGACGCCGGCACGAAACCGCCCACGAAACCTTGCATCATCCGAACGCCGACCAATTGCCATGGCGTCTCCACAAAGGCGAACAACGCATAAATGGCCGCCAGGCTGACGCCCGCCCGAATAACCATTTTGCGCTTGCCGTATTTGTCGGCCATCATGCCCCACAGCGGAGCCATCACGGCCCCCATCAGGAAGGCCGAGGAGTGAACGATACCCGCCCACAAGTTGACCGAGCTCTTGTCTACTCCGAGATCGAAGAGGAACAACGGCAAAAAAGGGATCGACATCGTATAGCTGGAGCTGCAGAACAACACGCCAAACCACAAAATCCACATTGTACGTTTCCACGGTTCTAAAGTCATAAGCTGTTATTGTTCTCCTCTCTCCACACGTGAAATCAAATAAAACTTGTCCGCAGCCGATTTACAATACTTCAACTATACGCGTGTCGACGCCTTACTTCAAAACCGAATTAAGCAGGAATTGCAAGAAAAACCCGCTTCCATAGCCGAAGAAGGCTGATTATCGAAGTATTCGCATAAAATAAATTGAAACCAACTGCCAGTGTTCCACGTATCACCGAAGTGTTCCTGTGTGTTATACTGAACAGGCAGCCCAAGGTGAAACGACGTCGCCGAAGCGATGCGTTTCAATCCATACAAAGGAGCCTACTTCATGTTTCAAGCCGTCATTGATTTTCTGGAAGACTACGGCCCCTGGGGATTATTCGTTCATTCCTTTCTGGATGCGGTGATCTTTCCGATCCCTGCCTTTTTCCTTCAAGTATCTTTAAGCATTCTTAATCCTTCCAACGCATTGTGGCTCGCTACCTTCGGATACATCGCATGTCTGCTCGGTACGCCGGTAGGTTATCTTATCGGCAAGGTCATGGGCAAATCCGTTCTGTATCGCTTCCTGAAAACGGAGTGGATCGATGCTGCAACTTCCCGATTTCAAAAAAACGGAGAAGCTGCCATCCTTATCGGTTCATTTACCCCTATTCCGTTCAAAGTATTCACGATTCTATCGGGATGCCTGAACTTCCCGTTATGGCGTCTGATCGGATATGCTGCCCTGGGAAGAGCCGTCAAGTTCTATGCCGTTGGCGCGTTGTTCTACTTTTACGGCCGTGCCGCGGAATCAATGGTTAAGGATGTATCGTTGTATATCTTCATCGGCGGCGTTCCGCTGATTGCTCTCTTTCTGTTCATTCGAAGCCGTATCCGCAAGCGGAAGGAAGCAGCAACTGCTGCCGCGGAACCATCCGAGCAAGCATTCGTTAAGACCAAGGCCGTCGCAAGCACATCCGACAGTACCGATCTGGGAAGCCAATTGTAATGGCAAAAAGCTATCCGAATTCCGCTCTCAATAACGAGCGGAATCGCGGATAGCTTTTTTTTAAAGCAAATCTATAATTACTAATTCTGCTTGCGGAAGCTTGTCCCTTTACAGTGCGCTTCCGCCATACAGGAACCGATATTCCCAATGCGTGCCCATGATATCGTTCGTTCTGACGCCGCCGCTTTCTTTGGAATAGGTATGCAGAACTTTGCCGTTGCCGAGGTAGATGGCTACGTGCGTGATCCTCTGACTCGACTTGTTTACGCCGCTGTACGACGATTTGCTGCTGCCCTTGTAGGACATGAAGAACATAAGATCTCCGCGCTTTAGCTGGCTGATGCTGGTGACGGCATTGCCTTTGTTTTTCACGTACGTGCCTTGCTGACGCGAATCGGCTGGAAGCGTTACGCCGAGAGCCTGCTTGAAAATATGCTTCGTGAAGTCCGAGCAGTCGAACGTTGCCGTCGTGTTGCGATTAGAGCCGAATTCGTAGGGCGTTCCCAGATATTTCATCCCCGTCGCGATCATCTTCTCGACGGAATTATTCGTTGCTCCTTCCTGGGAAACCGAATCGCCTCCCGTGGAGCCTCCGCTGCCGCCGGTTTCCTTGTCGGCACCCGAACCCGTGCTTGGCCTGCCATTAACCGTAATATATTGAGACTGCGAGGTGACATATCCTCTCACGCCATTAGAGTCCATAACCTCGTACCAGCCGCTGCTTGGCTGGGAGATCACCTTCACTTCCTCGCCAGTCTTTAGATAACGGACTCGCGTATACGAGGTTCCCGGTCCTTTGCGGAACGATACCGATTTTTGGATAACGCCTGTCAGTGTAGCTAGCGCCGGAGTATCCGTCCCCGTTCCCGATTCTGTACCGCCGCTCGGCGCATTCGAGCCAAGTTCCGTATATTTCGAAGATGATGAAATATAACCCGTCTTGCCATTCGTATCGCTGACTTTGTACCAGCTGCCCGACTTCTCCAGAATGGATACTTGTTCGCCTTTCTTAAGCATCCGAATGACCGAAGCCGTGCTGGATGGGCCGGACCGCATGTTTACTCCCCATATAACTTCTGCAGATTGCGCTGCATGCGCGACCGGTGCCGGCAACGCAGCCACAGACCCGAATAACAACGCGGCGGACAATGTTGCAGTAACGACTTTATATTTGACTGATGTGTTCAAAATTGTTACGCCTCCTCTGGTTTCTTGGATGAACAATGCCTTGTTTGGCGCCCACAATCATTGTAAGTTGGCGCTCGCTGGACAGGCATCGTCCCAAGTTCCTAAAAGGCGGGGTCCCGGCATGGGCGCAGCGCATTACCCTTTTTTGCTAAGAAAAAATTAATAAAAGGCATCCCCGCCCATGGGGATGCCTTCCTTGGAAATGGATGTATAACGTCTCGCCCTTACAGCCGCTTCAAGGGCGGCACTGTGAATAACCTCATAAAACATTAGGACCTTCTCATAAGGTTTCTAGGACTATAGAATCATTTTTAGCCGATTGACCAGAGGCATGGTCTTAATTACCAATAGGACTCTCGAGCGGCTCGACATGGACATGCACGCTTAAAATGTTGTGCTTTCGTCCCAATCTGTGCTCGATCTCGTCGCAAATACGGTGGCTTTCGATGAGCGTCAGCTCCGGATCCACCTGTACAATGACGTCGACAAGCACGTTGCTGCCATGAATGCGCGCCTTGATGTCCTTAATGGTCTGGACGCCCTTCGTGCGGGCTATCGTCGTCCGCAAGGTATGCAGCTCCTTCTCGTCGAAGCCGTCCGTCAGCGCATGCGTAGAGCTATAGAAGATGCTCCAGGCCGTCTTGCAAATGATGAGTCCCACGGCAATCGCTGCGACCGGATCCATCCAAGGCATGCCGAACTGCGATGCAATGATGCCTACGGCCGCACCGATACTTACGAGAGCATCGGACAAGTTATCCTTGGCGGCAGCCAGCAGCGCCATATTGTTGATCCGCTTCGCGAGCCTGCTGTTGTACATGTAAACCGCGCCCATGCATACGGCGGAGAACAAGGCTACCCATGCCGTTATCAGATTAGGCGTCTCCTTATGCCCTTCGAACAACGATTGGCCCGCCGTGATAAGCACCTGCAAACCTACGCTTGCCATAATAAACGAGGCGACCAGCGCCGCGATCGTCTCCGCCCGGAAGTGTCCGTATGGATGATCCTTGTCCGGCGGCTTCTGCGAGATCCGCAGGCCGATCAGGACCGCCACCGATGCCACGATGTCCGTCAGGTTGTTAAACCCGTCCGCGACAAGGGCGCCGGATATGTACCAATAACCCGCTCCAAGCTTCAATGCCGTCAGAGCAAGATAAGCGCCGATACTGACCCAGGCACCTTTCTCGCCTTGTTTGATTTCATCATACTGATTCAACTTTCAAGCCCTCCTGCCACTCTGCTATCGCTTGTTACCATTATCTCTCTAATATCTAACGGTTATCATACCCGACGTATATCGTGTGGGTCTAGAGAAACAGTGTTGACCAGATGCGCGCTTTTATGCACGAGGGCAACACACTTGGCTTGGACCACATGGCTTTCGACAAACAACAAGCCGCCCGGAGATCGCTCCGAAGCGGCTTGGTCGAAACCTATTATTCTAGACCGAATACATACGTTCGCGCAGTTCTTTGATTTCCGCGCTCTCGAGATACTCGTCATACGTCGTCATTCTGTCAATGATGCCGTTAGGCGTAATCTCGATAATGCGGTTGGCTACCGTCTGAACGAACTGATGGTCATGGGACGTGAACAGAATCGTGCAGTCCGTATCGATCAGGCCGTTATTGAGCGCCGTGATGGATTCCAAGTCCAAGTGGTTGGTAGGCTCGTCGAGAATAAAGACGTTGGCGCCTTCCAGCATCATCTTGGACAACATGCAGCGGACCTTTTCGCCTCCGGACAATACGCTGGCTTTTTTCATGGCTTCGTCGCCGGAAAACAGCATGCGGCCCAGGAAGCCGCGTAGGAACGTCTCGTCCGGATCCTTGGAATATTGGCGAAGCCATTCGACCAGGTTCATGTCCACGCCCTCGAAATACTTCGAGTTGTCCTTAGGGAAGTAGGCGCGGGTCGTCGTTACGCCCCACGAGTAAGAGCCTGCATCAGGCTCCAGTTCGCCCGCGATCAATTGGAAGAACGTAGTCTTCGGCGTGCCGTTCGGCCCTACGAATGCGATTTTGTCGCCTTTGTTGATTGCAATCGTCATGTTGTCGATGACCTTTTCGCCTTCGATCGTTTTGGTCAAGCCGTCCACGAGCAGCAGTTGCTTGCCTGCTTCGCGCTCGCCCTTGAACAGGATGAACGGATATTTCCGATTCGACGGACGAATGTCGTCGAGCGTGATCTTGTCGAGCAATTTTTTACGGGAAGTCGCTTGCTTCGACTTGGATTTGTTGGCGCTAAAACGTTGAATAAACGCTTGCAGCTCCTTGATCTTGTCTTCCTTCTTTTTGTTCTCGGAGCGCTGCAGGGACAGCGCCAATTGGCTGGACTCGTACCAGAAGTCGTAGTTGCCTACGTACATCTGGATTTTGCCGAAATCGATGTCGGCGATATGCGTACATACCGTGTTCAGGAAGTGACGGTCATGGCTGACCACGATTACGGTGCCTTCGTAGCGCGAAAGGAAATCTTCCAGCCAACGGATGGATTCGATGTCCAGATGGTTGGTAGGCTCATCGAGCAGCAGAATCTGCGGCGATCCGAACAACGCTTGCGCCAGCAAGACGCGGACCTTCTCGTTGCCGTCCAGCTCCGACATCAGCTTGTCGTGCAGTTCGGTCGTAATGCCGAGGCCGTTAAGCATCTCGGCGGCTTCGGATTCCGCTTCCCAGCCGTTCATCTCCGCGAATTCGGCTTCCAGCTCGCCCGCGCGCATGCCGTCTTCGTCCGTAAAGTCCGCTTTGGCATACAGTGCGTCTTTCTCCTTCATGACTTCATAGAGCTTCTTATGGCCCATGACGACCGTCTCAAGCACTTTAAAGCTATCGTATTCGTAATGGTTCTGCTTGAGGACCGCCAGCCGCTCGCCTGGCGTAATATGAACTTCGCCGGAGGACTGTTCCACTTCGCCCGACAGAATCTTCAGGAAAGTCGACTTGCCCGCGCCGTTAGCGCCGATCAAGCCATAGCAGTTGCCCGGCGTAAACTTAATAGTAACGTCTTCAAAAAGCGGTCGCTTCCCGAAACGAAGCGTAATGCCACTTGTACTAATCATTTCTCCAATCCCATCCTTTACACATTATGCTCGCACTATTATAGCATAGTCTGTACTGGAAACGAACGCACAAATGACAGAAACCTTCCCGCCGTTCGAAGTTTACTTCCGCTCGCCGTTCCCGGCAAGCTTCCATGTCTCTCCGTGCGGAAGGACGATGATGCGGTTTTCCTCCAGCTTGCGTCTGCAGCGCTCCGCCTCCAGCCGTTCCAGCGCTTCCAGCGGCGTATCGTCCGCGAGCTTGAACGCGCCGTAATGCATGGGTACGAACCAGCGGGCTCCGGTATCCTCGAAGGCTTGCAGCGCTTCTTCCGGCGTAACATGCTGCGGTCCCATAAACCATTCCGGCTCGTACGCGCCGATTGGCATCAAGGCTACGTCGATGTCAAAGCGGCGGCCGATTTCCTTAAAGCCGGCAAAGTAGCCGCTGTCGCCTGCAAAGTAGATCGTCGGCGCATCGCATACCATCGGCCGGCCGTCGCAAACCGTCATCTCATCCGCCGAATAGCCCGCGGCGATCTCACGCCGCATGATCTCCGACTCGCAAGACGACGCACCGCCTGTGCCGTGAAGCGCCACTTTCCCGGAAGTTCCATCCGGCCTCAACAAGCCCGGTCCCGAATCCGCCCCGCTTTTCTGAATAATCCAGCCGCCCCAATGCGAGCTGTTCGTATCCCATGGGTTGCGGCGGGTCCAGTGCTGGGACGGAACGAACGTAAAAGTCGTTTCGCCGATTCTCGCCGACTCCCACCAATGCAGCTCCTTTACGCGCGAGAACCCCTTGAACCGCAGCTTGGAGCTGAGTCCGGCAGGTACAATAATTTGTTTGGCCCCGCTCAGTCTGCGAATCGAGCCGATATTAAGATGATCGTAATGAGAATGCGAGATCAGGATAACGTCGATAGGCGGCACCTGATCGATGGGGATGCCCGGCGGGGCAAGACGTTTCTGGAACGCCATTTTCCCAGCCCATACGGGATCCGTCATAATATTAAGACCTTCGATTTGGATAAGGAAGGTGGAATGTCCGATCCAGGTAATCGTGGGCAGCTCCGTATTTCCTTTCAGAAACTCGATATCGGGTTCCACGTTCGGCACTTGATACGAATAATCCTTGTGCTTTATCTTCCTGACTCTTTCCTGTCTCCACCTGTTGAATTGCTTATATGAGTTTTGCTGCACGACTTTATTCTGATTAGAGAAACGCCTGATACGCACACTGCTGCCTCCTCCCTTGCTTCTGTCTTATCAATAAGATACCAAGGGCGGGGCATGGTTTGCAAATAAAGCTTTCTTCATAACAAGCCCAATTTAAGTCGGTATTCCATGCCATTTTTAGAAAATCGATGCCATGCGTGGTATAGTAGGAGGAAAGGAGGTACGCATTTATGAAACTATTGTCGATAGAACCGACGCCAAGCCCGAACTCCATGAAGCTCAATGTAGACGAGTCGCTGGCGCGCGGAAGAAGATTAACATATACCGTCAAGGAGGCGGATGCCGCGCCTCATCCCTATAACGAACTGCTGCGGATTGACGGGGTGCGCAGCGTGTTCCGCACGGCCGACTTTATTGCGCTCGACAGAAAGCCGGGCGCCGACTGGGCCCGAATATTGGGCGAAGCCCGCGAGCTGCTGCAAGGCGACGGCATCCCGGCTGACGGGACCGATACAAGCAAAGGCATGGGCTCCGGGTACGGCGAAGCTCAAGTGCTGGTTCAGATGTACAGAGGCATTCCCATGCAAGTACGAGTGCGGATGAACGACGGAGAGACGCGTTCGGCGCTTCCCGATAAATTCGGAGAAGCGGTAGGCCGGGCGGCGGGCTCCTCCATGATTCGCGAACGGATGCTGGAGGAATTCGGCGTCAGGTACGGCGAGCCCGAAGAGATAGCCGCGGAGATTGTGCGCGAGTTGGACGCGTCTTATACCGATGACAGGCTGGACGCTCTGGTAGAAGCAGCGCGAACAGCAGGCACGGACGGACAAGAATCGGCGCCCGTCGCTCCCCGTCCTGCTCCGCTCAGCCTGGAGGAAGCGACTGTGGCGTTCGGAGCCCCGGACTGGCAGAGCCGCTACGCCGCTCTGGACCGTTATGTCAGCGCTCCGGAAGGACTGCCGCTGCTGGACCGGGCGATTCGCGACGAAAATGCGTCCGTGCGCAGGCTGGCCGTCATCTACCTCGGCGATCTGAAGTCGCCGGAGGCGATGCCGCTCCTGTTCGAAGCGCTACAGGACGCTTCTGCTTCCGTTCGTCGCACCGCAGGCGACACCTTGTCCGATCTCGGAGATCCCGCCGCGATTGGACCTATGATCAAGGCGCTCGGCGACAAAAACAAGCTCGTGCGCTGGCGCGCGGCCCGCTTCTTGTACGAAGCAGGCGACGAGACGGCCGTGGAGGCTCTCAAGGAAGCGGCGAAGGATCCCGAATTCGAGATCCAGTTGCAGGCGCAGATTGCGCTGGAGCGCATCCTGCGCGGCGAAGAGGCTGCCGGTTCCGTATGGCAGCAAATGACGGCAGCGCGAGGCGGGCAGGGTTAAACTCCTGATCTCTCGCGTTCATCGTTCCGTTTGCTATTTGTTTATACCCGTGCAAGGAGGTGAGGCTTCGTTCTGCGGCATTACTTATTCGAACGCGATTTGAGGAGGAGATAGTATGGCTTTTACTTTGCAACTAGGAGAACAAGCGCCGGACTTTAAGCTGCCGGCTACCGATGGCAAGACATATTCGCTGAAGGACTTCGCCGATGCTAAAGTACTTGTTGTATTCTTTACCTGCAATCATTGTCCGTTTGTTGTCGGTTCCGAAGAAGTTACGCGGGCTACCGCACTGAAGTTCATGGAGCATGGAGTGGAATTCGTCGGCATCAATGCCAACAGCGTCCGGACCAAGCCGGATGATTCCTTTGCCCATATGGTAGAACGAATGTCGGAGAAAAACTTCCCCTGGACCTATCTGCATGACGAAAGCCAAGACGTCGCAAGAGCTTACGGAGGACTTCGTACGCCTCACTTCTATGTCTTCGATCAGGATCGGAAGCTGCTATACTCGGGCAGAGGCGTGGACAATCCTCGCGAGACGGACAAGATGACCGTCAACGATCTGGACAACGCTTTGTCCGATCATCTGGCCGGTCGCCCTGTCGCCGTGCCGCTCACCAATCCCATCGGCTGCAACGTGAAGTGGGACGGAGAGGACGAGCACTGGATGCCGGCCGAGGCTTGCGATCTGGTGCCCCAAACGAAGTAACTCTGATTCTGCATTTGGGTTCATACACTGCAGCGCCTTCCCTACTATGAAGTTTTTAGCAACAAAACCGTCTGCCGGAGTTGGCAGACGGTTTTGTTGCTGTTGCCTGTCAGTTAAGTTCGAATCGCCGACGTCCATCCCCAAAAAAACGCGTCGCGATCCCAAGCCGCTTTGCCGCCATGCAGCTTCTTGAACGCCTTCTTGACTTCCTTGTCGATGGAAGCATGACCATTGTCGTTTACGTAAATATACTGTTCGCCATAACGAGCCGTAATGTGCTCAACGGCCGCCGCTTGATACAGGATCCCCGCATTTTTCAGTTCATTGAACATCCATAACGCAATTTCGTCCGCCACCGTATGATTATCGCTCATGTCTATTCCTGCCTCTCAAGGGTATTCCAGTTGGATATTGACAATTAAGGAATCATCGCCGGCGTAAGGCTCGTAGCTAGCCCGATAGCCGACAGCCACCGGGGCATCTTCGAAAGCTTCCTTGAGCGCTTCGGGAAAGCCGTCCGCGTCCGTATAACGGAATTGCAGGCCGCCTGCTCCGTCGTGGATGGCGCCGGCGATCGTCGTCTTAAGCGCGTCCTTGCCGCGCACCGTATTTTTCTCTTCCAACCAGTGCAGTCCGATAGCAAGCTTAAGCTTCGCCGCTAGACGGGCTTGCTCGCCGTTGCCGCCGTTCTCCATCGCCTGCAAGGCATCCGCATAAGCGTTTTCAGCCGCCGGATATTCGCGCGTCCACCCATGGTCGAGGCGAAGCTCTTCATCCGTTTTCAAATAATAGCTGTAACGAATCGGAGAACCCGGCTCGGCTCCAACCGGATCGTCCCAAGTCAAGTCGAGGTGGTACCAGATCCCGTCCAGCTTGACCATGTTCCAGGCATGTTCTCCCGTATTGACGGTCCCTTCGGCGATCCGCACTTCCAATCCCGCCTTCTCCAGCATCCTGTACCCCAGAAGCGAATAACCTTGACAGACAGCCGTACCAAGCGTAATCGCCTCATATGCGGTGTAATAAGAGAGCGACTGATCGTATTCCACATGCGTAACGATCCAGTCATGGATCACCTTGACCTTCTCGTGATCGTTCATGCCCGGAGTTATCAGCTTCGCCAGCGTAGCTTCAACATGGGCGTCCACCTCGGCCGACTGCTCCTTCGTCTCGCGGAACTTCGCTTCTATGGCTATCGTCGACTTGTTGCCCCAGCTCCTGATCGTGTACAGATAGGACTCCAGAATATAGGCGGAATAATCGTCATGCATAAGCGCTGACCGGATAATGTCCGTCATATTATCCGACAGTTGCTTCCGATTGCCCGTGTAGGTGACGGAGAATTGCCCGGAACGGGCTTGAAATCCCGCGGCCAACTCCAGCTCCAGCTTGTCGTAAGGTCCTTCCCCGGCGACGGACGACTCCGTGACCGTTCCGTCCAGCGTATTCAACTTCACTTGTTGCTTGCTTACGGCCGCGACCGGCTCGTCCGGATCCGATATGGAGGGAAACAGATCCAGCTTCAGCTCCAGACTATAAGCCGCCAGTATAATTATGGCCAACACCAGAAGTCTCGACGTTACGTTTCGCATACCCGCCTCCTTGCTCTTGCTCTCTTCCTTCCATCATATGGCTTGTATGACCGTTTCATACTCGGAAGGGTTCAATTGATCGAGATTCGCAAGCCATGGCTTTGGTAAGTGGCGGCAGTATTCATAAGTCCCGTACAGCCTCGGTGAACTGACGAGCCCGCTCCGTCACGAGATTCAATTTGCCTTCCTTCACCCAATCCAGCGAGATCAGCTTGCCGCCCATCCCGACCGCATTCGCTCCCGCCGCGAAATAATCTCTAATGTTGCTCAAGTCCACGCCGCCCGTTGCCATAATCGGAACGGTGTCTAACGGGCCTCTGATCTCCTTTAGATAACCAATGCCCAGCGTGCCCATAGGAAACAGCTTGACTGCGCAAGCTCCGGCCTTCAGCGCCTTTACGATCTCCGTCGGGGTCATAACTCCCGGCCAAACCGCGACTCCGCGTTCTTGACCGTAGGCAATCACCTCTTCGTCAAGGTTTGGCGAGATGAGAAATTGCGCCCCCGCATCGATTGCACGCTTTGCATAGTCGACATCCAGAACGGTTCCCGCTCCGATGGATGCGGCATTTCCATATTTCGTGCGCCAGCGCTCGATAATGGTCGTTGCTCCGGCGGTATTCATCGTAACTTCCATTAGCCTTATTCCGCCCTCTATAAGCGCCTCAGCAGCTCCATCGGCCGTGTCGTCCTCAATTCCGCGCAAAATAGCTACAATCTTGTGCTCCAGCAGCTTCTCCAACATCTCGTTTATTGATGTTGCATCTCCCATCATTCATTCCCCCATTCGTTGTAATCCTTTAAACTCCCCAATATTGTCCAAGAATGCGAATGAACACATTCGGGAACGGCAGCTTTTCCATATCGGCCTTATCGATCCATCGGTATGTCATGCCGTCCTGACCAGCGAACGTTGGCTCCACGCTCTCCGTCATAGTACTCGTCGCTGTCGATGTTGTATAGGCGGATAAGGACTCAGCCGCAATATCTCCGCCGCCTCCGCGGCTATCCACTGAACCCGGGAATCCGATCAGCCCCATATCTGCTCCGAACACCCTCAGCCGCCAATGAATATGACTGAACACATGCTCGGCATCCATTACCCATTCTTGCGGACGAATGAACAATCCGGAAGCCTCTTCCGTCTCCCGTACCAGCGCCTCCGCCATGTAAGGCTGCTTCTTCGGTGCATCAGCGGCGAACATCGCCTTAGCCGTGTCTGGCAGCAGCACATGCGGGAGTTCCCACATCTGGGCCAGCAGCCCCGTGCGGGGACGCTGCCTTACGAGCACCTTGCCCTCTTGCTCCACGATCGCAACGATCCGGTATTCGTCGCGTGGAGGCTTTGCTTTCGTCTTGATCGGCAGCACCGTCTCCTTCCCCGCAATCCGGCCCGCGCAATGCTCCATGACCGGGCAGGTCAGACAACCTGGCGACTTCGGCGTACAGACTAACGCGCCAAGCTCCATTAGCGCCTGGTTGAAATCACCTGCGGCACCTTCTGGTATGAGAGTGACCGCAAGCTTTTCAATTCCGACTCGCGTAGCCGGCTTGGCGATATCGTCCTCCAGACAGAAGTATCTGGACAAGACGCGCATTACGTTGCCGTCGACCGCCGGATACGGACGGTTGAACGCGATGCTCATGATGGCCCCGCTCGTATACGGGCCAACCCCTCTCAAGCCGGATACGGCTTCATGGCTGTCCGGAATAACGCCGCCGTACTGCTCCATCACCATCTTCGCGCCAGCTTGCAAGTTGCGGGCGCGAGAATAATAACCGAGCCCCTCCCAGCGCTTGAGCACTTCTTCTTCCGGCGCCTCGGCAAGAGCCTGCACGGTTGGGAATTGGGCCATGAATGCCTGATAATAAGGGATGACGGTATCCACCCTTGTCTGCTGAAGCATAATTTCGGACACCCATACCCGGTAGGGATCCTGATTCTGTCTCCAAGGCAAGTCTCGCTTCTGAAGCCTGTACCAGGCTAGCAGTTCTGTGCTGAAATATGTTTTTGCATCCTGTAATTCGGTTTGAGTCATAGCTGTGCCGTTCCTTCCTAATGCCCCGTCTGTTATACGCAGGGGTTGTTTCATCCATTCGTCTTTGACTATACTCTATTAGAGGTTGGCCGAAAAGTCCACTTTTCCAATATGCTAGATGTCGAAGGAGGGGCCGAGATGAAACCCGGTCTGGGAAAAAAACAAATCATTGCAGTGTCGTCATGCTTATTGCTGCTTGCTATATTAGCCGGTTGCGGCGGCCCGATGCAGGGCTCGAAGACAAGCAAAGCATTAAGCGACGCCCCGCCCGAGACGGCGGCGCTGTTCCAATCCCGCTGTCTTTCTTGTCATGGGAGCGAGCTGCAGGGACGTGTAGGCGAGAAGACGAATTTGCAGCAAATAGGAGCAAGACTCGCCGCAGCTGATATTGCTTCGCGAATCAGGGACGGGAGCGAAGACGGCATGATGCCTGCATTCGGCAAGCAGTTATCCGAGGAAGAGATCGAGGGGCTCGCCGGATGGCTGGCCGGGAAACAGTAACGGGTTGGCAACCGGCCTGGCCAAATCCGTAAGCGTGCAGACTACGTGAGGGTTACATAAATTTCTCAAAACACAAAAAAGCCGGCCTCCCTTAGTCCAGGAAACCGGCTCTTCGCGCAGCGGTATGCCGACCGCTTCGATTCGAAGCTTTCTCTAAACGCGCGGAAGGCGCATATGTCCTTTTGTAGGTCCAGCAAGTATGTCCCATATGCGGATGCAGCGGGAACACATCGCCCGGCAGCAGCAGCAATGAACCGCCCCACTCATCATGGTATATGCCTTCGAACTGAACCCTTTGTCCGGATTTATATCTGCGTTTCGGCTCGGGACCATGGTTGCCGATCTTCTGACCGTTAGTCATAAGCATAAGCAACTCCTTCCGCATCATACTTGTAACATTACATTCCAAGTATGGGCGGAAGGTTACCGCTTTATCCTCTCCACGACGACAAATGCCGAAGCGATGGCACGCTCATGCGTAATCGTGACGTGAATCTCGATATATTCGGGATTAAGCCCAAGCCTTGTCCAGGCTTCCTCCGACAATCCGCATATCGGCTTGCCGTCCTCGTTTCGGTAAATATCAATGTCATGGAAGCCAAGGAGTTCGCCGATTCCGCAGCCGAATGCTTTGGAGATGGCTTCCTTCGCCGCGAATCTGCCCGCCGTGAATTGATGCAGCCGGGCCCCTGCGTATGACTTCGCCAGCTCTCGCTCGCCATCCGTCAACACGCGCTTCAGAAATCGTTCGCCACGTTCACCGTCCAGCAGCGATTCGACGCGCAGCACATCCGTCAGGTCGTGTCCGATTCCAATAATCAAGGCAACACCCCCGAATGTATGTGCACTTAAATACCGGGAATTCCGGACCTCTTGTGCTCCGTCTTCAAATATTGCTTTTCCAGCTTCTCCCGGACTTCCTGGGAGATTTGCTTGCCTTCGAGATACGCGCTGTTGTCTTCGTATAAAATACCAAGCTCGCCTTCATCCGTCTGACCGTCCCAAAGACCGGCGGTAGGCGCTTTGTCCAGTACGCTTTTCGGTACGCCGATATGAGCGGCGATCTGGCGAACCTGACGCTTGTTGAGCGAGCTGAGCGGAGTAATGTCGACCGCGCCATCGCCCCACTTCGTATAGAAGCCCGTAATGGCTTCGGAAGCGTGATCGGTGCCCACGACCAACAAATTCAGATCGAATGCGAGGGCGTACTGCATGACCATTCGAGTTCTCGCTTTCACGTTGCCTTTGCCGCCCCGGCTAATATGGCGCGGAATGCCTAGCTGCTTGAAGCTGTGCTCGACCTCCAGGGCAATCTCGTCTACGGCTTCTTCGATATTGGTCTCGGCCTTATAACGAAGATCAAATGCAGCCGCTACGGCATAGCTGTCCGCAATGTCGGATTGGTCACCGTAAGGCTGAAAGACGCCTAACGTCAAATATTCCTTGCCCGACTCTTCGCTCAATTCGTCCGTCGCGATCTTGCACAATCCCGCAGCGACAGCGCTATCGAGGCCGCCGCTAATCGCGATCAGCAGTCCGGACGTGCCGGATTTCAACACGTATTGCTTCAGGAAGTCGACGCGCTTACGCACTTCGGCTGCTGGATCAATAGTCGGCTTAACGCCGAGTCGTTCGATGATTTGTTGTTGTAGGCTCATCATTTAGCTCCTATTTCGTGCAGTATTTGTCGAAGGCATCCGTCAGATCTGCCGCGATATCCGCAGCGGAACGATTCTCAATTTGGTGACGTTCGATAAAGTGCACCAGTTCTCCGTCTTTCATCAAGGCGATGGAAGGCGAGGATGGCGGATACGGCGCAAAATATTCGCGGGCTTTAGCCGTCGCTTCCTTGTCCTGACCGGCGAATACCGTGAACAGATGATCCGGCGTCACTTCATGATTCAGCGCATCAGCCACGCCGGGACGGCATTGTCCCGCCGCACAGCCGCATACGGAGTTAATGACGATCAGCGCCGTACCGCTTGCGCCCGGAACGTTCTCTTCGACCTCTTCGGGCGTGCGAAGCTCCTTGATACCCAATTTCGTTAAGTCGTCCCGCATCGGTTGAACCATATCCAGCATGTATCTTTCGAATGACATAGACATAATGAACACTCCTTTATATTGTGGTGATTTTTGCTACTATTATAACGCTCCTTACGAAAATAAAGCAACCGGAGCACTTGCTCCGGTTGCCAGCTTCATGATGAGCGGCTGAGACTATTCTAAATGGGGGGCCGGTTAGGACCGATAAGCTAATTAGCATGTCCGCCTGAGCCTTCCCTTATGTCAAAGGAGACGACAAACGTCGTTCCTTCTCCTTCCCGGGTATGTATCTCAATGCGGCCGTTATGCCGTTCTGCAATGCTGAGGCATAAAGGCAAGCCTAAACCGGTTCCGCGCGTCTTGGTCGTATAAAAGGGCTCAAACAGATGGTCAAGCTTGTCCTGGGGAATACCGACCCCTTCGTCAGCAATTTGAATACTGACCTCCTCGGCCGTCCAGGCCGTATGTATGCGCAAAACGCCTTTGTCTCCCATCGCCTCCATCCCGTTGCGTGCAAGATTAAGCAGCAGTTGCTTCATTTCTCGGTCATTAAGCAGCATATCGGGCATATCTTCGCATAGGACAATCTCCAGCGTCTGACCGCGCAGATTGGCATCGGCGCTAATCAGCGGGACTAGATCGTTGATAGTGTGATGCAGATTCGCCCTCTCCATCTTGAGCTCCCGGTTTTGCGCAAGCGATAGAAAGTCGCTGATAATGAGATTAGCGCGATCAAGCTCCTCCATAATAATTCGGAAATATTCGAATTGACTCTGGGGGCTGCGCTCTTGAATCAACTGAACGAAGCCGCGAATAACCGCCATCGGATTGCGGATTTCATGCGTAATGCTGGCTGCCATCTGGCCAACCAGGCTGAGGCGCTCCATCCTGCCCCGTTCGTCGCGCAGTTGTCTAAGCTCCGTAATATCGCTGGCAATTAGCGCTGCTCCCGTAATCCGATTGTCTTCGATCTCCCTTAGCGTAACGGTTGTCAGAATAAGCGTCCAACCCTCGTCGTCGATCGACAAAGTGGGCGTATCCATGCCATCCAGCGCCTTATGCAGCAGATCGGCGCTTTCTTTCATTCGCTGCGGATCGAAGGTTTCCGGGAACGGCGTATTTTTGAGCCTGGCAACGTCTCGGTATCCCTCCTTGAAGCCAAGCAGCTTGATCGATTCCTCATTGGCATGGGTTATAAAGCCGTTTCCGTCCACGATGAGTACAGCCAGAGGCGCGTTATCGATAAATTGCTGCAGCTTCTGCACCTCGTTGCCGTAGTTGACGGACAGCTGACCCACTTCGTCGTAGAGCTGCTGCTTCTCCTTGATGCTCTCGATCATATAGATCGACAGCCAAAAAGCAAGCAGCAGACCTATTATCGACAATGCTACTTCGAAGCCTGCCAACAAGGTCCATTCCATCTGATACGCGTCAGAATAATATTTGGTCAGCACGATACGAACCATCGCCACGATTATTACCATGACGAGGCCGATTCGTTCCTTGCTAACGCTGGAGGCATTCTCAAATTTCCGTATGATCGTAAGCAGCATGATGGAAAATACAATCAGCGAGACGATAAATCCGACGATTTCGAAATTATTGTCCAGTGTCGGCAGCCTCAGCAGCACGTAGAGGACAAAAAGCGCCCCGAATGCTCTGTAGCCTCCGTACAGAGATCCCACCAGAAACGGAACCGTGCGATAATCGACGTCAAAGTCAAAAACAAGCGAAGTTGTAAGCGCGCACATTACCATGGCTACGCCGCTTGCAATCGCGATGAACGGCTTAAAGCCCTTCCAGCCCCGCTCCTTGTCGTGCCAGAGCAGAAACGCGAAGATAGGAAGGACCGATAAGAAGAATTGCAGCAATAAGTCCTTCAGCAAAGATGACAGGCCTCCTTATCGACGACGTACATAGAGGTTGTTCATAGACGACCGGCGGCGAAGCCGGCTGATCTGAACCAGCACTAGTTGATATATGTTGCTTTCTATAATTTGTCGTTCATCCAGGCCTTAATACAAGCAATGGCTTCTCCGCCTTGAAGATCGTTATGCAGTTCATGAAGTCCATCCTGCCACGGGTTCCAGTCGCAGCCCTCCCTCATTCCATCCGCCAACTCCTTGCTTGCGGCGTATGAGGTTACCCTGTCTGCCGTTCCGTGCAGAAGCAGAAGGGGGACATGAAGCTCGTTGACGTGCTTGATCGCCCACTCTCCGGCATCCTGAATTTCGGTAAATGCCCTTGGCGTAATAATGGTATGACTCAGCGGATCCCCCTTCATGGATCGGGATCTGGACGCTTCCGTACCGTTCTGCCGGAACAGGTCTTCCTCCTTCAGTCCAGTGGACATCGGCAGGGAGGGCCAGAACGTCGCCAACCTGCGCCCGAGCCATTCTTTTACTGCGGGAGGTTTGAAGGCGAGTCTTAGCCATGGGCTTGTCAGAACGAGCCCTGCAAGGTCAGGCTTGGTCCGGATCGCGCAATTTAACGCGATATTCCCCCCCATGCTGTGGCCGTATAAGAAGAGCGGAATCTCGGCATGACGTTTCGCGCATTGCTCCAGCATCAACGTTAGATCGGCGATCGCCGCCTCCATAGACAGCATATGCCCCCGCTTTCCTTGCGATCTGCCGTGGCCGTAATGATCGTAGGCGATAGTGGCATATCCGTCTGCCGCCAGCTCCTTCGCAACATGCGCATACCGTTCGCCATGCTCGCCGTGCCCATGAGCCAAACAGATGACTGCTTTAGGCTTGCCTGCGGCAGGCAGCCATTCGCGCACAAATAAATCGTTTACGCCGGTACCGAGCACTCGCCACTCCGTTCGGCGAACCTTATCCGAAGCTTCGATCCCATCATCCGCTATGCCTTGCTGCACATCATCCCTATCGTTATAGCTGCCACGTTGACTCATCCTGTTACAGCCCCTCGCATTCATGTATAATAATTAAATTATACTGTAAACGGCCGTCGTGAATAGAGCCTTTTTTGGTTATTATGAATAATCGTTAGGAGAGTAGATATGAGTTATGACGTAATCATTGCGGGCGCGGGTTCGTCGGGATTAATGGCTGCCGTTTCCGCCGGAGAATCGGGCGCGAAAACCCTGCTTCTGGACAAAGGGGACAGGCTTGGCAGGAAGCTCGGCATTTCCGGCGGGGGGCGATGCAACGTAACGAACGCCAAAGAGCTGGACGAATTAATCAAGCATATCCCCGGGAACGGCAAATATTTGCACAGTGCGCTTGCCGTTTTCAGCAATCGGCATATTATGGACTTTTTCGAGAGACTGGGCATTGCTCTTAAAGAAGAAGACAACGGCCGCATGTTCCCCATTACCGATAAAGCCAAGACGGTTGTCGATGCGTTAGTAAACAAAGTTCGATCGCTGGGCGTAGATATCCGGGTCAATAGTCCGGTAGAACGCGTGTTATACGAGGGCGGCAGAACAGTCGGGGTGCAATTGAAATCCAAGGAGATTATTAAAGCAAGCAGCGTCATTGTCGCCGTGGGAGGCAAGTCCGTTCCGCACACGGGTTCGACGGGAGATGGATACGCGTGGGCGGAGGAAGCCGGACACACCGTCACGGAGCTGTTCCCAACCGAGGTGCCGCTTACGTCGAGATCCTCTTTCATTCTGGGCAAAGAGCTGCAGGGGCTCTCTCTTCGAAACGTCGCGCTGACGATCTTGAACGCCAAGGAAAAGCCCATTATCAGGCATGAAGGCGATATGATCTTCACCCACTTCGGCCTGTCGGGTCCAATCGCGCTTCGGTGCAGCGGATTCGTCGTCAAGGAGCTGCGAAAAAACGGCGGCGGCGAAGTGAAAGCTACTATCGATCTCATGCCCGAACGTACAGCAGATGAGCTGTACTCCGAGACGTTGGCCCTTTGCAAGGGCGATAGCCGCAAAACGATAAAAAACGTCCTCAAGGGTTATTACCCGGAGCGGATGCTGCCTATTATGTTCCTCAAGTCCGGTCTGCGGGACGATATCACGTACGATAACATTCCCAAGGGAGCATGGCTTGCGCTGGCTCGGGTTGCCAAGGCATTTCCGGTACGCATCGACGGGACGTTGTCGATCGAAGAAGCGTTCGTGACGGGCGGAGGCGTTCATCTAAAGGAGATCGATCCAAGGTCGATGCAGTCCAAGCTAATGCCCGGACTGTACTTCTGCGGCGAGGTGCTGGACATCCACGGTTATACGGGCGGCTACAATATAACGGCCGCGTTCACGACCGGGTATAACGCCGGAAGGCACGCGGCCGAGAGGGCCATGGAGCTGGCACGGTAAAGATCGACATGCACGAGCGAGGGCTCTCCTCGACCTTGGAACCAAGGTTTAGGGGAGCCCTCTTCTTTGCCGCTTATGAGCGGGACGGCATGCCGGCCTAGATATGGACGTCGCCCGAGAAATGATTGTACGTGCCGTCGTCAGGCAGAAGCTCTTCGCTGGTCATAACGCCGTCTTCATCCCTGTTGCGCGCCCCTTCCGCGTCTATCCAATCCTCATTGACGACATGGGCGGGAATAGTGATTGCATCCAGCGCATAGGCAGAGCTGGTCACGGCTTCTTCGGCAATATGAGCTTGTTCCACGAGTTGCCCGCCATGCGCCTGCGCAATCTCGAGAGCCGACGTCAAGTCGCCTCCCTCCACATGAATATGCATGCGGCTTTCATGATGCATAACGGGATCGTAGCCAAGCTCCAGCAGCAATTCGCGAGCCATCGCGGCGCTGCTGCTATCGCTGAAGTCGAACATTATCGCCGATAAGTGGGACAACCTGCATCTTCCTTCCGAGTATTTGGTCATTTCCTGCTTTTAGGATGCCTAATCACGTGGAATTCATGCCTGCCCGATGCCCGGAAAACGCGAATAAGCCGTTGGTTCCCTGGTCTCAGGAGAATCAAACGGCTTATTGCTTATCATTTGGTTGGGCGTTCCTCGTCTTTTACGCCCGGTATGCAGCGAGCGTTTCGTTAAGCTCGCGCGTCGCGCCGTAAACTTGCTGATAGGCGCGGAACAGACCAACGTATGCATTCGTTGCCTCTTGGTTCGGAACGTATTCCGATGCGTACTTCACGAACGCCGCGGAACATGCCTCCAGGCTGTCAAACCACCCGCATCCATAAGCTGCGAGCATGGCCGCTCCAAGTCCCGGTCCCTGCTCATTTTCCAGCGACACAACCGTCGCGCCAAAAATGTCGGCCTGCATCTGGAGCCAGACGGGATTCTGCGCCCCGCCCCCGATGGAGACGATGCGTTCCACCTTTTTGCCGGCGCCGCGGAACATATCCACGGACTCGTTTAGCGAGAAGGTGATGCCCTCCATAACCGCCCTGGCAAAATGCTTGCGCTCATGCGAGCCGTCGATGCCCACAAAGCTTGCGCGGATCGAAGAGTCCGCATGGGGCGTTCGTTCGCCGACCAGATAAGGCGTGAACAGCAGACCGCCAGCTCCCGGCGGCAGCCCGCCAACCTCGGCCAGCAGCTCGTCATAGGACTCTCCAGGCGCGAACGTCTTCTTGAACCAGCTGAGGCTGTAGCCCGCCGCAAGAGTTACGCCCATGGCATAAAACGAATCCTCCTTCCCGTGGTTGAAGAAGTGGACCTTGCCCCCGAAGTCCTTCGACTTGTCATTCTCGTAAGAGAGAATGACGCCCGACGTACCAATGCTGCACAGCGTCAGACCTTCCGACAGAATGCCGGACCCGATCGCGCCGCAAGCATTGTCCGCCCCGCCCGCGAATACTTTCGTGTCAACGTTTAAGCCGGAACGCTCCGCTGCTTCCGGCAGCAGCGTGCCCGTCAGCATATGAGATTCCACAAGAGGAGGCGGAAAGCTTGCCGGCAAGCCGAAAGCCTCCAGCACCTCATCGCTCCAGCGTTTCTCCGCTACTTCAAGCAGCAGCGTGCCCGCGGCGTCGGAATAATCCATATGGCGACGTCCGGTCAGCCGATATCGCACATAATCCTTCGGCAAGAGGAAGGACTCGGCCGATTGGAACAAAGCTGGCTCGTTCTCTCGAACCCACAATATTTTGGGCAGCGTGAACCCTTCCAATGCGGGATTGCGAGTCAATCGAAGCAGCTTGTCGCCAAGCACCCGCTCGATCTCCCGGCACTGCTCCGTCGTGCGTGTATCGTTCCACAGAATGGCGTTGCGAACAGGCTTGCCTTCGCCATCCAGCAGCACCAATCCATGCATCTGTCCCGAGAAGCTGATGCCTTCGATCGCGCCGGCATCGATGTTTTCATTGGCAGCAAGCTCTCGCAGCGCTTCGTGCGTCGCGTCCACCCAATCCTCGGGCCGCTGCTCGCTCCAGCCGGAGCGCTCATGATAGAGCGGATAACTGCGCGAAGCTTCGGCGACAACCGTCCCTTCCTTGTTCACAAGAAGCGCTTTGACCGCGCTGGTGCCGAGGTCGATTCCGATCACGTAACTCATATCCAGAGCCTCCCGTTTATACGCTAAAAATAACTTCGCTTAACATAAGACGAATACGCTCTTGACGGCCGGACTTGTTTACGATCGGATTGTTTTGCAGCGCATATTGCTCAAGCGACTTCAACGTGGCGCGGCCGGCTACAATGTCGGCGCCAATGCCTTCTTTGAAGCTGCGGTAACGGTGATCTACGATGCTGTCCAGCGTGCGGTTCTCGATCAGCTTGGCAGCTGCTTTCAGTCCCCAAGCGAAGCTGTCCATGCCCGCGATATGCGCAAGGAAAAGATCCTGGTCTTCAAAAGAGCCGCGACGCACTTTGGCGTCAAAGTTAACGCCGCCGCGGCCCAGGCCGCCGGCTTTCAGCACTTCGTACATCGTCAGCGTCGTGGAGTACAGATCCGTAGGGAATTCGTCCGTATCCCAGCCCAGCAGCAGGTCGCCTTGGTTTGCGTCAAGCGATCCCAGCATGCCGTTGATAGCCGCCGTGCGGATCTCATGTTCGAACGTGTGGCCGGCAAGCGTAGCGTGATTCGCTTCCAGGTTCAACTTGAACTTGTCTTGCAGACCGTACTTCTGCAAGAACGAGATTGTCGTTGCCGCGTCGAAGTCGTATTGGTGTTTCGTCGGCTCCTTCGGCTTCGGCTCGATCAGGAATTGCGCGTCGAATCCGATCTCGTTCGCATAATCGATCGCCATATGGTAAAGGCGGGCGAGGTTATCAAGCTCGAAGCCCATGTCCGTGTTCAGCAGCGTTTCGTAGCCTTCGCGGCCTCCCCAGAATACGTAGTTCTCCGCACCGAGCTCCTTGCCGACTTCCAGGCCTTTCTTCAATTGCGCGCCTGCATATGCGTATACGTCCGCGTTGCAAGTCGTGCCTGCGCCATGAACAAAGCGAGGATTCGTGAACATGTTAACCGTGTTCCATAACAGCTTTTTGCCGGAAGCGTTCATAGCTTCCTTCAGCAACGCCACGATGACATCGAGGTTTTTGTTCGTTTCTTGCAGCGTAGCGCCTTCCGGAGCGATGTCGATATCATGGAAGCAGTAGTAAGGAATGTTCAGCTTCTCCATGAATTCGAAGTTCGCTTCTACGCGGGCTTTGGAACGATCCAGACCGTCGAATTGATCCCAGCCGCGCACCATCGTGCCGGAACCGAACGGATCCGTGCCGTTAGCGTTGAACGTGTGCCAATAAGCAACCGCGTAACGAAGATGTTCTTCCATCGTTTTGCCAAGCACGACCTGGGACGGATCATAATGTTTAAATGCAAGCGGATTGTCGGAGCCTTTCCCTTCGAATGCGATTGCCGGAATGTTTTTGAAGTAACTCATAAGTAATAACTCCTCCTTTGGGATGAATGCGTTTTCCTTCTACATGCAGAATAACACAAACACACTTTGTTTGTCTATTAAACAAACTAAGTTTTATGGTATACTTTCCGTACAAGAATCATCGACTACGGATAATCATAGACAGGAGAACGTTACGCGTGCCAACGAAACCCACGGGCGACCTTGCCCTCATCAAAAAAATGAACACTTCTATCGTGCTCGATGCCGTCCTTAAGCATGCGCCGCTATCGCGTGCAGGCATATCGGAGCGGACTGGCCTAAACAAGGCTACCGTATCCAGCCTCGTACTGGATTTGATCGATGCCCATCTTGTCTACGAGATCGGACCTGGGGAGTCCAGCGGCGGACGCAAACCCGTCATGCTTTTATTTAACGAGAAAGCTGGCTATGCGGTGGGCATTGATCTCGGCGTCAACTATATTAGAGGCATTCTGACCGATCTGGCGGGAGGCGTCATTGCCGATACTCATATCGAGCTTGGACGAGCCAATCAGGAATTGCCGCTGGAGCAGTTGACCGGCTGCATCGACGGCCTTATAAAGCAAGCTCCGGATAGCCCCTATGGAATCGTAGGTATCGGCGTCGGCGTGCCGGGCATCGTGGACGATCAAGGCGTCATCCTGTTCGCTCCGAACATGAAGCTGAAGCAGGTTGCCTTAAAAGGGATGCTGGAGAGCCGTTATAGCCTCTCCGTCACGATCGACAACGAAGCGAACGCAGGCGCGCAAGGCGAGCAAACCTATGGAGCCGGTCGCGGGATTCGCAATCAAATTTACGTGAGCGTCGGAATCGGGATCGGCACCGGCATCATTTTAAACAAAGAATTGTTTAAAGGCGCTTCCGGCTTCTCCGGCGAGCTTGGCCATCTATCCATTCAGTATGATGGCAAGCCTTGCAGTTGCGGCAATCAAGGTTGTTGGGAGCTGTACGCCTCCGAGAACGCCTTGCTCGAACAGGCTTCCTCGCTTGGATACGCAAGCCTCGGGCAACTGCTCAAAGCCGCGGAGCAAGGGGATGAGCGAGTACGGCAATTGTTTAGCGACATCGGGTACTATCTGGGTGTCGGCATCGCCAACATCGTTAACGTGTTTAATCCCGATGTTGTCATCGTCGGCAATCGCATGAGCAGCGCCGCGACATGGATCGGCCCTGCTATGCGCGAAGCCGTCGAGGCCCGGGCGCTTCCCTACCATCGGGCGCAGCTAAGTATATTATTCGCGGAATTGCAGGAGCAGTCCGCCGTCAGAGGCGCTGCTTATTATGCCATCAGCGATTTTTTTGCCAAAGTGAAAAGCACATAGTCCCTTCGTTTATATTCCGTTTACATGAAGGATGTATTCTTCTAACATTAAGACCAACTATAACAGGGAGAAAGTTCTCTGTTTGGAGGTGCATGACATGGGATACATCCTGATCGCTGACGATGACCCTCATATCCGCGAGCTTGTAAGGCTCATCCTGGAAAAGGAAGGGTATTCGGTCAACGAAACAAGTGATGGAGCAGAGGCTATGGCGCTGATGGAAGCTTCGCCCGCCGATATGGCCATCATCGATCTGATGATGCCGAATATGGACGGTTGGGAGTTATGCCGCCGCTTGCGCATGGATCATGACCTTCCAATCCTTATGCTTACGGCCAAGGGTGAGCTGAACGACAAGCTCCGCGGCTTCCATATCGGAGCGGACGATTATCTCGTGAAACCTTTCGACCCGGCCGAATTAGCCGTGCGGGTAAGAGCTTTGCTTAAGAGATATCGTATTGCCGCCTCTCAGCAGATAGCCGCTGGCGGGATAATGATGGATCGCGGAACCTATCAGTTGAAGGTGAATGGCGAACCCCATAACATACCGCCCAAGGAATTCGAGCTCTTGTTCATGCTTATGAGCCATACCGGCAGAACGCTGTCGCGGGGTTCTTTGATCGAATCGGTATGGGGCTACGACTTCGATGGCAACGAACGTACGCTTGACGTGCATGTTAACCGCCTGCGCGAACGATTCGCCGACTGGAATGCCTCGATCAAGATCCGTACGATTCGCGGACTCGGCTACCGGCTGGAGACGGAGGCGACGGGATGAGAAGAACGGACAAGGAGAATCGCAGACCGTCGCTTGGCCTCTTCATTTGGAAGGGCGCAATTGCAATCATCTCAGTCATCTTGTTCTGCGCCGCCGTCTACACGAGCGCTTACTTCCTGTTCATGTGGTTCTATGATTACCGAGGACTACGCTGGAACGATTATTACGTTCATTTGGCAGTATGGGGGCTCGGCGTTCTCTTGTTCGTCATCACGGCGCTGCTTATTAACTTTATTACGCGCCCGAAGCAGATGATTGTCTGGAACGAGATGCTTATCGCTTTTCGCAAAATCGCCAAAGGAGACTTTAGCGTCATCGTCGACCAGGAAGGCAAATTCCGCAATCACTCCCAGCTTGGAGAGTTCGTCGACTCCATTAACGAGATGACGCAGGAGCTGAAGCAGGTGGAGCAGCTCAGGCAGCAGTTTATATCCAACGTGTCGCATGAGATTCAATCGCCGCTCACCTCTATTCGCGGATTTGCAAGCATGCTGCAACAAGACGGGCTGACGCGCGAAGAACAACAACATTATTTGTCCATCATCGAAAAGGAGACGATTCGTCTCTCCGGGCTGAGCGACAACTTAATGAAGCTGACTTCGCTCGAGTCGGACCATATCCAATGGGACATGGCGCCGTTTAGTCTCGACAAGCAACTAACGGATATCGTCCTGGCAAGCGAACCTCAATGGCTGGAGAAAGAGCAGGACATCGAGCTCGAGCTGGCGGAAGTTATCATGCACGGGAATGCGGAGTTGCTTAGCCAGGTTTGGCTGAACCTGCTGCATAACGCTATCAAATTTACGCCTCCCCATGGACGGATCACCATCCAATCGGTAAAGAACGAAGGAGAGATTACCGTACGGATCAGCGATACGGGAATCGGCATACCGCGCGAGGATCAGGCCCGCATTTTCGAACGATTTTACAAGGGGGACAAGCAACGCACACGAACCATAGAAGGCAACGGGCTCGGCTTATCGATCGTCAAGCGAATCGTTGAGCTCCATCAAGGGTCGATTCGAGTGGAGAGCGTCCCCGGTGAGGGAACGACTCTCGATGTCACGCTTCCGCTGCAGCCGTTATTGCCAGCTAAATCCGTTACTTGACCCGATGAACGCCAACCGTATCGGATATATTCCCTTCGAAAATAACGGAGACGTTGGTTGTCTTGGTCGTGCCATTGCTATAATAGGCGACGAATATAATCGTTGCGGGACCGTCCGGGAGCTCCTCCATCGCATCGTCCCACATCTCCCCTTTCCAAATGCTGCTCGTTGATCCTACTGCACTCAGAGTTGTCTTCCGATTGCCGAACGTCGCCTCCACCCTGATCGCTTTCGTTGCGGTCGGGGTCGCTGTCGTAGCCGCCTGCAGCATCAGTCTCTCGCCTGCCCAGAACACATTGTATCCTCGAGGCGACTCCGGGTTCCCGCTTTCCTTCAAGTTATAAGCCTGCCTTCGCTCATTCCATGCATCCGTATGTCCTATGTTCCCTGACAGCGTCAGAGGAAGCACTTGAATAGTCTGATTAAGCATAACAAGTGCTGAACGCCCATCCGTCACGGTCTGCCGCATCTTCCATGCTCCAGTTTCAGTCATCCGCCTAACCGGAGCGGCAGTCGAATAAGGATAGGTCAAATTATAGCTATAGTTTTGACGAACGCCGGTTGGGCTCGTCAATTCATAGGCCACTGTAATCGGATCACGATCCGGATCGCTCGCCAAACTGCGGAATGTCACCGTATCTCCCTCGTAGACCGGATTCGGCCACCAACTAAACCCCGGCGTCGGCGGACGGTTATTCATTACGACGACAGTCTTCGCAACCGTCTGCACATTGCCATTCGGCGTTCTGGCGGTCCATTCGAACGTATAGGAGCCGTCAGGTATCGCCGCTATCGTCAATTGATTGCTCCAGCTCTTGCTTCCGATTCCCGTCGTGGAGTTCGTCGTCGAGGTTAATGTAATCGTCCGTTGGTATGGCGTGCCTTTGAAAGCTGTAACCGTCGTCGCGTTGCCGTTCACTGCGGAATCCGGATATTTGGTGGTGGAAGCCGCGAGCCTATACGATTCTCCAACGGTTAAGGTAAGCAGATTGCGGCTTAAGCCATTAATCGAATCGATACTGCCGTTAAGATTAATAGGAGTGCTAACGCGGACGTTATACGTATTCTCCGCATAAGAACCTGCCACGGAGCCGTTAGCCCGTATCTTGAAGCTGTACAAACCATCCGGCGTCGTATTCGGAATAACGAGCGTCTCATCATTCCAGGCAATATCGTTGCCGCTCCTGCTTCCCGTATAATACGGAACGGACTTATTAATATAACCTCCCATAGAAAGAGAGAGGGCGACGGAATATGGGAATCTGGTCCATAGTTCGTGAGCTACAAGCTTCTCGCTTGCAGGAACGTTATTCAGCGAAAAATTTTCATCTTGCGTCCGCAGGTTAGACTTCAGCTGAACGGGAACCGTCTCTGGCAGTACATAGGTCCGCACAATCGGATCCGACCATACTCCTTCGATATCCTGAACTCTATAGTCCAAGATGTAAGTCCCCGAAGACAGCTCGGAAGGAATTCGCGTCCATACTTCGCCGCTTCCTTGCTTCGTAAGCTTGATCGATCGCGCTTGAATGCCCCGATCCGTCGCCGCTCGCGTTATATTATGATCCAGATCGTAACTGGCATCGATCCATGTCGTCTTGTACATATTCGATGCGGACACGTAGTCGAAATCCAGGATGACATCTGGGATGGGCTTGCGATGCACGATCACTTCAACGACGGATTCGTTGGAAAAATAGCCGTATTCGCTGAAATTCGGATCGGTCGTCGGTCTATCCTTTACGCGCCGAATGAACTGATATTTGCCGGGTCTGCTTAACGTAACCTTGGACTGGTACGGAAACCAATTGTTATTGTTTTTGACGGCGATGAGCTGCTTTCCGTTAATGGATTCAAAGCCCATGCTGTTGTCATAATATTGAGGATCCTGTATGATTTGAAGCTGGTCGCTAACCGTCGGTATAGAGTCGGACTCATAGTCGAATGTCGCCGTTCTCGTTTCGATTTCATCTCCGACCAGCTTTAGAACTTTAGGTACGGCAGGATTGCTTTCAGCTATGTAACTGATGACGGAAGCTACAACATCTTCTATCGCTCCCGTATTAGAGATAAAATGGTCATGCGATATCTGCGATCGGAAAACATTCGAACCCACGATGATGAGTTTCGCTTCGTTTTTGTTAATCACATTTTGCAAATCCGAGAGCTGCGATGCCTGGTTGTCAGAGATGTAGATCACATATTTGGCTGGCACGGACCTCATAAATGAATTATCGTACCATTGTCGAATAGCCTTGGATATGCTCCCACTATAGAAGCCAGTATAGCTATCGTACGATACTTCTCTGGGTTCCCACACATCATGTGTCCAATAAACCGTCCCGCTATAGTAGGCTGTCCAACCACGTGAACATGATCCATTTGGAGTGCCCGTTGGTCCGCAGCTTGGACCATTTGGCGACTCGCCGGATCGGCCAATGGTACCAGAGTATTTACCGTCGCTATAATACTGTGAAGATCCGCAATTATTCCATGAGCTTGAATCTTTGTAATTTCCTTTAGAATCATAGTAAGTCGTTACTGAACTCGAACATGTTCCTGTACCGGTTTTGGAGTCCGTCACTTTGACGAATTTACCCTCATCTCGCGTATAAGGACTGTTGGATGTGCTGTATAGCGACAACGTGCCTGAATAACCATTTGATGAATAGTAATAAGTGCTGCTGGGGTAAGAAGTGCCGGTACCATTGCTTGTACTAGCTGATATAGTATCTGTATAGGTCTTCATATCCCAAATGCTTAGATTCGCTAACATGTTCGCTTGGGTGAAGGCATTTGTGAGTGTGACACCGTTTCCTCGAATATAATCTGTCGATGATTGCTTTAAGTTGGAATCCAACATGAAGTAAATGTCCATATCGGGCTTTTGCGTTGGAATATCCAAGTATAAGTCGCTTGAAGGAGAATAATTGTCGACAAAGAAATACGATTCTATTGTTTTCGTTTTGTTGTCACCAGGCGTAATAAACTCCATTAGCCGGTCTTGGTTTGTACTTTCTTTCGCATAAGCAACGATTTTATACTGACCAAGCTTCTCGAATACGGGAAGTTCCGAAAGATCACCGTTGGACTGGAAGACGATTTCGTCCATGGTACCATCGTTGTTTGAATCGTAGTGGACCTCTAATCGTTTCTCCGAAATAAAGTCGCCATCCGTGCTAACGGCATCATAAAAGAGCTTGAGTTGATCCAGACGGCTAATTTGGGATTCGTAAGCATGAGCTATTACTGCTGGTTCATGGTCGGGAAGTATTTCATAGTCGACCACATACGGATCAGAATAACGAGTAATGGATTTTCCATTGCCATACGGAATGACCCTTTTTGCTGCTATGCTGATTTGATAGCTGCCCGTTTCCTTATACATATATTGTTTTTCCGATGTGTTGGATTCACAAAAGCCTACTCGGCATTTTAAATTGAGATCATTTGGTTTGACGAAACTAAACGATGTGATTTCAAGAGGCGCGTTCTGTTCCACCCATTGATCGTTACTTGCTTTTGACTGGTCAAACGCGATCATTGTTCTGTTTTGCTTATAAAGTCCTTCGAGTTTAATAGCAACGTTTGGTTTCGACTTATGAACAACCACATGTTGAATCTTAAAAGATTCGCTTCCGTCCGGTGCTGTAAAAGTTGTCTTAACCTCGCGTATTCCAAGCTTGTTTTCTCCGAAAATATAATCCCCTCGGTAAAAGGCAGTTGCGTTGATCTCGGAACCATCGATAAACACGCGTTTTGTAAACTCATCATAACCTGCAGGATCTTCGCAGCCTCGATGGGGAATTATATCCGGTTCGCCATCTGTCACGGGAAAGGGAACTACATCATACCAATCAAGCGGCCAGTCCGCTTCTGGCGTAATAAACTGCGGCGGTGCCGGCCAAGCTTCCTGCTCACAACTGTACACATAGGGTACTTGTGTAATGACAACAGTACGAATCCTTTCAGATGATTGATTGACGGCGGCATCCTTATCTACAATCTTTTGTTTGATTTCAAACGTTTTTTTTACAGGCTCCGTTACCATATCTGCGGCGAATTTCGATGCCATAAAGTTGTAGAGCCATTGTTCGACAGCCTTTTGATCCAAATGCCCTGCTTTTGGAGCTTTTACTTCGGGTATTGCTGGATCGTATTTACGAGATACTGTTGTTCCATCATCTTTATTTATAATTTCGAACTCGTAGTAATCTGCATCAGATCCATAAGAAAAATCCTCATAACCTACCATTAGGCTAGTGAATTGGGATTTTCGATCAAATTGAATCTCAGGGATAACGCCAAAATCGCTGAGCATTGGCTGTTTTTCCGTGGGTTCGAATTCAATTTGAAAATTGCAATATTGTCCTGCGGTAGACGGTGTATTGTATGTATGGTTCGTGTAGACGATGAAGGCTCCTGCGTGGGATTTGTACAACCAAACGTCATCGCTGGTTTTATCGAGCTTCGAAGTATCTACTTCAATCGTGAAGGTCGCACTTGATTGATTGCTCTTCAACACAACCCCATCGCTGTAATTGTTTGAAGCTTTCTGAATATATGTACTTGCATTTGGATCTTTCATGTCCAGTCGCCAGTAATCAATGTCCTTGCGGGTATAATACTCCGCTTCAGTAGCACGACCTCCAAAATACATGTCATCTTGAAGCGTGCCGGTTACTATCATTTCTACTTTAACGATTTTGCTTTTGCCGATCGGTATGGGATCTTTGCTCACTGGCTGTGCCGTACAAAGTGCTGGTGTTTGCTTTTTTTGTTCAGGTGCAAGTTTGGGCAAAGCGTATGTATGATACCACGTGGAGTGCGATTCCCAGCTATAATGATACATATTCCCGAACCCGCCTGCTCTTGCTGAGGGCTCTTGGTCGATGGACATGTAGTTTCGGGGGTCGGTGTTATCAGGTTCTTGAGAATTTAAGACTCTATATCTATCCGCATATTTAACACCTTGTGTAATTTTAAAACCCAATGCTTTGTCAAGTATAGGAACAAGGTAGTCGAACCTTTGGATGGTGACGTTATCCGCCACATCTCCATATATCTCCCCAGGTGATCCTGGTTTATACTTGTAGTCAACAGGCAACTGAGCCCAAGGTCGATAGACCCAGTGCTTTGAAGCAAGAATATTTCCGGAATCGGAATCTACAATAAAATGAATGTTTGAGAATGCATTGCCATCACGTGTATACCCTAAGTACCTATACTCTCCTCGTACTGTTTTCCCTGTCTTTGGATCAGTACCCAAAAAGTGACCATTCGTATAATCAATTGTATCTGGACCGGCTTTTTGCCATCCCTTTTTAAATTCTTGAATACTCTTCACAGATTTGACGTCACCATAGACTTCAAGTCTCCTTTGACCTGCTAAAGGTGTTAAGCTGCCTTCGGGCCATGCTGTTTGATAATAATACTTCGAATTAAATTTAAAACCATTTGCACTACAAGGAGGTACGCCTTCAGGAAGATAGCCGTCAACAGTAGCGAGCGGATTATACCCACAGCGATTCGTGTATCCGTTAATAGTTTCAGGTGGCTCGGTGTCTGCGGCAAAGGTCGTATCAATCGTCCAACCTGTAAAATTAAACAAAGAGGTGAAGCAAAGTATCACCATGGTTAAAAATACAAATCTTCGAATGCTACGCAACATAATCCCTCCGAACGCTAGTATTTTATCGTGATCTCAATGCGTTTTGCGATTTCTCGATATGATATGTTTTTCCCGTTAAAACTAAAGTCTTTTTGTGCTGTCTCGATAATGTACTCTTCTATCTTTTTACGAAGATCCGTACCTTTTTCGTTTCCAGCAAGCAACTCGTATAATGCATTCAAGTAATCGTTACTCGTTTTGAACGTTGAAGTTACTGGATAGCTGAATCCAAGTTTTCGAGAACCATCTCTGTAGACAAACGCTACGAGCTCGTCTTCAGGGCGAAAGTGGAACTGGCCCGTTTCGGTGAAATAAACATATTTATCAAACGCATCCTTGGTTGAAAATACTTCAATAACATTTCCCTCTAAAAGATTAACATAACCTTTAGAGACATTTTTTTTTGCTAATTCAACCATCTTGGTATACATATCTAGTGCATACTTGCTGTCATACAAATATATTTTGCCTTTATTCGTTGAATAGTGTAATCCAATTAAGTTTGGTTGGAATGGTTTTCTTAATGTCTTATCCCTTAATCTCAGCACCATTGTCAGCGCCTCTGCTCTTGTAACATAGCGTTGAGGATAAAAGTGTCTATTGGGATAACCATTCATTAAACCTGAAATAAGCACCGTAGCCCTATACCACCCTGTGTACGGAGAGAAGTTCTCGATATCCTTTAATCCGCTTTGGCTTAAAACGTAATTTTCGTATAAAGAATCATACTTCTCCTCTGCTTTAACGAACCATGCGCCTATGAGATAAGAAGATGCTTCACGTTTCATTTGTTTTTGAAATAAATTGTAGTTTTTAGGAAACACAAGATCAGTTTCAAGTAGCGCATTTATATCGAACATGAAATTCACATACGGAGTGGCCCAATACCCAGAAGAAGCATTCTTAAAATTAAACATGGATGTAGTCGATGCATTCTTGATTTTGTGGTAGAAACCTGGATGTTCTTTTTCTAATGAGGCTAGCCAGCTTGGATCAAACTCCGTCTTTCCATTTTTCGTCACGCTATGAGCGCGCAAAATCATTACGATAAACTGGTCGGCCTTTACAATATCGTTCGGCCGGAACGTCCCGTCCTCGAATCCCTCAACAAATCCAGCTTGATAAGCTTGCAATATAGCATCCTTCGCCCAATGCCCAGCTATATCCGAAAAAGGAAGTGCAGCAACCCCGGCAGCACTCTCGGCGGCGCCTTCCTGCGTTGCGTTAGCTGCTCCTGTTCCCCCAAACGTCAGTGAAAATACCAAACTAATCGTTAACATCCATTTCATACGCTGCATTCCTTGCTTCCCCTCTCAACTGGTCAAATAAGATTCTAATCGCGATAACACCTTTACCGCTTCTGCGCGGGTTACTGCTCTTGCTGGCTGGAACGTCCCATCTGGATAGCCGCCAAATATCGCAAAATGACTCGCCAGCGATATCGCATCCTGCGACTCACGCGATAATGATGACGTGTCTTTGTAGGTATACTCTTTGGGACGTTTATCATCTATAAGCCTCATAACGCCCGCAATCATCAACGCTACATCTTGCCTTGACATCGGCTCCTTTAAGCTGCCAGGCATACGTACGCCAAGATCATCAATCGCCGCTACATAAGGCTTGGACCATACAACACCATGAGCTGCGGCAAGATCATACTCCTGCTGCCCTAATAGGCTTGCTCTCTCTTCGTTTGTCATTCTCCAACGAAATTCACGTCTCCATTGCCGCTTCCCATTCGGTTGTTCATCGGTAAGCGTCATGACGAGCAATTTCGCCAACTCTTCGCCCGTCACGGCTGAATCAGGTCGAAACGTGCCGTCTCCATAACCACTTACAATTCCTCTGCGTACATAATCGGATACTTCCTCACGGCCCCAATGCCCCGCCATATCCCGAAACAGGGGAATATCCACGGACAAATTGTAATAGCCGCTTTGCGGGGCTGTAATCGTAAAGGTATATATGCCCGACGCCGCCTTTTCCATTCCCCAGATAACGCGCCAGTTTTCCTGGCTGTCTAATGTCGTCCTCTTCCCCTTCAGGTTGCCCACGCGATGACCGTCCGGCAGTTGAACCGTCACCACAAATTCGCCTTGACTGCCTTCGATCATGAATTCGACATAGTCGACTTTATTGGTCATTTCGTATTCCTTCACGATTTGGACGGTCTCGGCAACTTCGGCAGATGCCTTCCTGATACCGTTACTCATGCCTACACAGGCACCGAGCAGCAGTGTAGCCAACCCAAAATATACAATACGTCTATGTTTTAACATGTTTTTACACTCCTTGCCAATTGTTTTTTCTTGCATCACGACAAAAAAGCACGCCTCTCCCTGAGTTTTCAAGGAGAAAGCGTGCTTCGCTTCCTGTAAAAGTTCTCTCTATTTCGACGAATATCTACTTCGATGGTACGTCATTGGCTCAGCTTTTGTCAATCATTTCCTCGAAGTAAATTTGCTATTGCCGCGTTTATACTTCTCTGCGGTCCTTAGGCAGCATAATGGCCAGCAGTCCGATGACAGGCAGGAAGCTTGCGAGCGTCATCACAAACGCCATTCCTTGAGCATCGGCCACATTGCCGAGCACAACCGAGCCCAACGCCCCCATACCGAAGGCAAGTCCGGTAATCATGCCGGATGCCATGCCGACTCTGCCCGGCATAAGCTCCTGAGCATATACGACGCTGACGGAGAAGCCGGATTGCAGAATGAAACCCATAATTGCCATGATCGGATAAACCCAGAACAAAGCTAAATGAGGCAGCAGCAACGCAAACGGAGCGGCTCCGAGAATAGAGATGAGCATCATTTTTTTGCGGCCGATCCGATCCGCCATCAATCCGCCCGTAAACGTGCCAAGCACGCCGAAGATCATGAACAGGAACAACGGAATTTGTGCAGCTTGAATCGTCAGGCCGTATTCGTCCCTTGCATAAAATTGATAAAAATTGCCGATTGCGGCCGCATACCAAGATCTAGCGAATACGACAAGCAGGAGAATGGATAAGGCTATAGCGATGACTTTGCTTCCCGTACCCGCTCCCGCTCCTGCTGTATCAGCGGATGCTGCTTTTTTCTTCGGCACCCTCCCGCCATGCTCCACCAGCCGTGCTGTATACCACGGCACTACCTTAAAGCATATAGCAATGGCTACCGCCGCAAGTAGCATGCCCCAAGCGGCACCACGCTGGCCAAGCGGTACAAAGATCGCCGCCGTCATGATGGGACCTAGCGATTGTCCGAAGTTGCCGCCGACCTGGAAAATCGACTGAGAGAAGCCCCGGCGATTGCCTGCCGCAAGATGCACGACGCGCGAGCCCTCGGGATGGAAGACGGCGGAACCGATGCCGACAAAGACGACAGAGAGCAACAGCAACGCATAATTCGGCGCGATTGCTAGCCCCGCCATGCCTGCCATGCTGCATAACATCCCTGCAGGCAGCATCCATGGCGTCGGGCGTTTATCCGAGAAGATGCCAACGACCGGCTGCATGATGGAGGAGGTCATATTTAACGTGAAGGCAATCCACCCGATTTGGCCGTAAGAGAGCTTCAAAGTATCCTCGAAGATAGGGAACAGCGCAACAACGACCGTCTGCATCGCATCGTTAAGCAGATGGATGGAGCTGATCGCGAACAACATGGTGTAGATGGTCGCCTTCTTTACCGCGCTTGCGGTTCCGTCGGCTCCCATAGATCTTGATGACAAGGAACAGGACCTGCCTTTCTTGATAGATGGTTGTTGTGTTGTGTTGATTAAGCGAAGCGAATGCACACGGGAGATGGAAGCTCCAACTGCTGCCCAGCTGGGGCAAGCTTTCCGCTCACCGGATCCCTACGGAATACGACAATGGTTCCGCTCCTCTGATTGGCGACCAGCACATAGGCTCCGTCCGGCGTAATGCCGAAATTCCGCGGCTGCTCTCCTCCACCGCCGATATGCTGTATATTTGTCAGCTCTCCGCTCGTCTCATCCACGCGAAAAACGGCAATACTTTGATGGCCGCGGTTGGAGCTGTATAGAAACTTGCCATCCGGCGACAAATGAAGATCCGCCGAATCGTTATATCCGTCGTAATCAGCTGGAATAGAAGAATAGGTCGCGCCTTGCGCCAGCGTTCCGTTTTCTTTGTCGATATGCATCAAGGTTACGCTCGACGCCAGCTCGTTCGTCACATAACCGACGGGGAGGATGGGATGGAAGACGATGTGGCGAGGTCCGTAACCGCCTGTCAGCTTGCACTCATAGCGCTTGCTCAGCGTCCCGTCCGATTCTCGATAGGCATAAGTTATAATGGCATCCATGCCAAGATCAACGGCGCACACATAGTTCGTCCCAGGCATAGGAGCGATACAATGCGCATGCGGCTTCTCCTGGCGATCCGCGACGGGTCCCGGCTCGCAAACGTGCTGCATCAGCGAGCTAAGCTTGCCGATGTCGCCTGCATCATTCAACTGCAACGCCGCAATATTGCCGCCGGTATAATTGGCCGCGAAAACCGCCGTTCCGCCCGCATCGACGCTTACATAACAAGGATGCTCGCCGCCCGTGGACGCGCTGCTAGTTACGCTGCCCAGCAAACCCGTAGAGGGATCAATCGCAATTGCCGCCACGACGCCACCTCCGACTCCGCCTGCCTCTGCAACCTCCTGAACGGCGTACAGCTTCGTCCCATTGGGATGAATCGCGAGGAAGGAAGCATTGTCGAAGCTATCCATCTTCTGAAGAATCATCAGCCTTCCGTTCGACGGATCCAATCGGCATACATGAATAGTAGGCTCATGTCTCTCTCCGTAGGAACCTACGTACAGTATTCCGTTATCCCGTACGTATTCTTTTGAACTCATTTCGTCATCCCTTCCCCGGTTACATCGATTCATTAACAACTAAAGTGAACATAGCACAAATGTCACTTCCAGAACAAACACTTTTTTTGTCAATACCTCTTCACTTTTATTGAGAGATATGATATGATGTAAGCGCTAACATTTCATGAGTTCAATTCTTATAAGGGGGATTTGGGATGATGAGTGTGGCGCTTAGCGAGAGGAACGTATACGAGAATTTTGATCAAGAGTCGGATGTCCTGTACTTTAAGTTGGGCAGTCAAGGTCTCGTAAGCTTCCATGGCAGAAACTACAATAAAAAGAAGAGTATGTCTGTAGAAGAAGTTCGCAGCTTAATGAAAGAAAAGAACTATTTTCAGATCAGTTCGGATTGTTTCATTAATCTGAGCAAGATTAGATCCGTAGCGGACGGAACGGTATTTTTCGGATCGCAGCATACCGACTGCAAAAAGCTTCATGTAAACCGTCGCAAGCAATATGCAATCGAGCAGGTTTACCGGCAGTTCTCGCATAATTAATCCACAATTCCATGCAGCATCGGCATGGACAATCAACCGCTCCCTTCCAACTTGGAAGTGGGCGGTTGTTTGCTTCGTCCGGCGCTGGTATGCTAGAGAAGTGCACTTATATAATTACCCCAAAACCGCGTAATTGAATTCAAGGAGGATAATAGGCAATGACGAAGCAAGGACAAACATACGAAGGACAATTCCATGATGAAAGCGCCATCTGGCTGAAGTGGGGTTCCTACGAGGCGGCGGTGCTGCCGAAGGTAGGCGCTAATTTGATCGCTTTCCGCGACACGGCCAAAGGATATAACATACTTAGAGAACCTTCGCTTGAAGAAATGAATGAATTCCGTGCCCGCCCTATCGTGCATGGCATCCCGGTTTTATTTCCTCCGAACCGTTATGAGGATGGTACTTTCACATGTAACGGCCGCACCTATACGTTCCCGGTGAACGAAGAGAACACGGGCAATCATCTGCACGGCTTCCTGCATGATGCCGCTTGGAATGTCGATGACTTCGGCGTAAACGGTACCGAAAGTTATGTACAGTGCAGCATTACGGTTGACGAATCGCACGCCATTTATCAATTCCTGCCGCATCGCTTCACCCTTCGCCTGCGTTATTCGCTGAGCGACAACGGCTTGCTTCAGCATGTTATGGTGATCAACAACGGCGAAGAAGCGATGCCTTCGATGATTGCATTCCATACGACGCTTAACGCGCCGTTCGTGCCAGGCAGCACGTCTGATGACTATACCTTTACGATGACGACAGGCAAACGTTGGGAGCTAAATGAGCGTATGCTGCCCACCGGCGGTCATCAAAAGCTTCTCGAGGAAGAAGTCGCGATGCAGACAACCGGCATCTCTCCGTTCTGGCAGCCGATGGACAACCATTACACAAGCGCTACACGCGACGGACGCAACAAAATGGAGCTTACGGACAATCGCGCCGGCGTTACGCTGGTATATGACGTCAGCTCGGCCTACAAGCAATGGATGATCTGGAACAACAAAGCGACGCCGGGCTTCTTCTGCCCAGAGCCGCAGCTTAACCTCGTGAATGCGCCCAACGTTAATCTGCCGGCGGAAGAGATCGGTCTCGTAACGCTTGCGCCAGGCGCCATCTGGGAATCCACGAGCCGTCTTTACTTGCGCTAAGCAGCCAAGTCAGGAGGCGCTCTGCCGCGATGCCTTCCTGGAGCTTTATGGAACGCTAACGCGAGCTGCAATGCAAATAAGGACCGACCCTCAGCCGAGGGTTCGGTCCTATTTGCGTGCTATTGCTTCAGAAACGTCATCCTTCGTATACGCGGATTTCGACGATCTGGGCATACGGACAGCCGTTGGTCGACTCCGCCACGACCCTCAGCTTATCCGTTGCAACCGTCTCAGGCAAGACGTGGACGCGCTTGCGGCGGCGGTTGTCGGTCTCCCTATGCAGCACTTGCCAGTCGCCGTCAACCCAAGCTTCGATGCGATAGTCCTTGACGAGCTCCGGCATGGTCTCGAACGGCGTCGTATGGTGATGCAGATTGATCAGATCCTCGTTCACATCGTCGTTAAAGGTGAGATGCACCTCGACAGCGCCGACCGGCTCCGACCAGCTCAGCTCCAGCCATGGCTGACGGCCGTCCGTGATGACGTCCGACGACCAAAGATGCGGTCCGCCGTACGGTCTGACGTAGCCGTCCGTCGCCTTCTCCGCCCCGTAAGCAGTGGTTTCGGCGTGCACCCTTATGCAGAAAGGCTGTCTGACGATGCCGCCCATCCGCCATTCGACGATCGGCTGCAGCTTCTCGTCCGTATCGAAATCCTTCATCGCTTGCTGCCTATATTCGAAGCCCAGCACTCCGAATAAAGGCTCCTCGGATAATCGCAGACTTACGAATTCGTTCTCGCGGACAATGACAAACGCATTTTCCGGCTGCGACGGTCGCCATGACAACGGGATGTCCACCCACCGAGCCTCTCCTGCTTCTAGCGCCACTTCTATAACATCGATCCGCTCGGCGGGAATATAGTTCTCGAGGCGCCCCGTTCCCCACAGCTCCACCGTCAAGCTTGTGTTCGCGGATGCGTCCAGCAGCAGCGAGAACCCTTCCAGCGCCGGCTCGACCGGGAACAACATGCCGACCTGAGACTGGAGCGGATACGCCGTCGACGGACGCTCCACAGCGATTCGCCGCAAAGTGTCGGAAGCTCGAACGGCGGCATTGCGGGCACGATCAAGGGAATCCTCGTTGCGAAGACCAATGATGGAGGCATCCTGCTTCAATAATTGCTGCTGCACCGCGCTCCAGGCAAGCTCTCGCGGCGCTACGCCTTGACTTGCGGCCAGCGCCGCGCCCGTACCCGCCGCTTCGCCGATGACGGCGCAGGTCGCCATGACCCGCGTCGTGCCGAACGCGATATGGGACGCGCTGATGTTCCGGCCCGCCATCATCATGTTCGTCACGTTGCGCGAGTAGAGCGAGCGGAACGGAATATGGTAGATGCCGTCCATATGGAAGTGTTTCGACCCTTTGCTCTCCGCGTACATGCCTTGGGGCGGATGCAAGTCGATCGACCAGCCGCCGAACGCCACTCTGTCCTCGAACGGAAGCTGCGCGACCACGTCGTTCTGGTTCAAAATGTAATCGCCCTCGAAACGTCGGTACTCCCGTTTGCCCGGCAATGCCCCGACCCATTCCAGCGTAAGCGTCTCGGCTTCGAACTTGCCCGAATTTTTAATGTAATCCCAGATACCGTAAATAACCGCCCACAGCTCGTCCCGGATCTCTTCGTTGTCGTGGACCGTGTCCTTCTCTCCGCCCCACTCGATCCACCAGTAATGGCATCCGGAATCGCCGCTGCGAATGACGCGCTTTAGCGGAATGGAAGTTTGAGTAATGTCTTTGGCAAAAGACGGGGCCAAATACCGAACCGGTCGTCCCGTATCCTTCGTGTAGAAAAGGATCGTGCTGCCCAGCGTAATAGTGTCCCCTTGCTCCGGCGCCCATGCTTCGCCGAATTCCGCATGCGCCTCTCGTCCGATACGGAACGCCGCGCCCGCCAGGAAGCCAAGCAAGCCGTCGCCCGTACAATCCAGGAACATAGGGCTTATGAACGTGATGCGACGTTCGGATCCCGCCATCCAGCCGGTAACGGACTTAATGATCCGATTTTCCCCGCCGCCCGAAATCGCCTCGGCGTCAACCTCATGAACATCCGTGTTCAAATACAAGTCAAGCGTTGGTTCCGCTTTCACCTTCTCCAGAAGCAGCGCGTCCCAAAGATAAGGATTGCCTTCCGGATTACGATACTGATTCTCCACGAACAATTCGCCCATAATCCCGCTCTCGCGGGCATAACGGTTGACGCCATGTCCCGTGGCGCCGCATACCCATACGCGCACCTCGCTGCTGGAATTGCCACCAAGCACCGGTCTATTTTGTACGAGCGCTACTCTCTGCCCCAGCCTGGCTGCCGCGATCGCCGCGCATATTCCGGCAAGCCCCCCGCCGACTACCGTTATGTCATACGTTTTCGTTTCTGTTCTCATCTCTTGCACCCTCCATTTCTTCGTATCCTTAATTTCATGTTATACTAACATCGACACGTATAAAATAGATTTTATTTCATAATGAATATCCAAAATTTCAAGATAGGAGGATCATGCCTTGACATCCTCATTCCGCATGCCGGCGCTAAGCGGGCATACCTTCTGGAAATCCAAAAGCCAATTTCTTCTGGACGTCGATACGTACGAGGACTGGGCGCTGTTTCTTGTCGAACATGGCTCCTTCCGTTATCTTGTAGGCGAATCAAGCGGCGTAGCTTCCGGAGGTGACTGGATTCTGTGTGCTCCGAACACGCCTTTTCAACGCGAAGCGCTGACAACGCTCGACTTTCACTTTATTACATTCGCGTTAGTGCCTTCGTACGATGTGCAATCTGAGCCTCCTTTGCCGTCGGGCCGTTATCGTCCGGAAGAAACGCCGCGCCTCAAGGATACGCTGAACCAGCTTCGAGCCGGCATCCATGCCATCCATCCCGCCTATGCCCAGACGCTAAGGCAACATTGGATAAATGAGCTCTGGCTGCATCTGTACGCCTCCGTCCACGAAACGTCGACCGGGCTTATGCGGCAAACCGCCGACCCGCTCATGAGCCGGGCGTCGGAGCGAATCAGGGAGCAGGCGAACAGCCCTTTCGCATTAAAGGAGCTGGCCTCCGAGCTCGGATTGACGCCCGTTCAATTCACGCGCCGCTTTCGCGCTGCGTACGGTCTCAACCCGCTTCAATTCGCAACCGATATCCGGATGCGAATCGCGAAGAAGCTGCTCGCCGAGACGAATCTGACGCTCGACGCCATCGCCGAGCGTTGCGGCTACGAAAACGGCTTCTACTTGAGCCGGATATTCCGGAAACAAACGCAGACAACCCCTTCCGAATACCGGAAGGAGTCGCTGAAGGCCAGGCCGATTTTGTTGTAGGTTTTTTAGTTCTCCTCTTCTTCGCCTTCGGGAGGCAAAAGCATGATGCGCCCTTCGCTTAATTCTACGCGAACTTTGTTGGTGTTTTTTACGCCGATGGATTCCAGGTAACCAGCCGGCACCTGAAGCCTGCCGGCTTTGTCCAGTATCGCATATTCCACATGCGACTCCTCTTCGGCCGCTTGCTCCAGCTCCAGCGCCGCCAGTTCTTCGACGTAGGAGCGCTTGCGCAGCATCTCCGAAGAAATCTTGCCATCGCGTATCGCCGCGACGCGGTCCACTTTCTTCGCCAGATCTGGATCATGCGTGACGATAACGATCGTAATGCCGATGGAACGATTAAGCTCGCGGAACAGGTCTAAAATCTGATTCGACATCTTGGAGTCGACGGAGCCGGTCGGCTCGTCGGCCAGAAGCAGCTTGGGATGATTCGCCAGAGCGATGGCAATAGCGACCCGCTGCTGCTCCCCTCCTGATAGCTGATACAGCTTGTTGTTCTCGCGATGGCTCAGTCCTACGGCCTCGAGCAGTTCCTTCGCTCTCCACCGTCTGCGCCGTCCCGTCAACAGGATAGGGAGCTCTACATTTTCGAGCGCGGTGAGATACGGAATGAGGTTGCGGGCATTATTTTGCCAGACGAAGCCGACGCTTTCCCGCTTGTAGCGCACAAGATCGCGTTCGGTGAACTTGAGCATATCCTTGCCGTCGACGGTCAGCTTGCCCGCCGTTGGCCGATCGAGTCCGCCCAGCATATTAAGCAGCGTCGACTTGCCGCTTCCGCTGTTGCCGATGATGGCCATCAGCTCCCCCGATTCGATGTGGAGATCGAGACCTTGCAGAGCGAACACCTCGAGATCGGCTGTTTTGTATATTTTTACAAGTCCTTCGCAATGGATCATCGACTAGTCCTCCCCTAGCTTAAGCGCTTGATGCACGCGCAAGCGCGACAGCATATACGCGAGAATGCCCAGCCCGATCAGCAGCATGAGTCCTACGAGAATATAGATGCGGATATAGTCCGCGGTTTCGAACTTGACCATGAACGGCGGTACCAGACTGCTGGGATTGAAAGCGATCTGGAAGTTAGGCACATACAGCTTGCTCGTCAGATTGCCCACGATAACGCCGAGAAGCACGGCCATACCCGATGTGAGCAGCTGCTCTACAGCCAACATGGCAATCAGATTCCGGACCGACAAACCGATAGCTCGCAAAATGCCGTTTTGCAACGTTCGGCCCCGCAGCGACAATACCCAATAGAGCAGGAAGCCGACGAAACTGACCAGAATCGCCAGGACGAAACCAAGCGTAAGCACGCCGTTTAGCGCGAGCAGGAATGGATCGTTTTTGGCCTGGACCAAATCTTCTCGCGTATTGACAATACGGGAGACCGACAGTCCGCCCTCCCCGATTCCCTCATAAACCTCCGATGTCGATACATCTTCGCCAAGCTTGAGCCACACATCGTATGGCTCCAACGCCAGCTGCACCTGGATGCGCGGCAGATGCCCAACGATCAGCATAGGAGCGTTGTCGGCTGCCTTGTCGCTGACGTTGACGGAACCTAGCGGCGGGTTGGGATTAAATGTCGGGAAATAATCAATGACGCCGTATACCTTAAAGGGCTGCTGGGAAACCTCCTGCCAGCCAATCCAGATCGTGTCGCCGGGCTGGATTTCTTTCTGCTCGGCAAGCGTTCGGGAGATCAGGACGGAGCTCGTATCCGGCGCGATCAGATTCAAATAATCATTTAGCGTATAATCCAGCAAGCCGTCGCGGAACCAGGTCGTCATTCCGAATTCGTCGGTATCGATGCCGATAAGCGTTGCCGTGCCGGACACCTCGTTGGCGTAAAAGCCCGCATTCTTCTTCGTAAATACCTTGGCCGCATGCTCCACGCCGGGGAGCTCGCGGAACGGCTCGAACGCCGGCTCCAAGTAATGGATCTGGGCCGGCGGCGTTGCGGGGACGCCGCCCGGTGGCCCGCCAGGGCCTTCCGGCGGGGGCGCATCGTTTACCCAATTGACGCTCAGCACCATGTCGGCGCCGTTGCCGTAACGTATCCGGTCTTCCGTATTGGAGTTGATCGTCCGGGCCGCGGAAGCGCTGAATACCCCAGTTGCAATCGTCATAATCAGGAAAATCATAAGGAATTGATACTGGCTGCTGGAGCGTCCGACCTGGATGAGCGTCGCGTATAACGACGGCGGCCACCACTTCTTGCCGATCCAGTAGATCCCCCTAAGAATCCAAGGATACAGCCTTAGCAGAAGCAATCCAGCCCCCATAATGAACAGCGCCGGCACGATAAATTGCAGCGGGTCGATCGCCAGATCCTTCGCGCTCAGCCCCAGCGCCTGCAGATCCGCCTGCCGCTTGCGGAAAGTGTACAAGCCATAGATCGCCAGTCCCAACGTAATGACGTCCAGAAACATTTTGTGCCATAGCGGGCTGCCCGTCAGCCTTGCGGATTGCTGCTTATGATTGACGATGCTGACTCGCGTCGCGAGCACGATCGGAATGATGACGATGACGAGACAGGCGGCGGCTGCGATCGCGGCAAACCGATATGCCTCCTCCGTAATCCGAACGGGCAGACCAACCCTCTGCACGAAGGCCAGAAAACCGTTCGAAGCGCCCAACATTTCCGTTAACACCGCGCCTAGCAGCGGTCCAAGACCGAATGCCACGCCGCATAACAGCAGCCCCTCGGTCAAATAAGCACCGATCACTTGCCATCTCGAGGCGCCGCGGCTGCGGAGTACGGCAATCTCGTTTTTCTGCCTTCCGGCGATCAGATTGGAAACCATGAACATATAAAAAGCCAGCATGAGCAGAATCGGCACGTTCAGCGCCCACATCAGCGTACGCAGCTGCTCCGCTCTCTCTAGATAAACGCTGATCGTATTTAGCGCACGAGTCTCCGAGCCCATCTGGTACAACGCGAAGCTCTTCATGATCTCGGCTTTCATGGATTCGTGCGCCGTTACAAACGGCTCAACCGTCTGCAGCTCCATCTTCGTATAGTCCATGACGACATACCATCCAGCCGCGCTTAAAGGCAATTGTCCCTCGCGCAGCAGCAGGCGCTCCCCCGTCTCGAACGGCATGAGAAAGGCGCTGTTCATGTCGCTCAGATTACCGTAGCGGAAGTAAGGATCGTCATCCTCCGTCTTCCGTATAACGCCAACCGGCTTTAACTTAATGTTGGCAGCCGCTTTCTTGTCCTCGATGACGAATACTTTGTCCAGCACTGTCTTGTAGTGGCTAAGTCCGTTTTCTGTCAGAAGCACCTCGTAGACACCGTCGACCGGCACCTTCGAGGGCAGTCTCCCGTCCTTAAGCGTCACATGCTCCTCCAGCCCCTCGTATGACTTGATGGTCACCCATTGCTGGTTGTCATCGGAGAGGGGATTGGGATCATCCGCTCGTTTCATGCGGAGCGACATGGATTGGAAACTTGCCACAAGCTCCCGCACGGGCAGCCCGAACGAGCTTGCGCCCGTCGTGCGCACGTAATCGTCGATTCTATCGTACCTATTGTTAATCTGCTCCGGCGTCTCCTTCGTAACCATTACATTGGAGTAGTGCGTACCCGGGTACTGTCCCGAGTTGGTCTGCAATTGTTCCAGATCCTTGACCAACATGCGGGACAGTACAGCCTCGGAGTAGATCGGCATGCTGCTGACGAGCGCCACGGAGATCAGGATGCCCATGAACAGGCTGCCGAGCAGCCACTTGTTCTGCACCATCTTGCGTATAATCATGACGAATAATGCCATAGACAAGTCACCAAGGCGTCCGGCAATACGAATTCGCCGATATTCGCGGCGATCCGTATGCTGCCGCAGCTCGCGCTACGGTAGCACGATCAGCATGCCTTCCTCCAGCCCTTTCGTAATTTCGATATCCGTCGATCCTTTGATTCCCGTCTCTACGTCAACCTCTCGGATCTTGTCGCCTTCCTCCAGAATCCGAACGAACGTGCGCCCCAGATAGCTGCGAAGACCGCTGCGCGGAATAATGATAACGTCGCTGCGTTCCTGCAGCAGCACCTTTACATCCGCGCGCGTGCCGATTTCCGCATCATCCGGCAGCTTCTCGAGTTCGACGAAAACCATCTTGGCGTTACGATCCTTGGTAATCGGGTCGTCCGAATACGGAGCCGACGACGGCGTCTGAGTCACTTTGCCCTCCAGCAGAACATTGCCCGTGAACATCAGCTCCGCCTTGGAACCAACGTTGACGAGGCTGACGTCCGGCGAACCGTCCGTCTGGAAGGCGATGCGCAGCTTGCCGGGATCCGCTACGACGACCAGCGTCTCGAATTCGCGGACGGCATCCCCCTCCTTAAGCTCGGCTACATATGTCACTTGACCATCCATCTCAGCTGTCAGCAGCTTGCCAGTAAGTGCTTCCGCCAGCCTCTCGTGTCTCAGCTTGTCGATATCGTACTGAAGCTGGGCAACTCGAATCTCGTCCTTGTCACCTGCATCCTTGGCCGACTTTAGCGCTTGACCGGAGCGAACCAGATTCAGCTCCATCTGCTTTAGCTCAATGTCCATATTGCCGGTATCCAGCCGTATGAGCGGGTCGCCATTCTTGACGATGTCACCCGCCTTGACAAGCACTTCCTTGACTACGCCGCCTCCAGCCTTGAATTGCACCGTATCGGTGAAAAAGGACTCCAGCGTGCCGTTCCCGCGAATTTCCTGCGTAATTCTACCCTTTACAACCTCGACGGTCCGGTAGTTTTCCTGCGGCGGCTTGACGAGCGGAGGCTTGAGCGGCGCCTCTTCGGCAGGCAGCAGCGAACAGCCTGCAAGCGACAATGCCGCAGCCATCGCAGCCGTCAGGACGACGATTTTGCTTTTACGTTTAGCTCGAAACGACAATGACACCATCCTCCAATTCGTACACGCGGTCTACGATCTCCATAATGGCGGGGTCATGCGTCGTCATGATGATAGTCATTCCCGCCGTCTCAACCAAATCGCGAAAAATTTTCATAATTTGCAGCCCCGTCCGGCTGTCCAGCTCCGCCGTCGGCTCATCCGCCAGCAAAAGCCTCGGCTTGTGGGCAATCGCCCTCGCGATCGCCGTTCGCTGCTGCTCGCCCCCCGACAGCTCGAATGGACGATGGGACATGCGGCTTTTGAGCCCAACCTGCTCCAAAGCTCCCTCTGCCGCCGACTGTCGCTCCTGAGCCGGATACCCGGACACTCGCAGCACGAACTCAACATTTTCATAAGCAGACATTAATGGAATAAGGGCGAACGACTGAAAAATAAGCCCCATCCGCGTTCTACGGACGCCGTCCCGCTCCTTGTCCGACATCCCCGTCAGGTCATGACCCTCGAACAACACTTGACCGCTATCGGGCCGGTCTAGCGCGCTAAGCAGATTAATGAGCGTCGTCTTGCCGGAGCCGGAGCGCCCCTTGAAGGCGATCAGCGCCCCCGAAGGGATGGCGATGTCGACTCCCTTCAACACTTGCACGGCCGCTGATCCGCGCCCGAACGACTTCGTGATACCGCTTCCAATTACAATATCGGATACCGCGGGTACGCTCTCTATCGCTGCCCCCTCCAATCCTATGTTGCATTATCATCTTTTTCCATTTTATATCCGTATTGGGACTTACACAATATCAAAAACTTCAGAAATGGTGTGTAATTTATCGATCTTAAGCAATGATTACTAGAACTTCACAGCGATTATCGATGGCAAAGACTTGATCGGCGACAGCGATCTATAACTCGAAAAATGTGCTACTGGTGGAATTTAGATCGGTACCAGCGACTTGGAGCACAAAAATTTAGTGTCCGAAGCTATTTTCTCAATAGAAAAGGCACTCCCAGCCAACAGAACCGGAAATGCCCTCTACTTAACTATGGAATTTGGATGTTTAAGAAGAAGATGACGACCGTAATGGTGAGAATGCTAAGCAGCGTCGATAAAAATACGGCTTGCGAAGCGAACTCCTTCTCGTTGTCGAATTCCACCGCGAGCAGCACGCTGCTTAGAGACGTTGGAACCGCAGACGAGACGATAAGCGCGGCAGTTGTTAGTTTGTCGAGCGGCATGATTCCCACGGTGTTCCAGATCATTATAATGCCCCAAGCCAGCAGCGGGCCCGCGATTAACCTTAGCACAACCGCTATGGAAACATCGACGGCAAGTGATCGCTTGATGCGCCACTCCATGCTTCCCAGTTGTACGCCAAGCGTAATGAGCGCCGTTCCAAAAAACGCATCGGCCAAGTAAGTAATCGGCATCTGAAGCGCTCCCGGTACCGGAACGTTTAGCCATCTGAGCGCCAACGCTCCCGGGATCACATAGATGACCGGCATGGACAGAATGGTTCGCCATACTTGCTTCATATCCGCCTTATGCGCGTTCACGTTGTAGATGCCCCATGTATTAGGAATAAGCGACTGAACAACCATGACGATAATCTGGACCGCGAGCGTGTGGCTCATTCCGGAGAAAGCCAATTGATTTAGCGGTATGCCATAGTTCGCGCTGTTGTAAAAGAGCACGCTGTTCTTCATGGCGCTTCTCATACTCGCCTTGTAGCCCCTTAAGCGAATGACAATCTCGACGATGGCATATTGCGCGAACATGAATAATAACAGAAACAGGAACACTTTGCCGATTAGCGATAACTCAAGTTTCTGATTGTACAGCAAGTTAAACATGAGCGCGGGTGAAAACAGATAAAAGTTCAGCTTCGACAGCGTCTTGATATCGAGCTTGAACGCCCGCATTAACACGATGCCGAGTCCAATCAGCACGCCCATAGGAAGTACGTTATTCATTAAAATGTGCATGAAAACCGTCATGATGATCTCTTCTTTCCAAGTCGGTGATGCGCTAAACATGTCAGCGTGATAAATGGGCGAGCCGTGCAATTGCCGCTATCGGCCTTGGTTCCCCTCCAACTTCGAGGCAATTCGAAACAACCCTTCCCCGAGAGCCTTCCTCCCTCTACGACGGAAGATCCCCAATAAAGTCTACCAGCATAAACGACTCCTGACTATACCTTTGGCCAAATTCGCTTGCGATAAAAACATCCTGGCCGCTCATGCTCTGCATTCCCTTTCCTTGCCAAACCTAGTCTGACAGATTTGCTGCGTTCAATATTCGATGCTCGTCCTCATAAAGCTAGCTCTACGTCTACCTTCCTCCCCCGAACAGCCCCCTCCTTCTGATCCGCGGTACCGCTCGACTCCAGACTTACCCTAGTCACTAATCCAGCACCGAACCTGCTTCCGCTTGCGGGAATTGCAACTCGTACAGTTGGCTATATCGTCCTTGCCTGCGAAGCAACTCTTCATGCGATCCGCTTTCGAGAATGCGGCCTTGCTCCAGCACGTAAATACGGTCGGCCTGCTGGATGGTCGACAGTCGATGGGCGATGACGAGGCAAGTGCGGCCCTTCAGCAGAACGGCGAGCGCATCCTGAATATGCTGCTCCGATTCCGAATCGAGCGATGCCGTCGCTTCGTCGAGGATAATAATGCGCGGATTTTTCAGAATGGCTCTCGCGATGGAGATACGCTGCTTCTGTCCCCCCGACAGCTTGACACCGCGCTCTCCTATTCCCGTATCGTAGCCGTCCGGGAACGCGCTGATAAATGTATCCGCATTCGCGGCTCTCGCAGCCGCGATAACCTCCTCATCCGAGGCGTTCGCATTGCCGTACCGGATATTTTCGCCGATTGTGCCGTTGAACAAGACGATGTCCTGAGACACGATGCCAATCTGTTCTCTTATCGAATCCAGCTTTACATCCTTTAAGGAGTGGCCGTCTATAGTGATGTCGCCCGACTTCGGATCGTAGAAACGCGGAATCAGATGCGCGATCGTCGTTTTGCCGGAGCCCGACGAACCGACCAACGCCGTAATGCGTCCCGCTTCCAGCTCCAGATTGAAGCCGCTCAGCACCTTCGCATCTCCCGAATAAACAAAATCCACATCGCGGAATACGATATGCCCGCGTACCGGCGGAAGCACAACCGCATCCGCCTTCTCCACGATATCCGCCTTCGTGTTCATCACTTCCATGATGCGCTCGTAGGCGGCTGCGGATTGTTGAACCGAATTAATAATGCGGCTGAAGTGGCGAATCGGATTCTGCAGCAGACGCAAATACGCGATAAACGCCACGATCGTGCCGACGGACATATCGCCCCGCATCGCCAGCCAAGCTCCGAACACGAGAACGATAGCCAGACCGACGAAGTTAAGAAAGTCGATGATCGGCTCGTAAGCGGCCCTCAATCGGACAACCTGGATGTTGGCGTCCATATTGATGCGCGTCCTTTCGGAGAACCGTTCGGACTCGTATTCCTCCTTCGTAAAAGACTTGATCAGCCGAATGCCGGTCAACGAATTCTGAAGATGATCGCTAACGTCCGCCACCGACTCCTGCACCTTGCGGAATGATGAACGCATTCGCCTGCCGAACAGGCGCGTCGTCATAATCATAAGCGGGAACGTCGCGAGCAGCAGCAGCGTCAGCCGCCAATCGATCCACAGCATATAAACGGCAATCGCCGTAAAAGTGAAAAAATCGGTAAATAGCTGCATCATGCTCGAGGAGATAAGCTGCTGCAGGATGCCAACGTCGTTCGTGACCCTCGACATCAGATCCCCGGTTCGATTACGGTCGAAAAAAGCGATGTCCAGGTTCTGCATATGGCGATAAAGATCGTTGCGGAATTTGTAAAGCACCGTCTGCCCTATGGTCGCCATCAGAGACGTGCTTAGGTACCGCAGCAAACCAAGCGCCAGAGCGGAGCCCCACACGCCTGCTCCGATGTAGATCAGCTTGTCGTACTGCTTGCCTGGGATAACCTGATCGATCGTATACCTAGTAAGCTGCGGAACGATAAATTCCAGCAGCGACACGCCGATGACGCATACGACGGCCAAAGCAATCGCGCGCCACTCCTGACGCGCATGCGAATAGATTCGGGCGAACATGCCATAGATGCTGGCGGGCTTCGCCTTCTCGCCGGTGCCGAACCTGCCCATGCCCATTCCTCTGCCGGGACGGTAGGCGCCTGTCGGATTTGCATTGCCGCTCATTCCGCTCCCTCCCCGGGATCTCTTCCCGCCACATTGCTAACAGATTCAACAACGGCTCCCACGATCCCGGAATCCTTCTCCCCCGTAATCCCCCGCAGTTCGCTCCTCAATGCCGCGAGAGTCTCTCGAAGCCGCGTTGCAAGAGCTGCGTCAGCGAGCGCCGCCCGCTCCGCCGCCTTGAGCAAATGAATCAGCTCCTTGCCGGCAGGCGTCAGCCTGCGATTGCGTCGCACGCCGCCCGGCTCTTGCGATTCGCCCTCCTCGTCCTGCCCCTCTCGCACTCGCTCCCTCGTCTCCCATTCTCCCGATGCGCCGGCTTCGGACGTTTCGGCACGGCCCAGCTCCTCTTGCAAGTAGCTTCTGCCTTCTTCCGTTATTTGAAAAACCCGTTTGCCATCCTGCTTGTACGGCTCTACCAAGCCTTGATCCCGCAGCATCTGCAGCGTCGGATAGATGGAACCCGCGCTGGGCTTATACGTGCCGCCGGACTGTTCTTCAAGCGCCTTCATCATTTGATAGCCGTGCATATTCTCGTGCGAAAGCAGCTCCAACAGCGCATATTTCACGCCGCCTCTGGTGAAGTAGCGCCTGCCGGAACCGCTCGTGTCGCGTTCGTTGCCCCGATGGAGAAACAATTGTTCCTCCGGTAGCCATTGCTCGCTCATATCGCGAACACCTCCAATGCGATATATCGTTATTATTTTAAATTCTATACGATATATCGCATTATGGCAATTGTATGGATAAACAAAATGATTAGACCGAATGTATTGCATTCGCGCGGTCGGTAACCTATCTTCTTATGCTTTTCTCGACCGACGGCCATATTCAAGTTCGAATATTCCGAAAATTGATGTTGATTCAACCAATCACTAGATTTATAATAATCATTAAATAAATGGGATGCGTAACTGGCGAGAACGTAGATCACTACGGGGGAGCGCATTCGTCAAACTAGCCGTTCGCCTGGGCAAAGCATTTGGTTGATTTTAACCAAATGCTTTTCTATTTTTCGAGGAGAGTGTCGGATGAGAAAGGCGAAAAAAGTAGCAGTGCTGCTGTATGAACAAGTGGATGCTTTGGACGTGACAGGTCCGTTCGAAGCGTTCGCAGTGGCGAGCAACTGGGGGCAGCACTTTCAGGTTTATACGGTCGCCCTGGAATCGAACGCGCCGATTCGGACAATCAGCGGTTTGACAATTCAACCAGACTTCGATTCCTCAGAATGTCCGGTGCCGGACATTCTGATCGTTCCGGGAGGCTGGGGGGCACGCAAAGAGATGCACAATGAAAAGTTGACCGACTGGATCAACGAAACTTCACGACGGGCTGCATTTACGCTTTCTGTCTGCACGGGGGCTCTGCTGCTCGCCAAGGCCGGACTTCTCGATGAATTGCGCGCGACCACCAATCAGCGAGCCATGGATTTGCTAAAGGAGTACGCACCGGCGAGCGCAACGCTGGTGGAGAACGTCCGATACGTGGACAATGGCCGCATCATTACATCTGCAGGCGTTACGGCCGGCATAGATGCGGCTTTGCATCTTGTCGCGAAGCTTCACGGGGAAGAGTTGGCGATCGATACTGCGTCAAGGCTGGAGCATAACTGGAGACGTGAGCCTTCCGAAGAACTCGCTATCCGAAGGGCAACGGCTGAAGACGTCGACTGTATCCGCTCCTTGCTTATTGATGCAGCGCAATGGATTCATTCGGCGCATGGCTTCTGGCAATGGCGGGTTGAAAGCTTCGAACGCGAGATTGTCGAAGCATTTGTCCGGGATCATGAAGTGTTCGTCGCGGCATTTGGGAATGAGCCGGTGGGTTGCTTCTCTGTCCATTGGGGGCGCGAGGAAATATGGGGAGAGCAATTTCATGATGACGCGGGGTACGTTCATCGGTTATGCGTCTCACGCAAACGAAAAGGAGAAGGAATCGGCCGTGAGCTCATTCGATACGCGGAAAGTTATATTGGGGACAGGGGAAAAAGCTGGCTGCGCCTCGACTGCATGGCTGACAACCCTAGCCTTAATGCCTTCTACCTCAGTCTCGGATTTGTCTTGCAGGGGCGCTTCGACGAGAGCCTCTGGAGCGCCAATTTGTACGAGAGGGAGATTCTAGGAAAAGCAACCCGCCACTAAGCCACATGCATCCTTCGTCATGGACCCACGATCTGAGCAGCCTGCAAAATCGAAGGGGCTGCTTGTTGAAATAGCTCACTTGATGGATGAAACGTCAAAAATGAAGAAATGGCGGTGCAGTTCATTATCCCTTCACCGCCATTTTTGGCTTTTGGTCTATTGCCGCCTTCTTAAGCAAATTGTGAGCGAGCGAAAAGCCGAAACGTCGTTATTGTTGCTGTTACGAGCTCCATAGTCGTTATTAACGCCTATGGGATGTTTTTGTTGCAGTGAATCGGTCAAGGATTGGTATCCCGCGACCATTTCCGTGTCTATGTGCATTACTGTCTCGCTATTATTTTTATCCTTTGGGACAGCCCCCAATTTCCGTTTCTTCCCCTTCTACCTGGATTGAACGCTCTCCTTCGCGGCAGCGTCATGCTCCCCCTGGGAATGACGGTACAGCTCCTCGTAATAGCCGGCCGCGTCCAGAAGCTCTTGATGCGTTCCCTGCTCTACGATCTCGCCCTTGCTCATGACCAGAATGCGGTCCGCTCCCATAATTGTCGACAGTCTGTGGGCGATGACCAGCGTCGTGCGGCCGACGGCAACCAGATTCAGCGCATTCTGAATCAGCTGCTCGGTATGGGAATCGAGATTGGCGGTCGCTTCGTCGAGAATCAAAATTTTCGGCTTGAACACGATGATCCGCGCGAAGGAGATCAACTGCCTCTCCCCGGCGGACAACCCGCTGCCGCGTTCGGACAGGCGCGTATCGTAGCCATCCTTCATCCGCCCGATAATCTCGCCCGCACCGATAAATTCGCAAGCCTCGATGACCTCTTCGCGGGATATGCCGGGATCGAACAAACGCACATTGTCGAGCACGGTGCCCGAATACAGGTAGGGCTCCTGCTGCACAAGCCCGACGATCCGATGAAGATCCCGCTGCGGTATCTCCCTCACGTCGTGGCCGTCAATGAGGACGCTCCCCGCGCTCACGTCATAGAATCGGCATAACAAACTGATCAGCGAGCTTTTGCCCGCGCCGGTCGTGCCGACAATGCCGACCAGCTCGCCCGCATTTACATGAAGATCGAGGCCCTTGATAACGGGCGCTCCGTCGCCATAGGCGAATGTGACCCCGTTAAAATCGATTTTCCCTTTTATCTCTTCCCTCTTAAAGGGAACGGTCTCCGCCTTGTCGTCCACTTCCGGCTTAATGGCGAAGATGCTCCAGACCCGATTGATCGCCACCGTGGCGGACTGCAGCGTATTCCATTGCTGCGTAATCGTATTGATCGGCTGGAAGAACATGCGAATGTACGTGATGAAAGCATACAACACGCCGAACTCCAGCTCCTGACCGAGCACGGCCCGGCCTCCGAGCCAGACGACGAAGGCGATCGCGATGTTGTTCAAGATCTCGAACGTGCGGTTGAATACGACATTGGTCCGGATTTCCCTTACGTTCGCGCGGAAATAGGAATCGTTCCGCTCCCGGAACTGCCGCTTCTGCTCCTCCTGCTGATGAAAGACCTGGATCAGGTTCATCCCGGACAAGTTCTCCGCCACGAAAGCCACAAGGCGGGAAAGCCGAGTTCGGGCCATCTGATACGTTTCGCGCATGAAGGAACGGAAGGCGATCGCGATGCCCGCTATAATCGGAACGAGAATGAGGCAATACAGCGTCAGCTGCGGGTCGAGCTGGAACATGAGCACCAAAATGAACAACAACGTCAATCCGTCGCGGAACAAGCTCAGCACGACCTGGTTAAAAAATTGGTTGATCGCCTCCGTATCGCTGGATACGTGGGTAATGAGGCTGCCGCTCGGGACGCGGTCGAAGTAGGACATCGACAGCTTGCCGATATGCGCGAACAACCGCTTACGTATGCTGGCGACGATGCTTTGGCCGGCCTTCTGGAGCAAGTTATTTTGCAAGTAGGAAAATATTAAACTTAATAAGGATAAAGCCATATAAATGCCGCAAACGAGCAGCAGCCCCTTGTAATCGTTCCTTCCCGACATCAAATTATCGTCGATCGCGATCTTGACCAAGTATGGCTGAAGCAGCTCCGCCGTAATGGCGATAAGCGTACAGACGATAAATCCCGCGAACGTCAGCCGATGTTCTTGGATATAACCGGATAACGCCTTGAACGTCGAGATGTACTTCGGCTTGACCTGAGGCGCGGACAGATCGGCCTTCTGGTCCATCTGCCAATTGTTAATGGCCTGTGCCATTCCGCATCGTCCCCTCTTCCTGAATGTCGTGCAGCGTCCGGTACAATCCGTTCTTGGCCAGCAATTCCTCATGGGTGCCGCGCTCCACGATTGCGCCTCCGTCCATGACGACAATGGCGTCCGCATGCTTCAGAGCGCTGATCCGGTGGGCGATGACGATCGTCGTCTTGCCCCGGCGAATCTCGCGGATCGTCTCCATGATCTCGGTCTCGGTCACGGCGTCCACCGCGCTGACGCTATCGTCCAATACGAGAATCGGCGCATCCTTAATGATCCCCCGGGCCAGGCTGGTACGCTGGCGCTGTCCGCCGGACAACGTGACGCCGCGCTCGCCGAGCCGGGTTTCGAACTTGTCAGGGAACTCGATAATATTGTCGTAGACCCGCGCCAGCTTCGCCGCCCGCTCCACTTCGGGCAATTCCGAGTCGCGCTTGTAGAACGCGATATTCTCCCGAATGGTAGAACTGAACAGGAAGCCGTCCTGAGGCACGTAGGCAATGCCCTCCCGCAAGCTCTTGAGACTGAGACGGCGAACGTCCTCCCCGCCGATCCATATCGTGCCCGGAGGCGGATCATAGGTGCGGAGCAGCAGCTTCATGAGCGTCGTCTTGCCGCTGCCGGTTCTGCCGATGATGCCGAGCGTCGTGCCGGGAGCTAGGCTCAGGTTAATATCGCGCAGTACCTCCCGCTGAGCCTCCCCGCCGCTCGAGTCATTGCCGCCCGGTCCGGGCTCCCGCTTGCTCTCCGCCACGGAGGCACTCCGGCCCTTCTTGTCACCGGCGCCCGGCACGCTGTCCGCCTTCATCTTCCTCTCGCCTTCGACAGCCGTCTCAGACTCTCCGTAAGCGAACGTTAATCCCCTTACCTCGATGCCCGCGCCGGAGGAAGAATCCAGTTCAAACGCTTCTTCGTCCTCGGTGATGTCCGGCCGCTGCGACAGCAGATTGTTTAGCCGCTCCAGCGAAGCGCGGGCCCGCTGCACGACGTTGATGACGTTGCCTATCTGCTGCAGCGGATTCATAAGCATACGGATATACAGCGTAAGGGCGACGAATCCGCCAAGGGTTATCGTCCCGTTAATCGTCAGGTACCCGCCGAACGCCAACGCGATGATCAGCGACGTCGCCCCGAGGAAAGGGACAAGCGACTGGAAGAAGGAGGAGACGCGAACCAGGCTGAGCTGCCTGCTCCGAATGCGGTCCACCGTCGCCCCGAACCGCGCCCCCATCACTTCCTCGACGGCGAATTTCTTCGTCACGCGAATGCCGCCGAATTGCTCCTCCGCCGATTCCGTCATCGCCCCGAGCGCTTCCTGCACGCCCATCGAACGTTTTTTGATCATGGGTCCGAACCAGGCCACCACGACCGGGATGAGAAGCAGCGGGAAGATGCTGGCCGAGACCAGATAAAGCGGAACATCCGTCAAAAGCAGCATAACGACGGTCGAAATAAGAAGCATCGACGCCCCTGCCGTCTGATTGACGCCCATGGAGATCGACTCCCTCACGGCCGTGACGTCGTTCATGAAGTAGCTGAGCAGCTTCCCGACGCCGTTGCGGGAGTAGAACCGTTCGCTAAGCCCCGCGAAATGAATAAACAGCTTGCGTCGGTTCATGAATTCGAAGAATCGGCCCGTGTACATGACCAGATATTGCGCGAAGCCGCCGATAATCGCGTACCCCGACCCGATCGCAAGCAGAATCCAGCTATACTGGATGACAGAGTCCAGCGTCAGAACTCCTTCCTTCAGCTCGTCGGTGAAATTCCCCAGCACGCGCGGGAAGTTTACATGCACGATGCTGGCAATCAGATGGAGACTGATGGACAAGACGTAATACAACCAGGTTTTACGGAAAAAATCGGCCAAAATGCGTTGTGAATCCAACCTCTGTTCACTTCCCGTCTCAAGGGCGTGTATGCATACACGCCCTAAAAAATTATTCTACCAGCCCCGTTCTCTCCACGCCCTCCACGAACCACCGCTGAGTGAACGCATACAGCACGAGCAGCGGCAGAATGATGAGGAACGCCGCTCCCATTTTAACCGGTTCAAGGAAGGCTCTGAGTCCTCCCTCCTGCGCTTCCATCGCCAATTGGGCATTCAGCTTGGATAAGCCGACGGACAGCGGAACATCGGATGCGCCGAACATATACATGGATGGGAAGTAGGCATCGTTCCACGCCCATACGAACGAAAATAAAAAAACGACGATGATCGCCGAACGCGAAATGGGAAGCATGACCCGAAAGAAGATGCGAAGCGCGCCCGCTCCGTCGATGCGGGCCGCCTCCTCCATCTCCTTCGGCAGCGTAGAGAAAAACTGGCGGAAAATCAAAACAAACAATGCGCCCTTGAGCCCGTGTCCGAATACCGCCGGCACGATAAGCGGCCAGAACGTGTTGATCCAGCCCAGCTCCTTGAACAACAGGATGGACGGCAGGATCGTCACCTGAGGCGGCATGATGAACGTGAACAACAGCGCGGCGAACCAGAACCTTTTGAACGGAAAATCAAGACGCGCGAACGCGTAGCCGGCTACGGCGCAGGAAAATACTTGCAGCACGGCCGACAACGTCGATACGGTCAAGCTTACGCCAAAACTTTTCGCATAGTCCAGCATTTCTATCGCTTCCGACAGATGTCCTCCGTATACGCCCGTCGGCACCCAGATAACGGCGGGGTCCAGCAAATCCGGCGCTCCCTTAATCATCGTGGTGACCATATAGAAGACGGGCTTCAAATAAATAAAAGCCACGTCGATCAGCAGCAGGTACATAAGAAGGCGAAACAGCAGTCCTTTGTCCGCCTCCCTGCCTAGCAGCTTAAACTTCAGCCCGGCGAGAATCCCCTTTCTGCCAAACCCGGCCGGAGAGGACCCGCGCCTTGTCTTGATCCACGGTATACTTTCAAGCGACAGCTTGGCCATAATGCCCCTCCTCTCTATCATTGACGTCTAGGCGATAACGAAGCATTGATTCGCGTGTAGATCAGCAGCGCAAGCGCAACGAACAGCAGCACGATCATGAAGTAGATCCAGGCAAGCGCGCTGGACAGACCGTAGTTCTCCGTCGTCACTTTGCTGATGATGGGGTTGGACGGATACGTAAACAGATCCACGATCGTGAAGATCACGTTAAGGAAGATAAAGGGCACCATGCCCGGAAGCGTAATCTTCCAGAAGGTGCTCCATGGATCGGCGCCGTCGATGCGCGCCGCTTCGTACACGGTTCGCGCGATGGTCTGGCGGCCGGCGAGGAAGATCAGAATCTGGACGCCGGAGTACCAGAGCACGAGCACGAAGGAGCCGATGACATTGCCGATCGGTCCCGCCCAGGAAGGCGGCAAATAGCGGGCAAGCATATAATCGATCCGAAGCGACGAAATAATGCCGAGGGACCCTTCGCCCTGAGCGATGAATTCGCCGATGATCTGCCCCGACGCAAAAATGACCGGCAGGAAGAAGATGACGCGGAACGCCGTTCTTCCCGCGAATTTCAGATTAAGCAGGATCGCGATCATCAAAGAGAACACGATAATGATCGGGATCATGACGAGCGCTTCCCTAAGGAACGGCACCAGATCGTCGTAGAGCAGCCCTCCGTCGGCGAACAGAATCTCGCGATAATATTGCACGCCGATGGGAGTCGTCTGCACGCCCGTCACCGTAATCCGCACCTGATGGAAGCTCATGTACAGCGAATAGAAGAGAGGGAACGCCACGAACGCGAGGAAGCCAATGATCCACGGCGCGATAAACATCGAGCCTTCTAGCTTGCGCTGCGCCGTCTTCTTATTCATAGGCCTTCCCCTCCTTCCTGATGGCGAAATCGGATGCGCCTACGACGTAGCCGTCTCCTTGATATGGCTCCGCGTTGTAATTGACGATAACGGCATGACCGTTTTCGTAGACCGTTTTCTTGACGCCCGGCGCGAGCGTCGCGTGATCGACGATGAACGCGTCCTGGACATCGCGCAGCGCCTCGTTCAACCTCTCGTACTGTTCGGCCGCCACGTCGATCCAGTCCTTGTAGTTCATGCTGTAATACCAGACGGAATAAGCCTTTTTAAACGCTCCGGACGCTGCCGCCGTGAATACGTAAGCCGGGTACGCTCCGTACTCCACGCTCTTTAAGTAATCGCTCCTGTATTCGTCGCGCAGGTTCCCCCACTCCGATGTATACGTCACAAGTCCATGCAGGGCGATCTGGGCGAAAGGAACGGCTTCGTCCACGAAAATATCGTAGGAGTAGTCGTCGGCCATACGGTGAATATGGGAAATGCCGGGCAGCGAATAAAACGAAGCGTTCTCCGCAGCTGCATATCCGATCCCATCCGCCGTTGCGGCGAGCACGGCTTGCTGGCCGTCCAGCACCTCCGACCTCGTCGCCCGGTTGCGGCTGTTGAAGTCGGTATTCAGCGAGCTTCCTATGCCGCCAGTGAACAAAATTCCGTCCACGCCCAGCTTCCCGTACTCCGGCAGATCGTCCAGCGCTTCACGGAATGAATAGAGCGGACTGACGATCGGCACATCTTCTTCCTTGGCCGGCAGCGGCTGATAGAGCAGCGTGCCCGCCAAATTCCGAAGGCCGTCGTTCAAACTCCAGAAGCCGCCCCGGCCGCTGTTGTTGAGCGAGTAGTTGGCGGCCAGGAGCAGCTTGCCGCCGAGCTCGCCTGCCGTATTCGCCAGCGACTCCAGCCCCTTGTCGCCGCCGATTCTCCGATCGGCCGGGAGCAATCCGCCGTGCGAACTGTAGCCGTAGCGTTGCCAGCCGTGATAGATGGCCGTAATGCTGCCTATGCCCGCATCCGTCAGCTCGCGCAGCATCCTCTCCGCTTCTCCCGTCGTCGTGCCCACGATGTAATCGTCCCACAGCGGACCTTGCTTCAGATCCGCCGCCACGATGTCGGCGAAGAACGGAATGTCGCCGTCCCCGGACGGCAGGCGCTGCAAGCCGCGCTCCTGAATCAAATAATCGCGGAATTTCGCGGCCATGGCGGGATAGCCGACATCCTCTCCCTCCAGCAAGTAATAACGGACGCTCCGCTCCGCGGCTTCGAACCGCTCCTTGCTGAACGTGTAGAAACCCTCGACGCCGCGGCGGTCGGTGCTTTGGAAAAATTTGATACGGTACTGCCACTCCGCCGTGATCCAGTTGCCGTTGCCAAGAGAACCCGCCGGCGCCGCGAACAGCTTGGCGTATTCCTCGCCTTCCGTCAGCACGCCGAGGAACGACTGCTCCCCCGACTTGAGGCCGAAGACGGGCATCTTAACCTCGCTTCTGTTCGTCACCTCGTTGTAGAAGGCCAGATCGGAGCCGTATACCGGCTCCCGATAGACGGACTTGTCGTTGCTCCGGTTCTCGTCGAAGCGGGCAAGCGCGCCGGATCCGTCCGGCAGCAGCAAGTAACCTTTCTTGTCGATCGACGGCTGCGAGCCGAACATCGGGTACGCCTTCAGGTTAAGAAGACTTAACGCTTCTTCCGTAATTCCGCCGTCTATGATCTTCACCTCGACGTAATCCCCCCGAAGCGCGACCTCAATGGGAATCTTGAAGCCCGTAGAGTTAAAATGGTAGGTCGCGCGGAAACCGTCGTCCAGCTCCTCGAACTCCAGGACGCCGCGCTCTTCCATCCAGTTCGTCAGCTTCGTCTGCGACTTGGAGCTCGAAGCGTCGATGTATTCCAGCATGACCGGCGACAGCAGATTGCTGCGCCAGACGCCGCTTGTCGTTTCATCCTCCCAGTAAGCCGGCTCCGGGTAGGATCGCCAGACGTTGCCGCTGTTCTTGCTCTCCGCCTTAAAGTGTCCCGTCTCCGCGTCGGCCCATAGAATAAGGGAAGCCGACTCGGCTACCCTCGCGAAGCTTTCCTCGTTCGGCAGTCTGGGTTCAATGGGAGAGGACTGATTCCTCGAAGCGGAAGCCTCGTCTTGAACAGCCTCCCCGGCGGCCGTTGTCGCGTCGACCTGCCCGACCGCTGTTCCATCGCGCTGAATCAGCCAGAACATGGCACCGAGAAGGAGGATTATAGCGACGCCAACCGAAACCAATGCCAGAACCCTCCGTTTCATCGAATGGCCACCTCCTGATAGATGGAATAGATAAAGCCGACCAATTCGCTGGTCAGGCTGAACGTGATGAAGATGAGAATAGCCATAATGAACATGGTGAGCACGGTCAGGAACAAATTTTTGACGGTCTCCCCGACGCTGTAATTCTGAATGCCCTGCACTTGCCAAAACAGCAGCAGTCCCGCCCAACCGTACAAGCCGTATTCCAGAAATCCGTAAATAGACGCTTCGTTAAGCGTCATGACTCCGGACAAAACGGTGAGCGGCACGCCGACGATCGCGAAGGGAAACATCGCATACGCGCTCGCCGTGTAGACATCCCGGAATCGTCCTTCCCCTTGATTAAGGGAGCTGACCAGGTAGCTGGCGACGACGAAGCCCAGCCAGACGACCGCGAATTGCAGCAGTGGGGTCAAGACGCTGGCATCCACTATAATAGAAGGATTATAGATGAAGTTCGTGCCGGAGCGAATGAAACCGTACGAGGCAAGCGCGATCAGCAGCACCGCGCTCCCGCCGGCCACGCTCCCCTTGCCCTCGTGTCTGATGCCGTAGAAGCCGTCAAGCGGGTGGCGAATCAGGTACGATACGATGCCTAGCTGGGTCGACACCGCCTTCCATCCTCGCCAGAATTCTCTCCGCTTCCGGGCACGCTCCTTCCCGTACCGCCGTCCCAGCTTCTTGGCCAGCAGAAAGATCAGGAAGAAGACGATGGCGGCGTTCATGAACAGCCCGAATTGGCTTTGGAACCACAGCAGTCTGTTCTGCCAGAAGGAATCGGAGTAGCCCTGCGCGAGGCCGATATCCTTGAACAGCCTTTGCGCCTCGGCGTAATCTCCGCGCTTGTAAGCCGCTTTTGCCAATCCCAGCACGGCCGGGGCGTAATAGGCATTCTGGCGATAGACTTCCCGCCATAACGGCTCGCTGTCTTCATAACGTCCGTCCTGCGTCAAGCTGTTGGCCTGGTGCACCAGTGCTCCGAATTCCGTCAATTCGTACTTCTGAATGACGTTGTTCTCGCTGTCAAGAATGTACAGATTGTTGGAAGAATCGTTCGCGACGGCCGCCGGAGTCTTTACGAGACCGAGCTTCGTCGTCGTGTCTCCCGCGGCGCCGCCCCAGAAGAACAGCAGATTGCCATTGCCGTCGTATTGGCTGACGACGTTCAGCCGGGAATCGACCACCGTCATGTTGCCGTCGGCGTCCACGGTCAGATCGTTTAATTGCGGAGCCGTCTGCCGTACGGCGTTCGGGTCCCGTATCGTTTCTCCAAAGCGGCCATCCGACAAAGAATCGGCGAATTCCCCCTTGCCGGACAGCTGATCGAGACCGGCGATGTTCAGCTTTTTGAGCTGACCCTGCCCGACCTCCTTGGTGACCGTATAGATGAAACCTTCTCCGTTCTGATCGACGCTCGTAATGGATCCCGGCAGCTTGCTGATCTCGCGCTCGTACATCTCCCGCGTATACAGAAGACGCTTCACGCTGTCGACGAAGGAAAAGCTTGTGCGGTTGGCGCCGAAGAAACCTTGAAATTCGCCCTTGGGATCCAGTTGCAGCAATCCTTGATAACCGCCAAGCGTGGCGATGTACAGAAATCCGCGTTTGTCGACGACGAGCTTGACGGGGTCGAACTTAAACGAATCCGGGATCAGCTTGGAGTCCGGCCGGCCGTATTCCGAGAGCACTTCTCCTTCCGCGCTGACGCGGAGCACGCGATTATTGCCCGTATCGGCAATGTAGATATCGCCGTTGTCATGCACGAACAGCCCTTGCGGACGATTGAGCGGATTATCGGGAAAGGACAGAATGCGCACGAGTTCTCCGCCGCTGTCCAGATGTACGATCCGATTGTTGTTCGTATCCGCGATATAGAGCTCATCCTGAGCATCGATAAACAAATCCTGCGGCTGATTAAGCGGAGAATGCTTCAGCCCCCCCTCGCTTTCGGGGTCGGGGATGAACAGCTCCCGGCCAAGCGCGCCTTCGGGGCGATATGCCGTCTGAATGCGATATTGCTGATGATATTGGTCTTTGTAGTACGTCTGGTATGGCACATCCGCATGCGCCTTGCCCGGATAGACCGCAAGAAACGCGATCGTCGCCGCGGCGGTCAGCTGCAACGCGCGCAGCGCTAGCCGTCTCTTCATCTCTTCTCCCTCCGCTCTTATTTGATTCCGGAATGCGCCATCGTGGCGATCACCTTGCTCTGAAGGATGACGAACACGATGAGGTTCGGCACGAACATGATAAGGGAAGCCACGGCTGCCGCGCCTTGCATTGCCACGTTGTTGGCCAGGTTGTTCGTCAGGGTCGACAGGAAGAAGGCGAAGCTCTTCATCTCGTCGTCCAGCATGAACAGCGCCGAGGTTTCGATATTCCCCCACGAGTTCTGGAAAGCCAGAATCGCGACCGTCGCGATGGCGGGCATGCAAACCGGCACTACGATGCGAAGGAAAACGACGAATTCGCTAGCCCCGTCGATCCTGGCCGCCTCCAGAAGCGAATCCGGGATTTGGTCCACGAACTGCTTCAGCAGGAATACCCCGATGGGCATCGCCATGAGCGGCAGCAAGTGGGCAAAGTACGTGTTCATGATGCCGATCTCGCTGACGACCAGATAACGCGGAATCTGCACGACCTCCGGCGCGAACATCAGCGTCAGAAGAATGGCGGCGAACACGAAGCCCGCTCCCGGGAAGCGGTGCTTGGAGAGCGGGAAGGCGCACAGCGCGCTGACGCCCGTCACGAGCAGCACCGCGAGCGCCGATACGAACACGCTGTTGAACAGGTACCGGATCATGGGGACGGTGGAGCGCGCCGTCACGGCGAGCAGCTCGTTTACATTCTGCAGCGAAGGCTCCTGAACGAAGAATGTCGGCGGATACAGGAACAGCTCGTGGTAGGGCTTGAAGGCATGGCCTACAATATAGACGATCGGCAGCAGCATGAATACCGACAACACGATAAGCAATAATGTGAGCAGCTTCTGAAAGCCGTCCATCGCCGACAGGCGGGGGCGTCTCCGAAGCTTCAGCAGCGAGCGCAGCGCGTTCATCTATTCATCTCCCTTCGAGCCGAACAAGCCCCAGCTTAATTTGTTGGACGCGTACATTAATAGAAGCAGGAAAACCGAGATAGCCGCCGCATATCCCATCTCGAACCGGATGAAACCAAAGTCGTCGATATGGTTAATGATGAGATGGCCGGAATAGGCGGGCGTCGGGTTGACGCCGGACAGCTCCACACCAATTGCGCCGGTCTTAAAGGTCGTAACGATCGCCATGACGGCGCCGAACAGCATCTGCGGCTTCATGGACGGAATCGTGATATACCAAATTTCCTGAAGACGGCTCTTCATGCCGTCGATGCGGGCGGCCTCGTAATAATCCTTGTTCACGTTCAGAATGCCGGCCAGCATCGCGAGGAAACCAACTCCCATGCTGGACCATAACGTCACGCCGATCATGGCATTCATCAGATAGCCGGGATCGGTGACCCACAGCTGCGGCGTGTCGATCCAGCCGAGCCTGAGCAGCACGCTGTTGAGATAGCCGATCCTATCCCCCGTCAGCAAAGGCAGCCAGACGATGGACATCGCGATGCCGATCGTAAGCGACGGCGTATACATCGCCAGCGCGAACCACTTGCGTGTGACCGCAGGAAGCTGCGAGATGAGCCAAGCGAGCAGGAAAGCCGCGATATAGCCGCCCGGACCTACGATAATGGCGAACTTGAACGTATTCGGCAGCGCGTGCTTCAGGAACAGCAAATCCTGCGAGATGAGATATTGAAAGTTCTGCCAGCCAATGAAACGCGGCGACTCGATTGCGTTGAAGTACGTGAAGCTTAAAGCGACCGCGGCCAAGACGGGAACGACGATGAAGGCGACGAAACAAAGCATGAACGGCGCGATAAACAGATAGCTCAGGCGATAACTCCACACTTCGTTCAGCAGCGTTCTGAAGCGGCCCGGCGATCGAACAGAAACCGATACCGCTTCGGATGGAGAGACCGGTCTTCCCAGCTCGGACCTCGATTCCCTCAATGCCGCGGTTCCTCCTGCTCCGGTCTTACTTGACATAACGATTCACCTCGTCCCATGGCTCCTTCACGATCGGGAAGTCCAATGTCCTCAGCGGGTTGCCCTCCGCGTCTACGAAGCCGAACTCTTGCTGCTTCCGCAGCAGCTCCCGGTTGATGTCCAGAATGGACGCCTCCAGCGACGCCCTGTAGTTCATGCCGTCTATGACGGAGCGTACCCACGCGTTATTAAGCTCGCGCCCCATGAAGTATCCGCCGGGCGGATTCTCCTTCTCTTTATACCAGGCCCACTGCCGCAGAATAACGTTGGCGTCCTCCCGCTTCCAGGGCAGTTGGACGAACGCTTCGATATTGGCGGTGTTCCAGCGGAACGACACGCCGTTGATCGCCTCCAGGTCGGAGCCGTAACGCACTTGCGTCTCCGTGGACACCCACCATTTCAGAAACTCCCATGCTTCGTCCTTCTTCTGCGATTCCTGGAATACGACGCCGGTCGTCTGCTGGCCGCCCGCCCAACGCTTTATGGAGCCGTCCCCCTGTTCGACGCCGGGAATGAGCGCGATGCCCCATCGACCGTTCAGCTCCGGCGCCGCCGCGGAGAGCTGCACGTACATGTTATAATCAGAGATGCCGATGGGCATCTTGCCGCTCCGGAAGTGCTGATAGAAGCTCGGCACTTGCTTCTCCAAGGCATACATATTAAACAAGTCGGTCCACTGCTTGAAGGCGGCGAAGCCCTCCGGCGTATCCAGTCCCGTCGCGAAGCCGTCCGGCGTATAAAATTCCACGTCATTCTGCGAGATGAACGGGAGAAATTCTCCTGGATCAATATAGAAATTCATGAAGTGCTGTTGCAGCGTCGGCAGCAGATCGTATACATCCTGCCACGTCTCCGGTATGTCCAGCCCAAGCTCCCTCATAATGTCCTTTCGATAATAAAGCACCTGGAAGGATTGCGTCTCGGGCACCGCGTAGTACCCCTTATCGTAGTAGAGCGCCTGCCAGGAGCCCGGGCTGTACCGCTCGTAGATGTCCCCGAAGTCATCGAACTGGGACAAATCGTACACGCTCCCCCGAATCGCATAGTCGACGGGCAAATCCTGGTTAAGGCCCAACGCCACATCCGGCTGTAAGCCAGCCGCGTTCGACATGACGAGGAGCTGCGGGTTCGGCAGCAGATTCACCTTTACTTTGATGCCGGTGAGCGGCGTAAACGTCTCATCCGCAAGATCCTGCAGCTGAGTCACGTAATCGCGGCCGCGCAGCACCCAGACGTTAAGCTCCCTGTCGTCCATCTCGCCCAGACTTTGACGCGTGTTAAAGGAATAGAAGAAGTTCGCAGCAACTCCAGCCGCTTTATCCACCCACGATGCGGTCATATTCGGAAAGCTCTTGTCGCTCGGAGCGATGAAGATCTCGTCAAGCTGCAAAGGCTGCTTGTGCATATTGACCACGAAATTGTTGATCTTCTCCGTAATGGAGGATATTTCGTCGATATGGTACGGAATTTCGTCCGGAACACGCAGCAGGCTGCGGATATCGCCGGCCGAAGAGCGGAAGCCTTCGCTTGCGCTGTCCTTGCGCCCGTTCACTTCTTCCATGCCCGCCGCCAGCGCATCCAGATTGGAAGCCGCCTGCTCCAGCTGCTCCCGCAGCCCCGGCAGATCGCGATCGATCTTCCATGTCCGGTTGCGGTCGGTTTGACCGCTGGTCATGGAGCTGAGATCCTGCTCGATGTCCCGCAGCAGGGCGCTCAAATTTTCGATGCCCCGCACGATGGGGCTTACCGCTGCATGCGTCAGCGCGATCGACAGCGTGTGTTTGCCCTGCTCCAAATATACGAGGAAGGGTTCCCCCGTATCGTCGGACAAGACGACTTTCTGCCAATCGGAGTGATACGGGAAACGATACGTCAGCCATTCCCGAAACGGCACTTCGCCGTCGATCCGGATCGTGCGGAACGAAGCCTTCTGGGAGAAGCGGTTCTGCAACGCCCTCAGCCCGATCTTGTAATAGCCGCTCTCCGCGACGTCGAACTCCCAGCCTACCTCCTGGTTCGGCCAGTCCCAGCGCACGCCGCCCATCGTGTTATAAGTGATGCGTCCCTCGGCTCTGGGAACGGTGCGCCAGTCGCGGTCCCACATCATAACGACGGACGGATCGTTTTTCCATGTCATTCGCTCGGCTTGAATCGTCAGCACCTCGGCGTCCCCCGATGCGGCTTCGCCATACGTCGCGGCAACCTCCCCGTACGGTAGCGGAGTCCGCGGCGGCTCAAGCGTCAGCTCGGAGATCGCGATGGGCTCGTAGCCCTCCAGCCGGATCGTATGTTTGCCCGGTGTGAAGTGCCATCGAAACGGTTCGGCGTAATTCGCTCCCGAATCGGCAAACGGATGGGTCGACCATCCCGATATGTCCTCGGCTACGGGGCGGATTTCATCCCCGTCGTCGTTTTTTTTCAGCTCGTCCTTGTCCCTCCACAATCTGTATAACGTAATGGAAGAAGCCTCCCGGAACGGGCGGGAGCCGTCTATCGTGACATCCCATACGATCGGACGGGTGTAGCCATCTCCCATAAGCGGATGGTAGGACGCGTAAATTTCGTACAAGCCCTCTTCCGCCACGGTTACCTCGTACTCCACCCAGTTCGTATCCTTGGATTCCCATATCAGGACGCCGCTCTTCCCCTCGTATTCGCCTACGGTCAGCGCGCTGTCGCTTGATCTGGCGGATGGCGTACCGGCAGGGATCGTTATGCGAGACTCGGCGTTCTGTATGCCCTCCGACCCCAGCCCCGCCAGCACCTTGGCATAGTAGGGCTCCAGCTCCGCTTCCGCGATGGAGCGGTCGTCCCATTCCCGGAAGCCCGCCAGCTCTCCGCTCGGCTCGTAGGTCCCCGACAATCCCTTTGCTCCATTCGCCGGCGCCATAAAAGCGGCCAGCAGCAGCACGGCGACGACCAGCGCGATCAGAATTCCGAACAATACCCTTTTGCCGCCGTATTTTCTCGTCATTCGTTATCTCTCCTTTCCGCCATGACTTCGCCGTCTTCAATTGAACTCTTTGAACACCCTCATTTAGTGCGTCAACCTTTGTCCGCTGTCCGCATCGAAGAACAACGCCTTCGACATGTCCATGACGATTCTCAGCTTCTCGTTCTCTTCGCAGCGATAGTAAGCCTCGACCCGGACCACCAGCGGCTTATCTTGACCGATATCCAGATGCAGGAACCGGTCGGCTCCCATCAGCTCGCTGACCTTGTAGATGCCCGTCAAGACGGAGTCCGAATACAGCCCCTCGGGGCCGATATGCTCCGGACGTATGCCAAGCGTAATCCGGCGGCCGATCTTGTTATGCTTGCGCAGCAGATCGGCGGAATCCTTCGGAATCCGAAGTCCGAACCGCGAGGTGTTAAAGAGCAGGCTGCCGCCGGGCTCCTCGACGACCTTTCCTTCCACGAAGTTGATCTGGGGAGAACCGATAAAGCTTGCGACGAACGTATTGCTCGGCGTCTGATAGACGGCCTCGGGCGTATCGATCTGCTGAATGATGCCGTCCTTCATGACGACGATCCTGTCCGCCATCGTCATCGCTTCGATCTGGTCATGCGTCACGTAGATGAAGGTCGCGCCCAGCGACTTGTGCAGCTTGATCAGTTCCATCCGCATCTGAACGCGCAGCTTCGCGTCCAGATTGGATAACGGCTCATCCATCAGAAACACCTTGGGATCGCGCACGATCGCCCTGCCCAGCGCGACGCGCTGGCGCTGCCCTCCAGATAGTTCCTTCGGTTTGCGATTCAAGTAAGGCTCTATCTCCAGCACCCGGGCCGCGCGGCGCACCGCGAGATCGATTTCGTGGCGCGGCTGCTTGCGCAGGCGCAGGCCGAATGCGATGTTTTCGTAGACGCTCATGTTGGGGTATAAAGCGTAATTCTGGAATACCATGGCGATGTCGCGGTCCTTTGGCGGCAGATCGTTGACGAGCTGCTCGCCGATGTAGACCTCGCCCTCCGTAATGTCCTCCAGTCCCGCTATCATCCGCAGCGTCGTCGATTTGCCGCAGCCGGAGGGGCCGACGAAGACAAGAAATTCCTTATCCCTGATGTCGAGATGGAAGTCGTCCACGACGTTCTGCTTATCCTTGCCGTATCGCTTATACAAGTGCTGAATCGATATGCTTGCCATCCCGCCCGCCTCCTATGAGATGCAAAGGGACCGCCGCTTGCTTGGCGACGATCCCGCTTCGCTTGCTTACTTGCTCGTATTGTTCAGCGTCTCCAGTTCCTTTTCGATTCCTTCCTGGGCTACGCGCAGCGCCGTATTGACGTCCACGCCGTCGACGGCGATGCTGCGCTCCGCCTCCGTCAGGAATTTGCGCACTTTGCTTTCGAATTTGTGAGGCTTGATCGCGTTGCGCGGCGGCGCTTTGAAAATATTTTCGACCGTCTTGCCCTCCAGCACCGGAATATCCTGTCCGTACACTTCCTCGAACTGCTTGCCTTCCACCGTTGGCACGCGTCCCGCCTTGGCAAGCGCAAGCTGCGACTCGTCCGTCAGCAGATTCGCGATGACTTGGAAAGCCAAATCCTTATGTTTGCTCGCCTTCGTCACGACCAGGGAATGCACGTTGACCGCTTTGCCCGTGCCGAGGTTCTCCTCGAAATTCGGGAACGGCGCGAAATCCCAGTTCAGCTCGATTCCTTGCTGGCGCAGCTCCTCGAGAGGTCCCAGCAAGTGGGCGATATTGTAAGCGACGATGGCCAGATTCTGTTCATTAAAGAAAATATCGTCGTCGTTCGCATATTGGTATCGACCATCGGCACCGATATATCCCGGCACTTCATAGCTCTTCTGCAGCTGCTCGAACACTTTGCGCCATTGCGGCGTCGTCACGTCGGCTTTGCCCGTCTCCGGGTCGATAATGAACAGATCAAGTCCGGTCGCGATGTTGCTGGAGCCGAATAGATCGATGCCGACATAGTCCACGCCATTGTCGCTGCGCGTTACCGATTTGCCGACCTCGATGGCTTGATTCCAGCTCATTTGCTCATTCGGCGGATACGAAGCCCCGAACTTGTCGAAGATGTCCTTGTTATAGAAAATAACGGGCAGGTTCACGGAGAACGGGATAGCCGCCACCCCCTCTTCCGGCGAATACTTCTGAACGACGTCCAGCACGACCGGCTTGAGACGGCTTAGATCAACGTTATGTTTCTCGATATAAGGCGCCAGATTCTCCACTAGATCCAGGTCTTTAAGCGTCGTGGCAATGGAAGTCGTCGACACGAACATAATGTCGGGAACCTCGCCAGACGTAATGAGCGGTTCAAGCTCAACATCCTCAGGCGCGTCCACCCACTCCAACGTGACATGCGGGAATTTCTCCTTCGTCTGCTGCAGCAGCGTCTTCTCGAATTCCGCTTGCGTGACGGTAATGCCCGCCCGAAGCACCTTCAGCGTGACAGGCTCCTGATTGTCTTTCCCCTTCTCTGTGGCCGTCGGCGTCGTGCCGCCGCTTGTATCGGCTCCCGAACCGTTTTTGGTTCCGCCGCTGCATGCCGCAAGCATCGTGATCATCATCATTAACGACAATAGAATAAGTCCAGCCCTTTTCATCTTTCATTCTCCTCTTGTGGGTCGAGTTTATATATTAATAATTCGCATTGAAATAGTTGGGATTAGTTGCATAAAAAAAAGACACGCGAGCGAGGCCTTCTTCGCTCCGCTCGCGAATGTCCTTATGTCTCGTACTGATCGGTTATTTAATTAAGCACCAAATCGCAAGCTACTTCCGGCATCCACCGTTTATCCTTGCCCTCCCATTTCACATTGCAGCCGACCGGGTTGGTCAGCGGTACGGCAACTTCCCGCCCTGCCAGATAGTCGTCAAGCGCGTTCTCCAGATCGTGTGATGTAATTTTCTCCGCATCCTTAGGAGAGTCGACCGCACGGCCCGTATAGATCAGCTTGCGCTCGGCATCGAACACATAGAAATGCGGCGTGCGAAGCGCGCCGTAGGCCAGCGCCGCTTCCTGCTGCGCGTCGTGAAGATAAGTCCACGGGAACTTATGCTCATCGATGCGCTCAATCATCTTCTCGTAGGAATCATCCGGGTTCGTTGTTGCGCTGTTCGCATTAATCGCGACGAAGGCGACTCCCTGCGGTCCGTACTTTAATGCCGTCGTCCGAGTCACCTCGTCCGAACCCTTGACGAAGGGGCAATGATTGCACGTGAACCATACGACAAGCGCCTTCGCATCCGCGAAATCGTTTAAGGTATAATGGTTCCCATCGGTCGCAAGCAATTTAAACTCCGGTGCGTTCTCACCTATTTGTAGTGTGTATGCCATTAAAATCATCCCTTCTCCATTTCAATGTTGTATAGCCGCTTCCGCCCATAGGGGAAACAAAAAAGAGACATGACTGCCCGATTCGGGAAGCCGTGTCTCTGGTTGACCAGTCGAACGCTTCGTTCGTTTATATTAATGAAAGTTCAATTCAATATTCGATGTCGAATACGCTACTTGAATTACTCCGTGATGGGAAGCGGACTTTTTGAACTACCTCCATTAAGCTTGTTGTTCCTCCGCATATAGGACCGTCGACAAATAACGCTCTCCGTTGCTCGGCACGACGGCGATGATACGTTTGCCTTCTCCCAGTCTCTCGGCCAACCGCAGCGCTGCATAGATCGCGGCTCCCGACGAGATGCCGCCCAGAATCCCTTCCTTCTTCGCTGCCAGCCGTGCCGTCTCGAAGGCTTGCTCGTTCGTCACCTGGATCACTTCGTTGTAGATCTCGGTATCCAGGATAGAAGGAACAAAACCCGCTCCGATGCCCTGAATTTTGTGCGGGCTCGGGCTTCCGCCCGACAACACCGGCGATGCGGCCGGCTCCACCGCGGCGATAACAATATCCGGGAACGCCGTGCGAAGCACTTCTCCGGCTCCCGTGATCGTGCCCCCGGTACCGATGCCGGCGATGAATCCGTCAAGTTTGCCATCCAAGGAGTTGATCGCCTCCACGATCTCCGGCCCCGTCGTCTCCCGGTGAATCTTCACATTGGCGAGATTGTCGAATTGCTGAGCCGGGAAGTAGTCGGGATTCCGGTCCAAAATTTCTTTGGCGGTCCGGATGGCGCCCTTCATCCCCTCGGTACCCGGCGTAAGCACCAGCTCCGCTCCGTAGGCTCTAAGTAGATTGCGCCGCTCCAGGCTCATCGTCTCCGGCATAACGAGTATGGCGCGGTAGCCTCTCGACGCCGCCACAAGTGCGATGCCGATCCCCGTGTTGCCGCTCGTCGCCTCGATAATCGTAGCGCCGGGCTTCAGTTTCCCTTCGCGCTCCGCTTCCTCGATGATGCTGATGGCGATCCGGTCCTTCACGCTGCTGCCGGGGTTAAAAAATTCGAGCTTCAAATAAATTTCCGCGCTGCCCTCGGGAACGATTTTGTTCAAACGAACGAGCGGCGTATCTCCGATCAGATCGGTGATATGATTGACGATGCGTGCCATTAGAGCTTCCCCCTTCATGGTTTCGAAAATAAAAATGCGCCTCCTTAATAAAAGGAAGCGCATCTCCGTTTGAACGGTTGACTGCTTAATACCCACTATTCCAAGTGACTTTGTAAACTTTTTATTACTATAACATGAGTCGTCTAACTTGACAATATGTAATTACACATTTGTTTGCTTCAGCCTGCAACGGGTCGCCCTTTATATGAATCTAGTTGTTTTGTCCGAACTTTCTTATTCCTTTTCCATAAACTAATGAGAAAACCTCTATCAAGGCTATGCTTCATCCTTATTTAACAGCTCCAGCAACAATACCTTCGTTGATCCTGTTTTGGAACAGAATATACATAACCAGCATGGGGACTAACGATATCATTAATCCCGCGAACAAAGGTCCAAATTCAATTCGGTATTGCATTTCCCCCTGCATGTAAGCAAGACCTATCGGCAAGGTATACTTTCGGGTATCATTCATTAAAATCAGGGCGTATGAGAACTCGTTCCAGTAGTTAAGAATATTGATAATACTTATCGTAATCAATCCTGGCATTGCAAGAGGGAGCATAATTCGAAAGAAGACCCCATAGTGGGATGCCCCATCAATAACTGCCGATTCCTCCAACTCATGCGGCAAGGATTTAAAAAAACCGATCAGCAATAACAGACTAAGTGGCAGGGATGAAATTGCATATAAGAGAATAAGCCCGCTATGCGTATTAGCAAGGTGAAGATCGCCGTACAAGAAGAAAATCGGCACAATTATCATCATTGTAGGTATGCTCATCGATGCAAGATACATGTAGAAGATCAAGCCGCTCCCTCTGAATCTATACCGTGCCAGCACATATGCAGTTGTCGAAGCCATTAGAAGTGAAACAAAAATGCTTCCAATTGTAACTAGGATCGAGTTAACAAAATAACTGCTAAAATTGTAATTTTCCCACGTATACACATAATTTGACCATAATAATGGAAAGTCAGGAAGGTCCCAGGCACTTCCGGAATATACTTGCTTATTATTTTTTAGGGATTGAAAAAATGCGAATACGAGCGGATAGATACATAAAATGGTCCAGATATATAAGCCGATACTGGTAAACCACCGAGAAATCGGGGTTATTTGATTCTTCCTCAAGTCGATGATCCCCCTTTACGATAGTTCGATGGTTTCTTTTCTCATCAATCGTTGCAGAATAATGGTCGTCAGCAAAGAAAGAACCAGTATTAGTACACCTATCGCCGAAGCATAGCCCATATAAAATTGTTTAAAGCCCATTTGATATAGATAATGCCCGAGCACTTGTGTAGCATTGTCCGGTCCTCCCCCGGTCATGACATTTACAATAGCAAAAGATCCATTAAGCGAGGTTATCGTAATGAGAACAATCGAGACTTTGATCTGTTCCCAAATGAGCGGCAATGTAATGTGTATAAGTTGATTCCATTGCCGGGCGCCATCAATTTTGGCCGCTTCATACAAAGATTCTGGAATGCTTTTAATTGCAGCAATTAATAGGATCATGAAGAAACCAATTCCAGCCCAAATCGCAGGAGGCAAGAGTGCCCATAAGGCATAATCAGCATTTCCGAGCCAAGGGATCTTTACTTCTCTATTTGATATAAAAGAAAGTAGACTGTTGAGCAACCCGAATGACGGGTTATAAATAAACCGCCAGAGTACTGCAATAACAACAATGGATAGCACGTTAGGAATAAAAAATACCGCTCGGTAAAACTTTGCACCCCGCATGTTGAATCGTGCTATTGCAACCGCAAAAAAAGTAGCGAGCAGCATGATCCAGATAACCTTCCAGAAGACAAGAAAGTAATCATTCAGCATGGCCCGATAGATAATAGGATCTTTGAGCATCCTAGCAAAATTATCAATTCCGGCATAAGTCATCGTCGATGAAGTGCCAGACCAATTAAAAAAACTGATGTAAAGCGCTTTAAAAATTGGATACACGGTTAGCACACAAAATATAATAAAGGTGGGGACAATAAATGAGATAATGAATAATCCGCGTTTCAATTTGTTAGTCATATTGAAAACCTTCCTAATTAAATTTAAGATGCGGATAAGATCTTTCCATTCTTATCCGCATCTTAGCTCTCTAGTGACTAGCTAACTTTTTCTACAACAGAAATTAAACGTTTCACCCATTCCTCAGGTGTAATTTTTCCATCAATCAAAGACAACGTCGCGTTTTGCAATTCCTTGTCCACATCTGGATGAAAGGAAACAGCGGGCAACAAGACCAAATTCGGACTGTTATAGAAATTGATTGCCCCTTTTGATACTTGACTTGCTTCAGACTGTTCCAGATCAACCTTCAGATTCATCAGCGCTCCTGTGGACTCTGCCCATTCGATTGCATTACGTTCCGTATAAATAAATTGAATGAATGCTTTGGCAGCATCCGGGTTTTTGGCCTCTTGAGCAATTGCCACAGGACTTGTATATGGATTGGAAATATACTTGCCTCCCGGCGCTTGTCCAATTGAAGGAATGTAACCGAATTCAAAATCATCTGGCGTATCGTTCGCCATTTCGTTCTCTAACCACAATCCATTAGGAAGGAAAGCAGCTTTGTCCTGGAGAAACAGAATCTGCGAATCAGTATGATTGAGCGCGACTGCCGAAGAATCAAGGAGACCTTTCTCTCTCATAGCTACAACCTTCTGCAATGCCGTCATAACTGCATCACTGCGATAAGCATCTACTACGTTGGCTGCCATATCTTGCAGAATAGAAGGATCATCGCCGTTAGCCGACACAATAGTCGGGTACAGGAAGCCATTGTTGAAATATGCTGTATAAATACCTGCGTGTGTGTATGGTGCGATACCAGCAGCTTTGATTTGTTCTCCAACTTTCAGGAAGCTTTCAAAATCAGTCGGGACTTCCCAATTGTTTTGCTTGAATAGCGACTTATTGTAGAATGTTCCCCAAGAACCGAAGACAAGCGGAATGGAATATACTTTATTTCCAAACAGCTGCGGCTGGGTAATCACAGCCTCGGATAATGGAACGCCATCATCGTTCACCGCCGTTGCAAACCATTCCGTAAGATCCATCAATTGACCATCTTTAGCTGCCGTGCCTACATCAAGAAAACCTGAGCCATCAAGATACACCAGATCGGGCGGGTTTCCTTGGATCCATCGCGGCATCATCTGCTCATTAATGAGAGGCCCTGCCTGCTCAATAATATTGAGATTGGGGTGTTTCTCCTTGAACTTACCCAACATGGATTTCCACCAACTATCTCCATAGCCGCCTACGAAATATTGAATTTCAAAGTCACCGGAGAGTCCCTCCGTTTCGTTGGAGGGTGTGTTAGTACTCTCACTATTGCTGTTGTTATTCGTAACAATAGGATCTGAAACTTTGTTGTTCGTCCCGCCTCCACATGCTGCAAGAATTACCGATAATGTAAGTACCATCAATACTGCAAGCCTTGTTCTCTTTTGAATCATTTTTTTCACTGCCCCTTCTTCTAAAGTGTAAGTTAACCTAGTGCTCACTTAATTCCAAGCATACTTTCTGCTTATAAAGCCTCCGCTCCGGCCCCACCCCCTTCATTTTTTCAACTTGACGAGCACCGCATACAACCTCCACTTCGTCTCTATTCTCGAACACAGATACAGAGCCGTCTGGCATACAAACTTCCGTTTTCTTACCACCCAATCCAGATGCCTGAAGAGTAAAACGCCCGTTAACCACATCGTTCACCCAGGAAACCTGAATAAGTCCATGACTTGCCACGATGCTTCCTTTCGCCCATGTATGAGGGCCAGGCTGCGGAGCAATACGAATGGCGGCATAACCCGCCATGGTCGGCTTAACACCAATTATCTCATGCGTGAATTCATACAGCGGCACCGCCCCCCATGCATGGCAATCGCTTCGCTGCGAAATCGCATCTTCGACCCATGTGGTAAGGTGCAGCTTCACCTGTTCATGCCACCGATCCCATAAACGATAAGTTCGTTCATATTGGCCTGCCTCCGATAAAGCGCGAAACAGGAAGAAAGCCATCGCATCTGACACTTGCATGAGTGAATTGTCTTCGATAAGTTGGATAGCAAGCTGCTCCGCTGCATCCCCTTCCGTCGCACCGGAGAGAATAGCCCATATCTGCACATGTTGGCTGTATTCTTCAACTCCAGGAGAATCCTGATAGAATTGCCGATCGGAGGACCAGCAGGTGCTATTCACCGCCTTAATAATTGTTTGAGCTCGCAAACGGTACTCTGAAGCCGTATCTCCGCGCCCAGTTCGATCATTTAATAAAGCTGCTTTATGCAGTGCGTCCGCATACATTAGATTATACAAAGTTAACGGAACACTTCTGCCCGTGACGGGTACGCCATAAGACGCGTTCCACTCCGGCACCCAATCGGCGAACGACCAGTAGCTGTCGGGCATAGCTCCAACAAGACCATCTTCCCCTGTCTGACGTTCAAACCAATCCAGAACGGCATCGATACTGGGGCGATATCGGCGAACGAGCGCCAGATCGCAATAGTGCTCGTAGTGATCGCTCACCATCATAATCCAATGCAATGCGAACCCGGGAATGACTTGACCGACTCTGGCTGGATAACGGCTAAGCATCATACCACTGGGGAGTAAGGAACTGTGGAAATCAAAGATAGCTTTGCGCGCCAATCTATCATCTCCGCTTATTGCATAGGTAAACAGGCATTGAAGCCGCGTATCCATACCATATTGAAGCTGCTCATAATACGGACAATCCACATAGGACTCATACATGCAACGCTGCAGCGTTCGAACGCTAATATCCCAAAGCAAGGAATAGGAGGGATCGGAGCAAGCAAACGATGCCTTTAGTTCTAATGGATACCCCGTTTCACGATAATAGATCCGACGTAACAATAACGGCTCGTCGCCGACCTTAACTTCCAGACGGACAAATCGGAACGTGCGGAAGAGAAACGTTTCATAGGTTTCTGGCCCGTACTTGTTGTTTCCCCCGACGCGGTAAACTTCACGATTTCCGTATAGGCTTTTGCCCTCGTGTTCATCTCGAATTCCTTTTTTTCGATCCGGTGTTTCATAGGACTCCGCGCACAGGAAGACGATTTCGCTTCCGCTTCCCTGCTCCATAACAAACCTTAGATAAGCAGTCATCATTTCACCGGCATCAAGCTCCAATACAGCTGTCGAACCTGCAGGCAAGAGGAGAGGTGACTCTCCTCGCTCAAAGGTCTGCAAATCCGCTTCGTTCGGTATACCTTCATAACGAACAACATTCAAAAAGCTGCCATCTCGCTCATACGGCAACGGAATTTGGCGTTCCGATAATTGCCGTTCTTTCAAATGCCCCCCACAACGTGGTTCCACGGCATCTCCAATTACATTGACTTCCGACCAAGGCCAAGTTTCATCGCTCAGCGTTTCCCAACCGACCGGCACCGCAGTACCTTCAACAACTTCCAATCCACCGACCTGAGTATCCGGCCCTTCCGGCAATAACGTTAAAGAATAATCCGGCAATCCTTGCCAGAATTGATCCGTAGACAATTGTTCTAACTTAGTTCCGTCTTCATCAGTTAAATCCCCCTGCAGAATAAACGCTCCAGCGCCGGAACTGATAATTGCTGCCGGAGCGGGAGCGCCCGCCCCGTAATGCAGCACCTTCGCGGCAAGAATGTTGCTCCCGGTTCTCAATAAATGAGTCAAGTCTATCGTTTCATAATAATAGGTTTGCAGATCCCCTCTACAAGGACCAACGCTGACGGATTCACCATTCAAATACAACCTGTACCTGCTATCCGCGGACACGTTAACAACAAGGCGTTGTCCAGGCTGTTCTCCGATTTCGAATACCCGTCGGAAGTAAGCCAACCTATAAGGTTTTCTATAATCCGGAACATCCTCGTCCTTAAGCCATATCCATTTCGCATGCCATTGCTTGTTCTTTACTTTATCATCCATGCTAACACCTCTGACTTACTGATTATCTAAACGATACCAACCTACATCATCGATAAAAATCTGTTCTACAGAATTGAATTAATATTCTAGTTCCTTGCAGTCATCAGTACTTTTATCGCCTCTGCACGAGTGGCCGTTTCATTCGGTGCAAACTGATTACCACTTCTTCCCGAAATCAACCCTTCGTTAAATGCCCCTTGTACATATGCTTTCGCCCAAGCTGGAATCGCGCGATCATCGTTAAACGAAGTCACAGATGCTTCTGGCAAATTTATCTGAAGTGCTCTCATCACCATTGTTACCATCTCTGTACGCGAAATCGCTGCATTCGGACGGAAAGTCTGATCAGCATACCCATTCACAATTCCCGCTTCTAGTACTTGCGCAACCGCTGACCGCGCCCATGAGCCAATACTTGCATCATCCTTAAAGCTCAGCGTATTGCCAGATCCTTGTAGTCCTAATGCTCTCGCTAACATGACGACGAACTCTGCTCTCGTCACTTCTGCATTCGGTTTGAACGTCGAATCCAAATAACCGCGTACAATATCAAGCGCCACAGCCTCACGAACATAAGACTCTGCCCAATGATTCGTAATGTCTGTCAGCACCAGGCTTGGATTCACCGCGAATACGGCAAATATTCCGAGTTGGTCTACGACCGCGCTGACTTGTTTGTTCTCTAATACAACACTTGTCACTTCAACCCACTGACCTGTGGTAGCATCATAAGTGAAAATAACAGGCTTCTCAAATGCATGAAGCTTGCTCGCATCGTAGGTAAGTGTAACCGTAACAGATTTATCAAAAGGCTCCCTGAAATTTTTAACAATATCAAATACCGGGCTGACTAAAGGCTGATTAGCCTGCGCCAAACCACTATGATCTGATACACGATGAATCATCATCTTTAACGCTTGATTCGTCGCACCTGAAGGGATCGTCACAGAAATTTCCCCTTCAATGCCAGCGCGACCAGTTGCCCCCGGTTCCAAGACTAATTCTGCTTCAACACCTGTTTTCGGTTCAACTGGCGGCTGTACGATACTGCCCCCGCCATCACCGCCGCTCGATACCACCGACGTGCGTACAGTTAACCGTGGACCATCAATACTCAATTGGTCGTCAGCATCGATTGCTTCAACTCCGAACGTATAGCTTGTGCCTGGTGTCAAGTCCGTTACCGTGTATTGTGTCACCGAGCCTGCAACCTGCGCCACCTGTTGGTCATTTTGATAAATCCTATAGCCCGTTACGCCTGTTAAATCATTCGCACCAGACCATGTCAACGTCACATTTGATGATGTGACGTTCGTGGCAGTCACGCTTCCATCCGTCCAGTAAGGCAGTTCTGGATCCACAATCAGTGCATTGCTAAAGTCCACAATGGTTTGACGTAAAGCCGCAAGACCTTGCTTACGTTCAACTGCAGTACCTTCCGCCACAAGCAACGCTGCATCCTCAATCGCCTGGGTCAAAGTTGTCATGCTACCAACGGGATATTGCCCTGGCTCTGTCCCTTCAACAACCCCGGCTAACGTAGCTTCCGCCTTCGCAATAAGGACTTTCAATTGACCTTGATAGACGGCCCCCTCATTGTTGCTGCTATTCGCAATTCGAATTTCTTCGATTTGAATGGAACCCGAATCACCGTCACCTGCAAAACCAACTTTTAGATTTTTTAAGGTTCCTGTCCAACCAGCTGTAGCAGAAAGGTCAACGACATAGGTTGAATAATCTGTGTCATTTGCAACAAGCGAGAAATCGACCCGCTTCTCATTGTTCCACACTGCATCTGTCTTCGTCGTAAATGACAATTGCCCGTCCGAACGATTCGAATTGTTTTTAATGACAAGCTCGACGCGCTTATTATTGCTAATATCAATACCTAGTTCGTGTGTATTCGTAACTTCTGCCAATTGTGTGCCCATGAGCGTTGCGTTGTAAGCACCATCAACCGTCACATTTGTTAGCCCACCACTCGCTATCCAGCCTTCATCATCGACGGAGAAGCGCCATATTTTTGCAGGGGTATCTGTAATACGCACATAATCGATACTGAAAGTACCCGTTTCTACATCTGCACTTGGTACGATACGCAATTGTTTTAACGTACCTTCCCATCCTGCTACACTAGAGAGATCGAGTACGTATTCTCTTTCCTTACGATCATGCGGTACAAGGGCAAAAGGAAGTGACTTCGCCTCATCCCATACAGCGTCATCAGTCGTTGTGAAATTAACTTGCCCCAGCGCACTCGCCGTACCATTACGCATCTTAAGCTTAATTGTTGCATGATTACTGATATCAATATTCAGATCATCTGCCGACGTAAGCACTGGACTGTCGCCTGTCACCTGCCCATTCAAGCTGCCAAAGCTCACACGTGAAGCGCTAATCTCATTATTGGCAATCCAACCCTCAGTATCCGCGTTCGTGGAGAATTCCCACTCCTTCACGGGTGGTGCAGCATCATAAGGATACGCTAGTGCGAACAGCTTACCTTCTCCTGGCAAGAACGAGGCCGAAAGCTTGCCTGTCGAATCATCATAATTCGTCGTCACCTTCTCGCCAGTCTCTTTAGAAACTTCATAAACTGCTTCAACTTCCTGATCGATGTCGAACGTGTAGGACTGCGTATGCGCATAGTCTTTATTGACGACCATTACATACTTACGCCCTTCTGAATCCAAGAAGTAGGAGATGATGACTTGATCCATGTTAGACACAGGCTGCCAGAAAAAGTCTATCGGTGCACTTAATGTCCCCCGCGGCATATCTCCTGAGTGATATACACTTTGTGAGGTCAAATCCATTAATATAGGTCCTAGCGCCAATACTTCATTGTTCAATCCTTGCACAATCGGATACAGTGGCGATGGTGTACCATCTGCTTTTATAATCGAATCTGTGAATCCCTCGATCGTCGCCCAAACAAAATATTGCAACGATTTCATCCCATACGCCAAGGAATTGTACACATTGTAACGCAGCTCCGCTTCATTAGGCAGTCTGAGCCCACCCGGTATACCGACGGATTGCATGTAGAACTGCATCGGAATATTCTGATGAACTGCAGCGTCTCTCATCATTTCTAGATTAGCGAAATAATCTGCGATGAATGACCCGTCCGTAATTGGATAAGGATAGTTGTCCACACTCAGGTAACTTAGATTATCAGCGCCTACTTCCATAATTAACGCATCTACATAATCTTGATAAGTCGAGTTGAACACCGTTCTAAAATACAAATCATAATCCTGTGCCGTACCATTGTAATATGCAGCCCCAGCTGCATAAGCATCAGCGGTCGAACCACTTACCCATACGTCCCCACTTCCATTTTGCGTGAGTTCAAAATAATATGAAGTATTCGGGAGCAATTTGGCATCCAAATAAAATTTCGGATAATTACCATTATTGCTCTTCGAAAGCTTCGCCTGTCCAACGATTTGCTTCTTCGCTGTACTCTCATAGAGCGTCAAAGTTACTTCACCATTGGCAGCCCATTTCGCTTCATCCAATGCAACTTCGATATATGCCAGTCGTCGATCAATTTGACTCGGGGTTGTGAAGGTTTGACCGATACCTTGGGGCACATGACGACCATTAACCATGCCCCATTCTGTTCTCCAACCTTCTGTATTTTTCGAAAAATACCATGCTTTTGTCGCATCTGGCATCAAGTGAATATAATCGATACTGAAAGTACCAGACATCGCCTCAACATTCGGATCGAACCTTATCTGCTTAATCGTACCCGTCCACTCTGGTATATAGGACATGTCTAAGATATATTCACGATAGACCGGATCATTTGGATTAATATTAAAATTAAGAACTTTTGTTCCACTTAAAGTCGGATCACTGTTCGTTGTAAAAAAGACTTGTGCCAACGCACTATTCGTTTCGTTCTTCAAGCGGACTTTCACAAGTTTGACCTTGCTTGCATCCAAATTCAAATTGTCCGGCGAATACAGACTCGGATCACCTCCCGTAACTTCACCTTGATAAGCTCCGTCAGTGATGCTCACATTTGTAATCTGCTCATTATGTTGCCAACCTTCAACATCCGAGGTGAAATTCCACTCCTTACCAGCTGGCATAATCTTTACATAATCAACACTCATTGCACCGCTCGTCCCACCGTATTGACCAATTCGTAGCTCCTTAAGCGTGCCAGTCCATGTGGACATGTAAGACATATCAAAAACATATTCCGAATATTCTGTATCATAAGGTTTAATATAGAACGAGTGATATTTCTCTAAATCATAATTCGGATCTTCTGTGGTTATGAAGAAGAGTTGTCCGATGTCACCTGCCGTGTCATTCTTCACTCGGATACGTACTTGCTTATTCGTCGTCAAGTCGATTCCAAGGTTATCAGGGGAGAACATTACGGGAGCTTCACCCACTACATCCCCATCGTATGTTCCATCTCCTACAGCAATTTCATTGCGTGATGTATCATATTGACCCATTGCCGAAGCTTTCTCGAATGGAATGTCCTCGGAATACACATTAAAGACAATATCCCAGTTTTGCTCAACACCAGCTAGATAAGCAGCACCATCTGAATAGCGACTGACTGTCGATGCCTGTATGCTAGAAACGGAATTATCTCCGCCACCGTTATGGGCAAGCTCCCAATAATACGATGTATCTGGTTCAACGTCTACGTTCAGATCAAAAGTTGGATAATTCAAATTATTGCTTCTAGGCAGCATCCCACTAGCGATTAAATTGTTCTTCGCAGGGGAGTCATATAAGTTGAGTGTCAGTTCTTCCCCTTCGTCCCAACTCCAGCTATCTAGATATACATCGATGGCTTTGATCTTCGAATTCCACTTTGGATTATAAAATGATTGACCAACCGGTTGTTCTTGCTTAACCACTGTAGAGTTGCCACTCCACCACTGAAAGGAGCTTGCCGGACTATACTTCGTCCCGTTGTAGATGATGAAATAAAAATCCTGATTGCCTTGCAAACCGCCATTCTCATAAGCGGCACCTTGTGCATACACATCCGTTGTAGAATGCTGTACTTGAGCAACCATACTTGCTATCCCCTGATCATTTGTTAGCTCCCAATAATAAGACGTATTCGGGGACACGCCTGCATGCAGTTGGAATCTCGGGTAATCACCGTTATTCGTATAGCCTAGTTTACTAGAAGCGAGCTTCGTTGTTTTCGCAGGAGAATCCCATAGCGAGAGCGTTAACAAGCCCGACACCCAAGATGCTTTCGGAATAAACAGTTCAATCGTATCAATAAAATGGGTATCCACAGCTGTCATGAATGTTTGCCCTACCGCATTTACGCTAGAAACAGCCTTCGCAGAGCTGGATTGCTTTTGTGCAAACATCAGGTTAAGACTAATCCCCATATGAAGATCTGACGCATAATTCGGGAACAAATTAAGATATGGCTTACTTTCTGGATGTTCTTGGGCCATATAGTTATACGCATTCGCGTAACCCCTAAACATCGACGCACTTGGTTCATCGCGTACAGAATAGCCGCCTGTCGCAGGATGATCCTTATAACGTTTTGCTAACATGCTTAATTTGTCATCAGTTGTATTCCCCATACCGAAGTAATCCAAATCACCTACCGACACTCTTATATCTCGTTCATCGCTCAAATCGAGCATCTCGTTCATTTCTTGCTCTGTAAAACCGATACCGCCATGAATCCAGTTAATCCCAGCTTCTTGCAATAAATCATATTGTTCGTCATTGATGAAACCAGGTTGCGGCGGCACATACACACCAAGCAGCAACTGCTCGGCAGATACAGACGAGAGAGTAATAGACATAATCAGACTCAGCGACAAGAATGCAGCTTGCACTTTGTACTTTAGTTTCTTCATCCCACAATTCTCCTTCAAGATAAAAGTGTGCGAGTATACCCTGCTGATCACACAAAGACATCCTCCTAGTTATCGTATGCGTTTTCATATCTTTCTTCATTGTTCATTCAGACATTTTGTGGTCGATTCGGCCATCCCTACAACTGATATGCTCCCCTTTACCGTACAATAATGGGGCGGAGCCGCTATGACAACGGGACGGACATATGGATGGGTAAAAAAGTACGATGCAAGTGGTGAGGATGCTTTGCGCGACGGCAGAGGACGCGCGAAGGCACCTGAAGAGTTAACCGAGGTTGATCAGCAAAAGCTCGCCATGAAGAAACTAGAGCACGAAAATGAGCGTTTACGACAGTTGGAGAGGATTCAATCCGTCATCGTAGGAAGAAAAAGAAGTGGCTAACGGATGTCACTGAATTGAAGTACGGCAACGGTCAGAAAGCAGCGATCGGGGGTGAGAAGTAGTATTTACATAAATACCAAACTTTTGAGCAGTTGAAGAACGCCATTGATGATTAAATTCACTTTTACAATTACGAGCGACTTCAGAAAAAAATAGACGGCCTCAGTCCCATTGAATTTAGGGCTAAGGCCGCTTTGTAGATCTTTATTTTTTGTATTGTCTACTTGACGGGGGGCAGTTCACAACCATATCGAACGCTAAACTTCTTGATTTTCATTTTTCAACCCACGATGACGATATTTACCTGGCGAACAACCCACATAACGTACAAATAATCGACTAAAGAAGGCCTGGTCATCATAACCTAGCAATCCTGCAATCGTAATGATTTTTTCATCTGTCTCAATTAGTAAACTTTTTGCTTTATCGATCCGAATCCGATGTAACGTCTCAATGATACTATGATTCGTTTCTAATTTGAAAATCCGATGCAATTGCCGTACACTTATTTTAAATAACTTTGCCAATTGTTCAGCACCTATTCGCTGCTCGTAGTTTCGTTCCAGATAGCCAGAAATCCGTTTCACCAATAAAGAATGCTTATTTGTTTCCATCATCTGTCTGCCATTTAGTTGCGCATGATAGATTCGACTTAAGAGAATTAACAGCTCAATCATCTTGATTCGCAAAATAACTTCAAATCCTGGATCACGATAATGGTTCTCCTGAAGCATTGCCTCTAGTAAGGTAAGTACAACGTCCGCATTGCGCCCTTTTAAGTTAAGACGATGATGAAACCGTTCCTCATGATCCAAAAACGGATGAACAAAAAAGTAATCCATTGTCTGGGTAATGCCCATCTCCTGCAGTAGTGTGTCATGGATCAGGCTTGACCAGAATAAGCAGTTTATGACTTCGAGCTTCCCGCCTTCCTCCACGATATACCCGTGTGACTCACCAGGATTAATGATGAACACATCGCCCGTTTCTACCTCATAAGCCGTACCCTCAAACTTATGATGTCCACGACCACTTGTCACGTACACAAGCTCTATAAAATCATGAATATGTGTAAAAGTTACACCCTCTTCATGGATGTAGCGATGAATCCAAAATGGAAATTCTGCGTTCATGAAATTTTTGCTTTCGAGTTGCTTCATAGACACCCACCTCTTATGTCTTCCCTAGTTGTTCGTTTTCAAACTGTCAAACTGATCGAGCACATAGAGGCAGTTCATCACCTTCTCCTGTAAATCTTGTTTTGTATAAAAATAGTGATTGGATGCCTCGAAGCCGATGCGCGAATCTTGCTTAACAAGGGTATACAACGCCTTCGCATTTTCTAATTCTTTTTGGACGATATCGATAAGGGCGCTTCGAAGCTTATCTTTCTTTTCCCCGTCTTTTGCGGCAAGATAGCGATTCCTATTTTTCACGAATAAAATTTGCATATAAGTGCTGTAGAAATGCAGGTAAGCGGCGCTAGCAATCCGGTGCAGATCATCGAAATCCGCTTCGGTGCTGGCTGTAATATGCTTCCGTGCCCTATCGAGCAGCTTCAGTCCTTTTTCCCAACCGCTTGAAAGCTTTTTATACTGATTGGCAAACACCGTTTCCGAATATTGCGCGCGCCACCGATCAAGATCATCATAAGGAATGCCTACCATCGTAGCTTTATAGTAAGTAGGCTCCATATAAAGCAAATTCGCCGGCCCCATATTTTGAGGTGCCAAATAAAGCACCGCGACATCAAACGGGAATTGCCGGAACGCTTCACTGAAAGCAAGCGTTGCCTGCGTGATCATCTTTCCTGCAGCAGTCCCAAATTGATCCTCGAGCAATTCATGGATGCCTCTCGCATTGCTTCCGTCCGCTGACCAATAATGCTCCGCAGCAAGTCTCTACGTCAAGGATGGATAACCGCCCAGCGTCCAGCTAAGCATTAGTCCGCTTACCCCCGATGCATTCAACCGCTGCAGATGCTCCTCAATCAATTGAAATACGGGCAAGTAAGGAACAGCCGACAACTCCCATGAATTATTGAATTGCACCTTTGCCGCCGTTTTTAATCCGTTATCCTTTGCCATTTGCCAGATGCGCGCTGTTTTTTCGCTCGGACCGACAACGGAAATGGAATAATCGATCACTTTGCCTGGAGTATTGCCAATGTTCGTTTCTTTCTCATCTTCGCTTACGGAGAGAATGGTAACATTGCTTGGCAACTGCTTAATCGCCGATAAGATTTCATTATCGTCCCAGCCCAAAGATCCGGTCCATGCCCATGTGTAGCAAAGCACCCGGGCAGCAGGGGCTTCCTTGGCAACGGCATCGGCTACCAAATTGACGACTTCTGCGATAACGGCACTCGGACTGCGCTTGCTGCAGCGAGGACAATTCGTCTTGCCGCCGGGAGCCCTAGAGTAGCAATTCGTCAAGTTCTCGGACATCGTTATAGCGAATATGCCGCCAAGTCCGGGAACCTCTCTGAATAAGGCAGATACGGATTCGCTCAGAATGGATTGAACCTCCGGTACGGATGTACAAAGCGCGGCATAGCCTTCCTCCTCCTGCCCTTTCCAATCCGGTTTATCCTTGAAATAGGAAAGCGGCATGGAGCGCGGTTCATTGAAATACAGATAAACGCGAATACCGTACTTCGACGCTTTTTTTACCAACTTTCTTAGTCCTTCTATCCTTTGTTCCCAATTGACCGACAGCTCCGGAGCAGCGTGCCAAGGAACGAGCTGATAAAGAACGCTTTGCATCCAAATGCCATTAACGCCTACTTCCGATAATCGCTCCAACTGCTCATCCGGGTAAGGATCCAACTCCGTCTCGAGCAGCGGATCACCATATACCGCGCTATAGGAATAAATATAGCGAAGATCGAACTTGTTAGTCCGTTCATATTGTCCCTTCTCAAGATAAGGCAGCTCCGACTTTTTCATCGTTTGCTCGACCCACTGCAGCCCGCGCAAAATACCTTCTTCATCGGACGCTTGAATGACAATTTCTTCGGCAGAAACGGTTATCGTATGGCTTTCTTTCGCTAATTGAGAGCCAGAATCAACCTTAAAACGAAGAATCGGTTTATCTATATACGATGATGACGAAGCGAGGGCATTAAACAAATCAGGCGAAGCTGGCGTTCTATCATAATCAGATGATGCTGCTACAGACCACTCCACTCCCCAAAGCTTTGCATGCTTGTCGGCAAATCGCCGAGCATAGTCATTCAAATTGCCCTCGCCCTTGTTCTCATCTTGGAAGGTCTGAATCGTCCAAGGCACATCCAGCCTGGCTTCGCTTGCCAGCGGCCCCCTTCTTGGAGAAATCCTTGGCAAATCGGGCTGCTTGAACCGTTCCAAGAAATCGAACGGCTTCTCCTGAAAAGTAGAATCAAGCTGTTTCTGAATGGGATCGAAAGCTTCCGACACGCGCTGTTTCCACTCAAGAGTGAGCTTCTTCTCCTTTGCGCTTAAAGGCTTGTAGCGTAAAGGCGTTACACACGGCTTTAAATTGCCTAGCTTTACCCATAGAAAGTCATCCTCTTTAAGCGTGAATTCCAGCTTTTCCTCTGTCCAATCCAGTAGGACTAAGAGCTGCTCGTAGGTAAGCAAGTGCCAATTGGCCCGAATAATCGTGATGTAGCCCCTGGCGAGCCACTGCCCATCCACCTCCTGAGGTACCTTCAGTCCCATATGATCAGCAACTTCTTCGATTTGACGAGCTGTTGCTCCCAGTACAGCAGCAATGCGTTCCGTAGGCACCAGGCCGTAATTTCTCCAAATGACTGCCTGCATGCGCGTTGGAAAATGTGGAAGCGAGATCGGGATCATTTGCGGATTTGCTTCGAATTCTGGTATCATGTTTTCAGCCTACTCCCCTTATCAATAAATAATTTTCAACAAAATAACCCCCAACAAATACTTGATTTTGTTGAGGATTATTCAAAAGCTAATACAATCCGAAAAACTACCGGTCCTGGCGGAATGCTCGCCGGTAATCTTGGCGACTTTGCTCCCCCATGCGGCAACCGAATGCGTGGCCTGATCGCTTCGGAACTCATATCCCTAACTCTTCCTTATGAAAATCTGGCTGGACTCGTTAATGATCAGCGTCGGTTCCAGCACAACTTTTTCGAACACCTTGAGATCCTTTTTTTTCTCTTTCCGCATAATGATTTCGGCGGCTATTGATCCGATCTTATAGGCCGGCTGGATGACCGACGTGATTTGCGGTTTGACGAGGCCAGTATCGTCACTCGCATCGAAGCAGACGGCGGCGATGTCATGAGGCACGCTTAAACCCTTTTCCAAAATCGCTTCGATCGCGCCGTACAGAAGGTGATCGTTCGCCGCGAATATCGCCGTTGGAAGCTCATCTTGTAGAAGCCAGTCTTTCATGATGGTATAGCCGCTTTCCCGCTTGAACTCGCCTATCCCGATCCATTTGTCGAGAGCCGGAAAGCTGCTTTCTTCCAAGCATTTACGAAAGCCCTGCAAGCGCTCTACAGCCGTCGATTGATTTTGCGGACCTGTAATGATCGCCAGCTTCTCGTGGCCTTGATCGATCAGATGTTTGGCCAGATTGTAGCCGGCTTTCACATTGTCGATCGTGACAACGTCGAAATTTTCTTGCGTTTGCGGCAAATTATCGATGAACACGAAAGGAATTCCCGATTTGTTGTATTGCTCGAACAATTCAAGGTTTCCGCCGACCGTGGCGACGACCAGACCGGTTACCTGTTTCTGAAGAAGAAGCTGTACGTACTCCTCTTCCTTCTGAATATCCTCGTCACTGTTGCAAACGATAACGGAATGATCGTTTTCCCTGGCTATCTTCTCGACGCCCTTGATGACTTTTGCATAAAAGCGGTTCGACAGATCGGGTACGATAACGCCGAGGATGTTCGCGCTTTTGCGCTTAAGGCTGCGGGCGATTTCGTTCGGTTGGTAGCCTAATTCCTTAATCGCTGTCAGGATGCGTTCCCGCGTATCCTTGTTTACTCTCCCCGTATTGTTCAGCACTCTGGAGACGGTGGAAATGGAAATGTTCAAATGCTTGGCGACATCTTTAAGCTGGACTGACAAGAAAATCACTACCTTTTTGGGAAAACGTTCTCGCAAAATTCATAAAAAAAAGATACCGATGAGATGTTTTTGATCAAAACAACTGGAATACTTCTGATAGCGTTTTCATTATTTAATTAATAATAATTCCCTCTTGAATTTCGACTTGCTTTACTGTAAATTGTAATCGTTTTCTAAAAAGTAATTGCTTAGCGAGAACGGATTAGGCGATTCAAGTTGCGCAAACGTTCTCTCAATTTGAATAATACATGGTCGAGATTTTCTTTGTCAATACCATGTTTCATTAACTTTAACTAAAGTGAATCGACAACATAATCCAACCATTGAATTATGTCGCCGATTTCTTATCTATTCTTATTGTAAGCGTCAAATAACCCCCATCCCATTTGTCACGGGATGGGGGTTACTTGTGTTGCCTTTACTCTGAATTACACGGCTTTGCCTACCCATTCGTTCAGGAAAGCCGCCGTCTCCTCGAACGCGGCGTTCAACTGTTCCGTCGCTCCTTCGTACGGATGCGTCACGCCGAACGTATGGTTGGCGCCTGGTATGGACACGTACTTCTGTCCCGGAGCCAGCTCCTTCAGTCGGTCCACGAAGTCGAGCAGCCGCTGGCTGTCGGCATCTCCTTGCACGATAAGAGCAGGCTGCGTCAGACCGACAAAATGGTTCGTCACATTAAAACGTTCCGAGTTCTTCTCCTGATCCAGGGCTACGGCGCGCTGAACGGGGGTCAGATCTGGATCCGAGGAAACGTTAACGGGCGAAGCTCCGCCGTTCCATACAATAACCGCCGACACCGCTTCGGGATGCTCGCCGGCATGGATAATGCTGCTGCCGCCCGACCGGCTGTGGCCTAGAAGCGCAACCTTCCCGGCATCCGCCTCCTCTCGCAGCGGCAGTCCACCATGCTTGATTTCTCCCAGCAACGCCTCAAGATCCCTTAATTCTTGGCTTACGGTGCTCGCTTCCGCTACCTTCGTTTCGTCATGCCCCTCTTCCTTCGCCGTAATCCGGGAGAAGTCGAAGCTTACGGCGTAATAGCCGAGCCCTGCCAACCTCTCGGCGACTTCCGGCCAGAACGCCCAATCCTGAAAACCTCTGAATCCGTGGGCAATGACCACGACGGGTTTGCGGACGCCGTCCGGAGTTGCCCTAACTCGCCCTCTTACTTTCAATCCTTCATCCAATCCAATTTCGAATGTTTCAGACGCAATCGCTTGCTTCGACATTTCTCCTCGCTCCTCTACTGAAATTTAAAACAAAAAAACAGAAGTTTCGTCTTGCTGGCAAGACAACCTCCGTTTGAACGGTCAATTCTATTCAAATTATAATAATGCCAATTGAATTACTTGGTTATTTGATAATATCCTATCAGCATGCCTTTCATTTGTCAACCCGTCTCTTCCCACGTCTTTTCCCTCAGGTCTTCCCTTATAATTTGTTCTTGACCTCATCAGAATGGGAATGTATGATACCGATATATCCAAGTAATCTAATATGAATAATGTATATCGGTTTGCCAATCAACCGTTTGAGCGGAGATGCCTACAGTCGTAGCGCATCTTTTTTTATTTGCGCCTAAGCCTGTAGAGGCGTCATACACCATGCATACCCGTTATACGCACAAAGGAGGCAGAAAGAAAATTGATAGAGCTGGTTAGCGAGGAAAAATGCATTACCTGCGGGATATGCGTCAAGGTCTGTCCCACCTTCGTGTTCGATGCCGACGATAGCGGCCTTCCCGTTATCGCGCGCCAAGAGGATTGTCAGACTTGCTTCGTCTGCGAAGCCCATTGTCCCGCCGATGCGCTGTACGTTGCGCCCCACGCCGATACTCCCGTATCGGTAGACGAAGCCGAGCTTGCCGCTTCGGGAGTTCTGGGAAGCTGGCGCGCAACGATAGGATGGGGACCCGGCCGCACCAAGCTGGCGTCTATTGATTCTACCGAATTCATTAACCGCATTCTTCCGCCGCGTCCGCAGCAACGGACATATTGACCGGCTTGTTCGTTCTTGGAACGACAAAGTTGAAATTTCAATTCCCATATGAAGAGAGGGGCATTACCCATGAAAAGAAAATCAAAGACAACCGCGCTAACTATGGCGCTTATATCCGCATTTGCTTTATCGGCTTGCGGGAGCGGATCCGGCAACGCTCCGTCGTCCAATGCAGGGACAAAGGCAACGGATCAGCCGACCGAGACAAAAGCTTCGGAAGCTCCCGTTACCGAAGCCGCTCCGGAGCCCGTTACGCTCAAATTTTACGTCGGCGGCGGAACGCTGACCGATACGGAATTCAAATTATTTTTCGAAGAACCGACCAAGGAAAAATTCCCGCATATTACGCTCGAGAAGATCGTTCCCGCCGATGGCGTCAAGCCGGCCGAGGTGCTAACCTCGAACGATGTGCCAGACATTATCTATCAGACGAGCGGCTCCTACTATACGTTCCAGGAGCTTGGCGTATTCGCCGACCTCACCCCCCTTGCGGAGAAACACGGGTTCGATACCAAGCGGCTGAAGCCGGTATTGCTGGACTCCGTCCTGAATTTTTCCAAGGAGGGAGAGCTGTTCACGCTCCCCTTCTCATCCAATGTCGCCGCGCTATTTTATAACAAGGACATCTTCGACAAATTCGGCGTTGCCTATCCTCCCGATGAACAGATCACATGGGATGCCTTGCTCGACATCTCCCAGAAGCTGACGCGTTCCGATGGCGGCGTCAACTACATCGGCACCGATCTGAACAACGGCCCTGCCACTCTGCAAGGAAGCTATGGCATCTTCGCACTTGATCCGGAGAGCGACGAACCGACGCTTCAATCCAGGCAATGGCGGCGCGTGTTCGAGACCGTACAGAAGAACGTGCAGCACCCCGGGTTCGTCCAAGGCGAACAATATCAATATGACCGTGACTCCTTCATCGTCGATCAGAATCTTGCCATTCGACCAACGCTGCTGGCCAATCTGATCGGCCCTCTGGAAGAATTGCGGGCCCAAGGCAAACCGCTGAACTGGGATCTGGCTCCTATCCCTAACTTCGAGGATAATCTGGGACAAGGCAAAGTCGCCAACGTGCATTCGGTATCCATCTCCAGCGTCAGCAAGCACAAGGACGAGGCGTTCCAGGTGCTTGCCCATATTTTGTCGGACGACGTGCAGCGGATTCTGTCCCGCAACGGCCGCGTGCCCGCCATCGACAACCCGGAGCTGGAGAAGGAGTTCGGCGCCGATATCGAGGTGCTGAAAGGCAAGAAGATCGAAAATATATTCAAAACGACGCCTCCCGTTCTTGATCAACATCGTCTGGAGGGTGATGTCTCCAAACATGTGACGCAAGCGTTCGCGGATATCGCGCTCAAAGGAACCGACGTCAATACGGCGATCCGAACGGCCGAAGAAGCCATTCGCAAAGACTTGGAAACGTTAAAGATTACGAAACCTTAATGTAGAAAGGAGATGGAAGTATGAGCGAAATGGGCCGTAAATTGACCGCGGACGTTCTCGTGCTGGGAGGCGGCCCCGCGGCCGCCTGGGCGGCGTGGAGCGCCGCCTCCCAAGGCGCGAAAGTCGTACTTGCGGACAAAGGTTATTTGGGGACAAGCGGAGCGACCGCACCCGGGGGCACGAATCTGCTTTATTTGCCGCCCGATCGGGAATTGAGAGACAAAGCCGTGGAGCAGCGATACGTCGGCGGAGGTTATTTGTCCGAGCGTTCGTGGACTTATCGTGTATTGGACCAGGTATATATCAATCTGGAGCGCATTGAGCAATGGGGCTACCCGTTCGTGCGCGACGAGCATGGCGTTCCGCAGCGCGGACATCTGCAGGGTCTGGAATATATGAATTTGATGCGAAAGGTCGTTCTAAAAGCTGGAGTCAAGGTGCTCGATCAGCATCCTGCGCTCGAATTGCTAGCGGATGAACATGGGGTCGGAGGAGCCCGAGGCGTATGTCGGCCGGACGGGACCGACTGGGAAGTCAGGGCGAACGCCGTCGTCGTCGCTACCGGCGGATGCGCCTTCTTGAGCAAAGGACTCGGCTGCAACGTGCTTACGGGCGACGGATTATTGATGGCCTCCGAGCTGGGCGCGGAGCTGTCCGGCATGGAATTCAGCCGTGCCTATGCGCCAAGCGCGGCGTTCGGCACCGTCACGCGCGGACGATTGCTCGGTTGGGCGACGTATTACGACGAGGCCGGCAACGTGCTCAATTCGGACGGCAACCGCGGCCAAATTCTGCACAAGGCGGTTAGCGAAGGCCGGACGGTCTATGCCATGCTCAACAAAGCCGACACCCCGGAGAAGCAAGCCATTTTAAGAAGATCACACGCGATCTTCTTCCTTCCTTACGATCGGGTCGGCATCGACGTGTTCACGCAGAAGTTCCCGCTTACGGTCAGGGGAGAAGGAACCGTCCGCGGCACTGGAGGCATACGGCTCGTCGGAGAAGATTGTTCGACTACGGTTGCCGGCTTGTATGCAGCGGGAGACGCGGCATCGCGAGAACGGCTGATGGGCGGCATGTCCGGAGGCGGCGCTTTCAACGCCTCTTGGGCCATTTGCTCGGGCACGTGGTCCGGCGAGGCGGCAGCTGCTTACGCGGCGGCGCAGCCCGGCCACGCAGGTCAGCGCAATCTGCGGCCCGTAGGCCGATTCGGACTGCAGCCTAAGTCGGGCAGCGGCGACAGCAAAGCCTCCGCGATCTCGGACATCCAACGTCCGGATAACTCCGAGCTCCTTAAAGCGGTTCAGCACGAAGTGTCGCTCAAGATCAACTACTTCCGCCGGGAGTCGACTATTCGGGAATCGCTGCAACGTCTGAACGCCATATGGCCGATCGCCGGCAGCGCCGCCGGTTACGAGGGCTTTCAACAACGGATCCGGGCGCGAGAGATCGCGGCCATGACGGCTACCGCACGCTGGATGCACACCGCCTCCCTTCAGCGAAAGGAGACTCGGGCCATGCATACGCTTGCCGAATATCCCGAGCAAGATCCCTCGCAGCTGCACCGCATCGCCCTGTGGGGGCTGGATCACATATCCGTGCGATATGACAAAGTACCTGTCTAAACGCGAATCAAGAACTCAGTTTGTTACAAAAAAAGACGCAGGCATCATACCTGCGTCTTACGATCCCCCCTGCATCTTTTTGTCTTCCCACTCCCCCCGCTCAATCGTTACTTCGTCTTTCCCAGCGTCTCCAGGTCTTTGTTGATTTTGTCCGCCGCCGTGCGAAGCGCCGTGTTGACATCCACGCCGCGAATGGCGAGATCCGCCGCGGCTTCGCCGATGTATTTTGTAATTTTGCGTTCGTTCGCATTTTCCGCATTCAACTCGCGCGGGTCGGCCTTGAAAATATTTTCGATCGTCTTTCCTTTCAGCACTTCAATATCCGCGCCGTATTCCAGCTCGAGCTCCGGATTGTTCAGTACGGAGACGCGGCCGTTCCGGCTGACGAGCCGTTGTACTTCATCGGACAGCAACTCGTTCAAGACCTGATAAGCCTCGTCCTGATATTGGCCGCCTTTCGTTATCGCGAATCGATGCACGTTAATCTCCACGCTGGTGCCGAGCGCTTCTTCGAAGTTCGGATGCGGCGCGAAATCCCAATTAAGCGTGACTCCCTGCTGCCGAAGCTCCTCAAGCGGACCGACAAGCTGGGCAAGGTTATGGGTATAGAGCGCCAAATTCTGGTCCGCGTAAAACACGTCATCCTTGTCGTCGTGGCGGTAATCCTCCCCTTGCACGAATCCCGGAATGGCATACAGCTTTTCCAGCGTCTTAAACACCTTGGTCCATTGTTCGTCCGTCACCGCGGCTTGCCCCGTGACCGGGTCGATAATATCGAGCGACAAGCCGCTCCCGAGACGCGTGGGAGAGAGATCGATGCCTACATATTGGACTCCTCCTTCCGATCTGGTCAAGCGGCTCGCGATCCCGATAATCTCGTCCCATGTTTTCACTTCATTAATATACGGTTCGTTGAATCGATCGAAGATGTCTTTATTGACGTACAAGACGGGCAAGTTGATGGAGAACGGGAATTGATTGCCTTCGGAGGACTGATTGATCGCGCTGACGACTTCCGGCTTCAGGCGACTTTCATCGTATCCGTACTTTTCCTTTAATGGCGCGAGATCCGCGATCAGATCCTTTTCCTTCAACTCCGCGTAACCGCCGCCGAATATAAGATCGGGAATCGTCCCCGCCGTTATAAGCGGTTCAATGGGATCGCCCTCCGGAATGTCGAGAAGCTTGATCTTGATGTGAGGAAATTTTTTCTCCACCGGCTTGAAATACGTCTCGACCTCCGTGTTCGTCAAGGTGACTCCGCCGTATTTGAATATCGTCAGCTCGATTTCCTCCTGCGTGGTCTCGGTTGCTTTCTCTGTCGGCGATGCAGAGACCGGAGCGTCTTCATTCGTGCTTCCTGCGGCCGTCTTGCCGCCTGTTCCTGAAGCGCATGCCGATACGACGAACAACGTCAACACGATTAATCCAATCCATGATCTCTTAATATATATCCACCTTTTCTTATAAATATAGTTGGTTTTAATTAAATAAAAAAAGGAGACAGCGTCCCGTCAAGGTACGCTTATCTCCTCCGTTTACACGGTCGCGATCCATCTATCACTATGCAATTGCAGCATTAGCATTGCCCGTTCATTGCGTTCTGCCGATCCCGGACCTCATCCTTCTTAGAATAGGCGTCGTATCCGCTGCAGCCATCGATACCTTGCCGCCGCTGCCGAATCCGATCACGGCCCGCCAACTGCCAAGCAGACCGCGTTCGATCAAATCTTTTTCGTTCACTTCCACCTTCTCGTCGGCATGATGGGCAACATAAAGCGCGTCGGCGGGACAATGGGCTTCGCACATAAAGCAGGTCTGGCAGTCCTCCTGCCTGGCAATGACCGGCAAGCCTAGATCATCGCTGTCGAAGACGTTCGTTGGACATACTTTCACGCATAACCCGCATTGAATGCAGCGGTCCTCGCTCACCAGCTCGATCATACGGATTGCCGCTCCTTTACGATGACCGGCGGGATATGACGGCCTTGATGCCCGGGAACTTGCTCCGCACGAAACGTGATGGTATTGGTCCCGGACAATAACAACCGGTGATTCAACCGGTCGTCCAGCTCAGGGTATTCCTGCATCGTATGCATCCCCCTTGTTTCCTTTCTAAGCAGAGCGGCGGTATACATCCATCTGGCATTCGCGACCATCGCGGCGGCTTCCCGGGACTGCACGCGATTGGTCGCGGTAGGCCCGACTTGTCCTTGCACGAGCGGCCATAGTAGATTCAGCCTCTCCAAGGACGCCTTCAACACCGGCTCGCTCCGGAAGTAATTAATGCGAAGCGGAAACATCTCCCGCTGCACTCGCTCTATCACCTCGCGAACCGGAATTTCGACGGTTGCGGATGCGGTATGGGCAAGTCCATGCCTGCCTGCAGCCTGCAGATTGCGCTGTCGCGCTTCCTTGGCTTGCTCCAGCGCGTATTCCGCGGCCCCTTGGCCCGACCAGGTTCCCGACGCAATCGCCCACGAAGCGTTATAGGCGCCTCCGCCGGAGCGCGCTCCGGCCGTCTTCTCCCGCGAGGCTGCATCGCCGGCGGCGTACAGACCTTGAACCGCCGTCGAACAATCCTCGCCCGTAATCCGAATGCCTCCGGTTCCGCGAATCGTCCCCTCGTATCTCATCGCAATCGGGAACTTCTGGGTGAAAGGGTCGATCCCCGCCCGATCGAACGGGACGAACCACAGAGGCGTGGAAGCTCTCAGAATATCCCTTTTCTCTTGCGTGTCGGCCTGGGTAAGCATGGCGTACACCGGCCCCTTGTCGAGCTGCACCGCAAAAAAATGATCTCCTCGCGGACCGCCCTCATGAATGACCCGCCCCTCCTCGTCGTAGAAGGACGCGAACCCCAACAGACGGTTGCGCGTAATCGTGCCGAACGCCGCCGTGGTCGCGTACTGCCGGCTGAACTCCATGCCGGACATCTCCACGCCAAGCTCGGCTGCCATTAACTGTCCGTCGCCGGTCTGAACATTGCAGCCCAGCCCTTTGCTAAGGAAGGCGCAGCCGCCGGTCGCGATAATGACGGCGTTTGCCCGCACTTCCCAGGAACGGCCGTTCAGCCGGTTGACGCCGCGAGCTCCTCCTACACCGTGCTCGTCGGCAAGCAGCTCCAGCGCCGGGTGTTGATCCAGAATTCGAACGCCGGCTCTCCGAACAACCCTCCGCATTAACTCCATGTACTCCGGGCCTTGCATATGCGCCTTGTACAAATTGCCGTTATCGTCCAGCGGGAAGCGATACCCCCACTTCTCCACCAGCTGTATATTGATATACGCCTGCTCCATCAATCGATAGATCCATGGCCCCTCGGAGAGAAAACCGCCCGATGCAAGCCGCTCTTCCACCGCCTGCTCCCGCTTTCTCTCGTCCGGCTCCACGTACAGGAAGTTCGTGCCGCCCGGCGCCGTCGCACCGCTCGTTCCCAGATATCCCTTGTCCGCCAGAATCGTATTGGCGCCGTGCGAAGCCGCGCTCCATGCCGCCCATGCGCCTGCAGGACCTCCGCCGATAACCAGCACGTCGGCGGTTAACGTCTCTCCTTCGCGGCCGCTCACTTCCTTCTCGTTCCGCCGACCTGCGATTTTGGAACATCGAATCTGCTGCGCTCCGTCCGGTCGATCTGGACGATTTGTCCGTCATGCACCGTTATTTGCACCACGCCGTAAGCAAGTCCTTGCACTTGCTCCAATATTTTTTTCAACCACTCATCCGTCACTTCTACTGAACGTCCCATCCTCGCTCTCCCCTCTCGCATTGGAATTAATCGATTAGTCCATCCGTCTTCACCGGGAGGATGCTGTCGGCCAAGGGACGCCTTCCGTTCGGTTTCTCCTGCTCGCGAAAGGCATCGTCCAGGCTGCCCGCTTCCCCCTTGTAACCAAGCGCGATTACCGCATGCAGCGCAAGATCATCAGACGTCTGCAACGTCTCTCTGGCGATATCGTGATCAAAACCTCCGATGGCTCTGGTAGACAATCCTAGCAATCTGGCCTGAAAGGCCAGCGTAGCCCATGCCGCGCCGGCGTCAAAGGCATGCGCGCCGTTCGGATCTCCGTTGTCCCGGACCTTGACGGATGCAAGCAGCAGCAATACGGGCGCCTTTGTAGCCCACTGCCGGTTGCGCGGCTTCAGAAATTTGTCGAATGCGGCATGCTCCTCGGCCGTCCGGGCTACATAAAATCGCCAAGGCTGTACATTGCCGGAAGAAGGCGCCCAGCGGGCAGCTTCAAGCACCGTGAACAGCACCTCGTCGCTAATAGAGCGATCCTCGTACGATCGCGGAGACCAGCGGTTAAGAATAAGCGGATGTACCGGATGATCGGGCCGGCGCGCCTCGGCGACCTCGGCGTTATAGGCAAGCTCGGATAATGATGCGTAACCTTCCAATGGGTTGGCGGATATACTCATGCTTCACTCTTCCTCTCGATTATATGGAATGATAAATAACAAGCGGCTCTACCCCGTAGTCGGAGATCCGACATCGGAGATGCCGGCAGCCCTGATCGGCCTGGCCGGCAAAATTCGATTAATGAAAGGCGTCTTGTCGACGGCAGCCAGCTTCGTCCTGCCCGGTCCCCAGCCAATCGTCGCGCGCCAGCTTCCCAGTATGCCGTCGGCGGCAAGCCCCTCTTCGTCCACGGGAACCGCCTCGTCCGCATACGGCGACACATACAGGGCGTCCACCGGACAGTAGGCTTCGCAGATAAAGCAGGTCTGGCAATCCTCCTGCCGCTTTATGACAGGCGCATGATCCGTCTTGTCGAATACGTTCGTCGGGCATACTTTAACGCAAATGTTGCAGCCGATGCATCGTTCGGCGCTTACTAACTCAATCATCCGATTCCCGCCTTTCTCTCCGACGGCTCGCTCGACGACGCCGGCCTTGCCGCCGTCAGGAATGATCGGTCTCTTTTTACTTCAATATGCTCCAGACCCGAGACTAGCAGCCTGTGATGTTGATGAGGGTCCAGCTCCGGATATTCCTTCAACAAATGAAGACCGCCTCCCCTCGTTTCCTTCCGCGCCAATCCCGCCGTATAAATCCATCTGGCCGTCGCCGCCATTGCCGCCGCTTCCCTCGCATGAACCCGCTCATGAACATCGCCGGGCGCCTGCCCGTTCACATGTTTCCATAAACCGTCCAGCTTCTGCAGCGCCGCGGTCAATCCCGTCTCGGTGCGGAAATAATTGATTTCCAGCGGCAGCACTTGATCCTGGATCGCCTTGACGAACTCCCTCGTTGCGACAGGCTCGGCTCCCGATGATGCTTTATTGGAGGAAGCGCCAAGCCCGTATCGCCCTGCGGCTCGCAATTCGCGGCCTGCAGCGGTCTCCCGATGAGATAAGGCATGCTTGGCCGCGCCCTCTCCAGCCCATGTGCCGGAGCAGATCGCCCAAGAAGCGTTAAAGGCTCCGCCCCCGGAGGCCGCGCCGGTTATTCGCTCTCTCGTGGCGGCATCGCCGGCTGCATACAAGCCCGCGACGGTCGTGCCGCAATCGTCGGTAACGATGCGGAGGCCTCCCGTCCCTCGAACCGTCCCTTCGTAACGAAGCGTGAGCGGGAACGGCTGAGTAAATGCATCGATTCCCGCTCTATCGTAAGGAAGGAAGAAGATAGCGTGCGACGAGCGTAAAATGGCTTGCTTCTCTGGCGTATCCGCCTTGTTCATGATGGCATATACCGGCCCCTGGAGGAGCCGCTTCGCCAGGAAATCCCCGTCCCGCTGCCCTTGCAGTTCATTGCCGTATTCATCGTAATAAGTCGCCCAGCTAAGCAGGCGCGAACGCGTATTGGAACTAAAGGCCGGCGCCGGCGCGTATCTTCGCGAGAATTCCATGCCGGACAACTCCGCTCCGACTTCCGCGCCCATCAAATATCCGTCGCCGGTCAGCACGTTGCAGCCCAATCCTTTGCTCAGGAAGGCACAACCTCCGGTGGCGATGACTACCGCGTTAGCCCTTACTTCCCAGTCTTTCCCATCCTGACGAAGCACGCCTCTCGCGCCGCCCACGCCATGATCGTCTACCAGCAGCTCAAGCGCCGGCGCATGATCCAATACTTTGACGCCGGCCTTCTTGACCGCCTTGCGCATAAGCGCCATATATTCCGGTCCCTGCAAGTGATTGCGCTGGGGAACGCCATCTTCATCCCTTACGAACGGATATCCCCACTTCTCGACCAGCTTCAGATTGATGTACACCTGATCCAGAACTCTATGAATCCAAGCAGCCTCGGACAAATATCCGCCGGACTTCATTCGTTGCTGCACAGCTTGCTCCCGCAGTTCTTCATCCGGAGGCAGATAAAGCAGATTGGTCCCGCCCGGGGCGGTCGCTCCGCTGGATCCGAGATAACCTTTGTCGACCAGCACCACCTTGGCGCCTTGCGATGCCGCGCTCCATGCCGCCCAAGCGCCAGCCGGTCCCCCTCCGATCACAAGCACATCCGTTGTCAGCTTCAAAGCCGTTTCCCCGCTCATTGCAACGCCTCCATGTTCGTGTTGTCGCAGCGTTCGTCGCTGCGTTATGGCCTTGTTTTATCCCAAGCTTCAATGATCCGATTGCTCTCCTCCTCCGCGCCCCGCAGAGCGGAATTGACATCCTTGCCGTTAAGCGCGATCTCCTCCGCAGCCTGGCTTAGCACCTCCCCGAGTTGATTATCCAAAGGATGCGGCGGATTGTTGGGTTTGGCCTCCAGTTTAAACACATTCTCGATCTTTTTGCCCTGCAAGACGGAGACATCCGCGCCAAATTCCTTCTCCAGCTCAGGATTGACGATAGAAGGCACGCGGCCATTGCGCGCGACCAGCCTTTGCGTCTCGTCCGACAAAATATTGGCGATAACAAGAAATGCATCGTCCAGATGCTTGCTCTGATTGGATAAAATGACGGAATGAATGCTTCCGCCGACCTTGTTGTCGCCAAAATGCGGGGCAGGCGCGATGTCCCAATCCAGATCGATCCCCTCCGCCTTAAGCTCCTCCAGCGGTCCGACCATGTTTGCTAGAAACGCGGGCCTGATCGCTAGCCGGCGGTCCTGCATGAAAGTAACGCGGTCATAGCCGATCTCGTTGTTCGATCCGATGAAGCCCGGAATTTCATACTGTTTCTTCAGCAGCTCGTAGATCCCGGTCCATTCCTCGCTCGCGAGCGTCGATTTTCCAGTAGCGGAATCAACATTGCCGATGTCCAGGCTTCTCACGATATTGCCGGGTCCGCCAAGATCAACGCCCACATACTGTACTCCGTTATCCTGAATCGTCAGCTTTCGTCCAAGCTCCAGCCATTGTTCCCAGGTTTGCGGTTCGTCGGAAGGGTACGGTACATTGAACTTATCGAATATCTCCTTGTTGTAGTACGTAATCAATAGATTGAAAGAGAGCGGGATGGCGATCAGCTTGCCCTCCTGCGTAAAGCTTCTGATCGATTCCAGAATGGCCGGCTTGATGCGGGTTGTGTCGACATTATGTTTCGCGATCAGCTCATCCAGATCCTGAATAATGCCGATATCAAGGAAACGGTAGTACGAGGGTCCGCTGCTTGTATAGATAATGTCCGGCACTTGTCCCGTGGACAACAAATCCTCCGGCGTCGTATCGGCGTCCGTCTTGATTCTCTCTAACGTAATATGCGGATATTTGACCTTGGTCGGCTCGACGATCAGTTTATTGAACTCCGTATCCGTAATCGTGTTCCCATAGTTCCAGAACGTAATCGTCACGGGCTCCTTGCGGGTCTGCTCCCCGACCTGCCCTTTCGCATCCCCGCCGTTCCCCGTCGTCTCCCCGGATGGAGGCGCCGACTCAGCCTCGTTTCGCGTATTGCTCGTATTGCCCGTTCCTCCGCAAGCCGCCAGCATCACCATCATGATCGCAAGCAGCAGCGCCAAACCTCTTCGTTTCTTCATCCTCCAGCCTCCTCATCCAGTCGTAGCCGCGCTTCCGCACAGCATATCAAATAAAAAAAGATGCACGCCGCACGGCTTCCCGTCCCTCTTCGAACCGAGGGGCAGAATGCTATGCAAGCATACATCTCCATTTGTATGGTCAATGCCATCCATATAACCTATAAAGCCAATTGAATTACTTTGAATTATGTAAAACCAATCTTAGCACCCTCTAAAGAAACTGTCAACAGGTGAAAATGCACGGATGAAAATGCCGATTCTCGAAGATTCGCCCCGCTATTCCCAATGATACATTCGCTCCTCCCGGGTCCTTTAGCTCTGCCATAGCTGTCCAAGCTTTTTGCAAAGTATTTTTGGGTTTGATAGAATTGGCGTAGATTCTATAATGAAAGCGAGTGATTATGATGACAGTCAGCTCCGTTAACTTAACAATCAATTCAGAGGTTCGGAAGGGATAACATCAGAATATTTTCTATGAAATCTTCCGAGTCCAAAAATGGAGGATATGAAAATATGTTTAGTTATTACAGTACACTTTGTACCGAAGTCTATGATTTCACAAAACCTGTGGGGTACTCTTTAGACGGGGATATTGAATATTACCAAGAACGATTAAAAACTTGTCAGGGACGCATTCTCGAAGCTGGAGTTGGCTCAGGGCGTTTTATAATACCGCTTCTTGAGGCTGGATATACAGTTGATGGAATCGATTATTCTCCTGAAATGTTGGATTCTTGTCGAAAACGTTGTGAAGAAAGAGGATTGACCCCTAATTTATATGAAGGTAAATTACAGGAATTTTCATTGCCTATTAATTACGAGGCCATTATTATTCCTACTGGTTCCTTTTGTTTGATCGAAAAGCGGGAAGACTCTCTAGAGGCATTAAAATCCTTTTATAAACATCTTGTTCCAGGGGGACGTTTAATCGTCGATCTTCAATTTCCTCATGCTTGGAAAACAGGAAGTATTTCTACCTCAACATTTTCTCTGCCTAATGGCGATGGTATTACGATGGAAAGCAAATCGATTGAAATGGATTGGTTAAATCAATTTACTGTATCCTATATTAAATATGAGAAATGGCGCCAAGGAAAGTTGATTCAAAGCGAGTTGCAACGTTTTGCATTGCGTTGGTATGGAATTGATGAATTTAAACTAATTTTAGAAAGTATCGGTTTCACCGATATTACATGTTCTGCTGATTACGTTTACCAACAGCAGCCATCTAGTGCGGGTCAAATCATTACTTTTGAAGCCGTGCGAAAGTATTAAAGCATATAGCAAATCCCCTAAACGACAAAAAAATCCCGCTGCGCGCGCCGCAGCGGGATTTCCATTTGCTGTTCCTTGCCGTTCTTGTATCGTTCTTATGCCGTTTTTTTGCCGCTACCGCCCGATACGCGTTCCAGCTCGGATACGAGCGAATCCAGCTTGGCGTATTCGTCGACCATCTCGTTAATCTTGGTATGCTGAGTTTCCATGCTCGCCTGCACCTCTTGAACGGACGCCATGTTCTGCTGCGTCGTGGCTGCGATGCTGTCGAGCTCCTCCGCCAGAGAACCGTAACGAAGATGCAGGCCGCTCGTGCTGTCGCCTACCTGAAGCGCCTGCTCCTTGGCTAACCTGGCGTTATCGTTAATGGTGACGAACGTATCAAGCGCGCCTCTCGCCGCCGCATCGCCCCGCACCACCGCTTCCTGCCCGCGTTCTACATGGCCATACACATCATTAATGCCTGTGCGTATCGTCGTCAAAATAGCGCCGATCTCCTCGGCGGAGCGGCGGGAATGATCCGCCAGCTTCCGCACCTCGCCGGATACGACCGCGAAGCCCCGGCCATGCTCGCCGGCGCGCGCCGCTTCGATCGCGGCGTTTAACGCCAGCAGGTTCGTCTGCTCCGATATGTCCCTGATCGTATCGACGATATCGGTCACTCGATCGTTCTGCTCCTGCAGCGTGCCCATCTTGTCGACCGTGCTCATAATCATGACGCGAAGCCCTTCCATCTCGGCGGACAGAGCTTCCAGCTGCGCCTTGTTGCGCTCCGCCAGCTCCGCATTGGAATCCGAGTAACCGCGAAGCAGATTCGCGCCGTCCAGCAATCGTTGGATGGCCTGCTCGATTTCTTGAGCGGATTCGTTGATGGACACAACGCTGCCCGTCTGCTTTTCGATCGCTGCCGCCATCTCGACGAAGGTGCCTGTTACTTCGCGGGAGATAACGCCTGTGGAGATCACATGCCCTTGCTGGCCGGCGCTGAACATTGTCAACATCTCAATGGAGCCGCGCAGCTGCGACAATACGCCTTCCGCCAGCTCCTTCGACGCCAAGGCTTCGCTTTGGCGGGCGCCGACTTCGCGCTGCAGCTTCTGGCTGTAATGCGCGGCTACGGACAAGCCGGCCGTGGCAAACGCCAGGTACAGGAACAACAGCACAAGCGAATCCGAAGGGAATAAACGCTCCTGGAAAAATGGATCTGCGAACAGATAGGACGAAAGCGCCGCGCCCAATACCCCGGTTACGATGATAGGGCGATAATCCGAATAAAGAGCGATGATCGCCATATTCACGTAGACGAGAAAGTAGGTGCTGACAATGGGGTTAGGATCCATCAGAATCAGCATCGCTACGATAATCGTCAAATTGCATGGCATGATGTACTTAACGAGGCCGCTGCCGACTTCCCGGTACGTCATGAACGTTACGACAGCGCCAAGCGCGGCGCCTACGCCCGCCAGAAGCAGGATCATGTCGGCGCCAAGACCAATCATGATATCCGTCAAAATGCCTAGCAGAAGCATGCCCCAGTATATTTTGACCAAAAGCCTATTGCGCTTGTCCAGTTCCGATAGCTGCTTCATGAGCCTGCTTTCACCTCTATTGTTGTATTTAAAGCTTCGGGATTAGACAGCCACTCGTAGCGTTGTTTGTTTAGATACATGGCCGACATGTCAAACAAGACGGGCACGACATAATCCCCTTTGTAGAACAGTCTTTCGCCAAGACGCTCGACCGGTACTTTGAACGAGATCTTGAGCGCGCGAAGAAATACAGGCTCCAGCAGGGAAACAAAGTAGTCCATGTCATGCTGTTCGGCGCTGTACACGGCGGAGGACAATATCCAGGGCAGCATATTGCCTTTGCCGCGGTAAGAGCCTAATATGGCAATCTTGTCGATCTCCGCGACACGTCCCTCCGAAGCGATCACTTTGGGATGATCCCGGAAAGGGGCGATTTCGTTAAGGGGACTGCTATCCCTGTCGTAGGGCTTAATCTCCGAGGTGCCAACGCAGTAGCCTTCTTCATTCATCACAACGAACCGATCCAGAACATGCTCCGCGAATTCAAGCTCATATCCCTTTTCCCGCCAAACCGTCGTCCAAATGCCGTTAAACATGGCCAATTCCAGCTCATTCTCCACACGTTTAATCATCGATACGATATGTTCTCCTTATCCAATTATATTGATCTCTATTTGGAATGATATGTATATCGTATCGGATGACTTAACAAAAATCATTAGTTCCAAAGCATGTTTTACAAAAATTTCAAAATATAAGTCATCGTCTTTATCCCCCGAAAAGCCGCATGAGCAAAATGCCTGCAAGCGACATAAAAATGCCTGCGAGCTCCGTTCTGCTGAACCTCTCCTTAACGACGAATCTAGTATAGAGCAGCACAAGCGGCACGTTTAGAGCGACGACCGCCGAAACGAGACCCGCTTTGCCAAGGTCGAACGCGGGCACGATCAGCAGCATGCCGGCCGTATTCGTCAGACCGACCGCAAGTCCGGTCACGAAAGTGCGTCGGATGCTCCATCCCGAAACAGCCCGGTTAGCGGTAGACGCCGCTGCTTGCTGCCCATCCGCTGCCTCGACGGAGGCAACCGCCGCCGGCGTTGGCATCGACGAAGACACCGTCGCTACAGAATCGGAAGCTCCGCTGGAAGACAGCGCCCCGCCGGCAGTCTCGGAGGCTGCAGCTTGAGCACGAGCGTGCATCATGGCCGCTTCCCGGCGGAGATCCGCCAGCCACCACAGGCCGAAGCAGAGCATCCCCGTCGCGAACATAAAGAACAACGTCGGCATGAGATCGGCTCCCAGCAGCGTCGACCATTTGCCCGAGAGATCGTTGCAAGCGAACAGCAGCATAGCCAGCAGTCCCCACTGGGCCCCCTGCAGATTGCGAAGCGACAGCTCATTGGAGTATCGGACAAGCAACACGCCTCCCACGATAACGGCAAAGGCCGCCAGCTGGGCTCCGTTAATTCGTTCATCCCATAGCAAGTAGGCGGCAAGGACGACGACGACCGATGGCAGCGCGGTCAAAATCGCGACGAGCGATGCCTTGCCGACGGCAAACCCTTTGAACATGCTGGCGTTCGCCCCGAAGGAGAACAATCCCATCTGAATGCCGACCAATGTGCTGACCGTCCAGTCCGCGGACGTCGCCAAGGCGCCTACAAGATTGATGATGGCCCCGATGGCGAATACGCCGCAGAGCATCAAATTCCGATTGACCGGCTTTTGGCTGGTCCAATGATAGAGCATGCCTCGCAATCCGAATGCAATGGCGGCAAGCAGAGATAATGTAAGCCACAACATGATGTAATAAAGCTCCTTCCTTGATTTCACTATAATTTTCGCTGCCGGGATTTCAGCAGCAGCGGTATGAGACGAGACTTCAACCCTCGTCCTGAGAAACGCTGGCATGCAGTTGCCGATACGCTTGGGGAGTCAACCCTTCTGCCGTCCGGAACTGTTTAATGAAATAACTGGCTTGGCCGTAACCGCAGCGCTCTCCCACTTGTCCGACCGGCAGCTCGGTCGTCGCGAGGAGCAGCTTTGCGCGGACTATACGGCTTTCCGCCAGGAACTCATTCGGCGTCCTTCCCGTCGCGAGTCGAAACAGCCTCAGGAAATGATAGCGGCTATAGCCTGCCAGAGCCGCCATCTCGCCAAGGCTCCAGCTCTCCTCGCAGCGGTCGCGAATCCCGTCGGCGGCCATTCGGATAACGTCGCGCTTTCGAAGCTGGGACGTAGCCTCCGGCCGCTCCGTCTGAACCGCAAGCAGCGACAGCGTCTCGTAGAGCAGCGCGGACAACGCCGGCTCGTCTGCGAGCGTTATTTTGCGGCCCAGCTCGTACATGCGCTCCGATAACTCGACAAACCGTTCCCGCGCCGAAAAGGAGAACAGCCACTTACCGTATTCATCCGCTTCCCTGAGCAACGGCAGCGGCAACCCGGCCGCGAAGTGGATCCACCGGATATCCCAGGGCTCCGATGGATGAGCGGCATATCGCTGATACGCCTCCTTGCCGTACAGGAAGCCATCCCCCGCCGCCAGCTCGATCCGTTCTCCCGTCTCCAGCACAATGGAGCCGCGCCCGCCCAGCACAAGATGCAGATTGTACTCCTTGAGCGCCCCGCGCTCTCTGTGCTCGGCGTGTTCCGGTATGCCGGCATATCTGCCGAACATATCCGGATAACAGGCATAATGCAGGTATGATGGTTTCGGCACAATATAATGCTGCCTCACCTTCTGCCCTCCCTCTCCGCGATGCTAGAAAAATGCGCAATTTTCTCATATGAAAAGCAATATGTTGTCATATACCGTTCATGATCATAACTTTAAAATTAACATGAGACGTAGAATACCGCAATATCCTCATATTTTTCTCTCAGGGAGGTTCTTATTAATGAGCAAGCTTACCCCACTGGACCAACTTAAGCTCGGCGTCTGCTACTATCCCGAACATTGGCCGGAGCAGCTCTGGGAAGACGATTACCGCAGGATGCGCGAGCTTGGCATATCCGTCGTACGCGTAGGCGAATTCGCCTGGTCGATCTTCGAGCCGGAGGAAGGCGTCTTCTCCTTCGATCTGTTCGACCGCGCGCTTGACCTAGCCCATAAGCACGGCTTGAAGATTATACTCGGAACGCCCACGGCGACGCCGCCTGCCTGGCTTACGCAGCGTTATCCGGAGGTGCTCAACGCAACCTTTGACGGCGTGACCATCCAGCACGGGCTGCGCCGCCACTATAACTATAGCAGCACGAAATACCGCGAGTTGTGCGCAATCATTACGCGCACGATGGCGGAGCATTACAAGGATCATCCCGCGGTCATCGGCTGGCAGATCGACAACGAGTTCAACTGCGAGACCAGCGAATTTTATGCCGATGCGGATCATGCCGCATTCCGTCAATGGCTAAAAGAGAAATACGGCACGCTCGACGCGCTTAACGCAGCCTGGGGCACCGTCTTCTGGAGCCAGACCTACTCCGACTGGGAGCAAGTCCATCTGCCCCGCCAGACAACGGGAGGCAAGCAGCCTAACCCGCATCTTGCGCTTGACGAGAAACGGTTTATATCCGATAACACGATTTCCTTCGCGGCCGTGCAAGGCCATATTCTGCGCGAAGTTGCGCCGAATCACTGGATTACGACCAACGGACTGTTCGGCCATCTCGACAACCATCGCATGACCGACGAGCTGCTGGACTTCTTCAGCTACGATTCCTATCCGCAGTTCTCGACCATCTATTACGACGAAAAGGAGGAGAACCGGCTTGCCGACCGGGGCTGGAGCCAGTCGCTTGGCGCAGTCCGCTCCATCTCGCGAAACTTCTGCATCATGGAACAGCAGGCTGGTCCGGGAGGCTGGGTGAACAAGATGGACATGCCGTCGCCCAAGCCTGGCCAGATGCGGCTATGGACATACCAATCGATCGCACACGGAGCGAACTTGGTCGTCTATTTCCGCTGGAGGACCGCAACGTTCGGCCAGGAGATCTACTGGCACGGCCTTAACGATTACCATAACCGGGAAAATCGCCGCATTCGCGAAGCGCGGCAGATCGGCGGCGAGCTGACCGCCATCGGCGACCGTGTTGCCGGCACGACCTATGCGGCAGAAGTCGCGATCGTGCGCGATTACGACAACGAATGGGACGGCGAATACGATGTCTGGCACGGACCGTTCCGCTGGAAAAGCAACACGGAATGGTTCAAGGCGATGACGCGCCGCCATATTCCCTGCGATATTCTGTTCATGCGGGCGACGACTTCAATCGAAGACCTGCGCCAATACCGCATGCTCGTCTACGCGCATCCTGCCATCATGACCGACGAAACGGCCGCGCTGTTGGAGCAGTACGTTAGCGAGGGCGGCATTGTCGTCTTCGGCTGCCGGACGGGCTACAAGGATATGCGCGGTCACTGCTATATGCGTCCGTTCCCTGGCGCCGCGGCCAATCTGTGCGGCATCTCCGTCGAGGAATTTACGATGGTAAAGGGATCGCGCGCTCCGATGTCTATGGCTTGGAGCAAAGCCGGAGAGTCCGGAGAACCGGTCATCACAGCAGCAAACGCGTTCAACGACGTTTTGCTGTCAGAGTCGGTGAACGTGCAGGTGATGGCAACGTACACGAGCGAGCATTACGCCGGCAAGCCTGCCGTGACTCGCCATACGTTCGGCAGCGGCGAAGCCTGGTATTACGGCGCCGTATTCGATGAAGCCGCGGCCGCTCTCGTCCTGGAAGCCGCAGGCATCTCATCGCCCGTTAGCGAATGGCTGGAGCTTCCGCCGCAGGTGGAGCTTGCCATTAGGCAAGACGAGAGAGGCCCTCTTTGCTTCCTGCTCAACTACGGAGAGGAGCCTGCCGCCATCGCGGTTAAAGGACTCAAACGCGACCTCATTAGCGGCTCCGAACTGCATGGCGATGCCGTGATCGAGCCGTTTGGCGTCATGATCCTGGAGTAGCGGCAGGCACACCGCACGCCTTCTTCACATAGACAAGGGACTGTCCTGACTGGACGGTCCCACTCCCACTTTCCCGACTATATGCATCGGATTATATTCAAACATACATTGACGCGGCAGCCGACTGCCCTTAAAATGTAACATGGCGTAGAAGTTTTAGCCCCACAATCATTCGAAAGAAGGTTCCGCATTCATGCTTCGCTTCAAAACATATGCGATCTGCGTATATCTCGTCTTGATCTATTGGATTTCACTCCATATTCCACATATGAATGCCTTGTTCTTCCCGACGCTGGGCGCGTTCAGTCTTTTGTTCATCTCTCGACCATTCGGCAAAGCCGAGGTTGGACGAATCGCCTTGGGTGCTGTCTCCGCTTCGCTCGTCGGTTCCCTGCTGGCCTATTGGAGTGCCGGAGCGCTCTCCCTGCTGGCTACGCTGTTGATCGTCATCGCGCTTATCAACATCTTTAAATGGAACGCCCCGCCCATACTTGCCGTGGCGCTTATTCCTTACTTCACCCAACCGCCGGTCTTTTGGGCCATCCCCTTGTCCGTGTGCGGAGCGCTCGCAGGCTTGCTGCTGACTTTATCCGTCGCCGACTATTGCGAACAGCTTATCGCGGAGTCCCGCTGGCTGGGCGCCAAGCCGTCCAAAACCGAGTCCGACACGGCGGCCTAAGATTGGTAGTAACTCTCGATCAGCTTGTCCATGACGACGTTCGCGCGGATGCCGCTCGTCCCGTCGCTAGGGCTGGCCGGGCCTCCTCGCAGCTCATCAACGATCATTCCAATAAGACCCTGCTGTATATGCGGCGGTTTCTCGAAGGTGAACTGCTCGGTGCCTGCAGCCGTCTCCAGCGTAATGATCTCGTTGCCGAAGGTGTCGAACAAAATGCTCCCCTTCTCGCCGACGATCTCGTTTACGTCGACATGTTTGTACGCGCTGAAGCACCAGACTCCGACGCCGCGCACGCCCGACTGAAATTCGAAGCTGCCCGTCACGATATCCTCCGCCTCGTACAACCCCGCTTGATTACCCGCTCCCCCTGCCGCCTCGGCGATAGGACCAAGCAAATAATCCATTATATCCAGCGTATGGCTGGCCAAATCGACGAACAAACCGCCTCCGGATTCCTCGGGGTTAAGCCGCCAAGGCAGCTGCTCTCCCTCATTTACCCTGGCAGGCTGATATTGCTTCATGGAGACGAAGCAGACGCGGCCGATGGCTCCTCCATCCAGCAGTTCCTTGATTTTGCGGAAATAATCGAGCCCTCTGCGATAATAAGCCACAAATAGCGGTACGCCCGCTTCGCGGCATGCCGCGATCATCGCCTCGCATTCCGCCGAGCTGCGCGCCATCGGCTTTTCTACATAGACAGGCTTGCCTGCCGCCGCGCATTGCAGCACGTATTCCATATGAGAAGAAGGAGGCGTCGCTACGTAAACCGCGTCCACCTCGGGATCGTGAATCAGATCATCCGCATTGTCGTACCACTTGGGCACGCCATGCCTTGCCGCATAGTCCGCCGCGAGCTCGCCGTTGCGCCGCATGACCGCCACTAGCTCGGAGCCCTCCGTCTTCTGGAAGGCCGGACCGCTCTTAACCTCCGTCACATTGCCGCACCCGATGATCCCCCATCTTACTTTATCCAGCATTGCCGCACACTGCCCCTCTCGATTACAACGTTAGAATTTTTCTAATAGAATACTCATTCGCTGTCTCTTCCCTTTTCCCTTCTTATCGGTCTCCAGACGGAGGAGAAAAGGTTCCTTGGACGGTTTAGCAGCCTCCCTGTTCCTTATACAATCAGAATAGATGTGGGTTCAGGCGACGCCTGACACAATACCTGAAGGAGTGATATTGCGATGCCCGTATTGGAAGTTTCGCATTTAAAGAAGTCGTTCGGCGCCGTACATGCCGTCGAAGACATCAGCTTTACAGTGGAAGCCGGCGAAATATTTACGATCATCGGCCCTAACGGCGCCGGCAAAACGACAACTTTGGAGATGATCGAAGGTCTACTCCCTCCGGATGAAGGCGACATCGCGTTCGGCGCGAAGAAGTGGTCGCGCAACGAAGAAGCGATCAAAAATGACATAGGCGTGCAGCCGCAGTCCAGCGCTCTGTTCGATCTGCTCACCGTGGAGGAAAATCTGAAGCTGTTCGCCACCTTTTACGACAAATCCCGGCCGGTCGCGGACATTTTGGAGATGATCAACCTGACGGAACATAAAAACAGACATGTAAAGAAGCTTTCCGGCGGACAAAAACAGCGGCTGGCGATCGGTCTCGCGATGGTCAATGATCCCGACATTATTTTCCTGGACGAACCGACAACGGGTCTCGACCCGCAGGCCAGACGCAATATTTGGGATATTATTCTGAGACTGAAGCAATTAGGCAAAACAACGATTTTGACGACGCACTACATGGAGGAAGCGGAGAAGCTCAGCGACCGGGTGTGCATCGTGGATCAAGGCAAGGTGGTGACGCTCGACACGCCGAGCGCCCTGATCGACCGACTGACGAAGGAACGCGAAGTGCGTCTGTCCTTCCTGGACGGCGAACAAGCCGCCATCGAGACGGAAGCGATCGCTCAGCGGCACCCTGCCGTAGTTCGTACGGTGCGGGAAGGAGCCGCGCTTCAGATATGGACGACGCAGCCGGAGGATACGCTGTATGAGCTGTTCGGCTATACGAAGGACCGTGGTTATCGCGTCGAACAGATTTCGATCCGAGAGCTGAGCCTCGAGGATGTATTCATCGCCTTCACGGGCAAGGAATGGAGGGACTAAGCATGGCGGCCAAGCAATTCGGTGCAATGTTCGGAGCGCATCTCAAGATGATGTTCCGCGAGAAGCAGGTATGGTTTTGGAGCGTGTTTTTCCCCGTTATTTTAATGGTATTGTTCATGATTATTTTCGGCGGAGGGGGCGGCAGCTCGGAGTTCAAGGCGAAGATCGCCGTCGTCGACGCGTCGCCTAACGTTTCCTCCGGCATGCTTCTGGAGCAGATCAAGTCGATTCCGATTTTCGAGCTAACGGAAGGGGAGCCTGTAACGCTGGAAGCGGGCCAGACGCTGGTCGAGGAGAAGGAGATCGACGCGTTGATCGTCTTGCCGGAGGTGGAAGGGACCTCCGAGGTTGGACTCATCGTCAACCGCGAGAACGAAGGCGGCGCCACCACGCAAGCCATCTCGAGCATCATGAGCAACTTCGTCCAGCAAGCTAATTTAGCAATTGCGGGCGTCCCTCCGACTTATACGCTGGAGCTGGAATCCATCACGACCGCATCCGAAGATACGAGCTACTCCGACTTCCTGCTGACCGGCATGATCGGGTTGTCCATTGCGCAAGGCGGCTTGTTCGGCATGGGCGATCTCGTCGATATGCGCAAGCGCGGCCTGCTCAAGCGGCTTCGCATGACTCCCGCTCGCATGGGGTTGTTCGGACTATCCAGCATGCTGGTTCGGCTTATGCTCGGCATCATACAAATTACGATTCTCGCGCTTGTCGGCGTCTACGGCTTCGGCGCCACGCTGCATATTAACTTGCTGAGCCTGTCCGTGGCGTTTTTCGCCGGCGCTCTCGTCTTCAACGCAATGGGCTACTTGTTCTCCTCCTTCAGCAAAACGATGGAAGCGTACATGGGCATGGCCAACATTACCAGCATGCTGATGATGTTCCTGAGCGGCATCTTCTTCCCGGTCGCCAACTTGCCGGAATGGCTGCAGGTTGTGCCGAAGGTGCTGCCGCTGTCCTACTTCGTCGAAGGCATGCGGGACGGCCTGATTTATGCGGAAGGCATCGCCTCGTCCAGCTTCTGGATAGGCATGGCGATTATGGCGGCTTGGGGCATTGTCTGCTTCCTGATCGCCGCGCGGCTGTACAAATCGCAATCGATCGCGGCAACCAGGTAAACGAAAAGGGCAGTCCCAAGTCTTGGATGACTTTAGGGATTGCCCTTTCTTGCTATGACTTCGATTTCATCTTTTTAATTCTTTCAATGATTTCCGATATGGCGCTCATGCTGACCGGCTTGCTGATATAAGCATCCATACCTTCGGAAAGATATTTTTCGCTGTCACCTTTGATTGCGTGGGCCGTAACCGCCACAATATAAGGACTTTTCTTGCCGTGTGTCATTTCATTGATTATCTTAGTGGCCGCCAATCCATCCATCGAGGGCATTTGAATATCCATAAAAATGATATCGTAAGGAACATGTTTAACAGCTTCCACCGTTTCTTTTCCGTTTTGTACGATGGTTGTTTTGTGCCCGAGTTTCTCTATCATCTTTTTTAACACAAGTTGATTCACTTCATTGTCTTCTGCGATTAGAATTTTCAAGGATGGTTCGGCTGCATGATCGACAACGTCAACTTGTTGGAGCCACCTATCATTTTGTGACGCGTCGGAAATATTGAATTGAGCCCGAAAGTTGGCTGTAAACAAAAAGGTTGATCCTGGTTGATCTTTGGAAGCTTCATGCCAGATTTGACCGTCCATGAGCTCAACAAGCTTTTTGCAGATCGCTAATCCTAAACCCGTTCCCACCGTTTTCCTGGTCATAAAATGATCCGCTTGATAAAAGGGTTCAAATAAATGAGCGACCTGTTCCTTCGAAACGCCAATGCCCGTATCCCGGATTGCAAATTGAAGGCGGACCGTCCCCCGCTCCTGCGACACGGCATCAACGACGATCGAAATCGATCCTTCAGGCGTGAATTTTATGGCATTGCTAAGTAAATTAATAAGAACTTGTCTTAACTTCGTACTATCTCCATAAACCAGGTTAGGAACCTTAGGGCAGACGGATGTCGTAATCTCCAGGTTTTTTTCCAGAGCCTTGGACATGACGATATAAAGCGTTTCCGATAAAATCGTTCTCACATTCAAAGGTTCTTCGATTAATTCGGTCTTGCCGGATTCAATTTTGGAGAAATCCAAAATATCGTTGATAATCGCAAGCAGCGTATCGCCGCTTTTTTTAATAATGTGTACATATTCAAGCTGCTCTTCATCCAGCTGCGTCTCCAAGAGCACATCTGTCATACCGATTACTCCGTTCATAGGAGTACGGATTTCATGACTCATCATGGCAAGAAATTCGCTTTTAGCTTTATTCGTCTTTTCAGCGGCTTCCTTCTCGATGATCAGCTTCTTTTGTTCCGTCATGTCTTTCGCTATGAGGTAAAAGCCCATGGTATGAGTCTGGATAATGATTGGAGCGAGCGTTACCAACACTTCAACGGAACGACCATCCTTGTGATCGATGAAAGTGATGTCTTTTTCAACTTTTTCGATTTCTTCATGATCGTTTAAAGCCAGAAGCAAACTGGATAATTTTTTTTCGCCAATTAATATGGACATTTTTTTGCCGATCAACTCTTCAATGAGATATCCGGTCATCTGCTGCACCATATTATTGCCATTCATAATGATGCCGTCTAATCCAAAAGAAATAATCGCATCGTGATTGTATTTTTTTAACGACGTGTATCGTTCGATGCTTTCCTGCAGCTTTAGTTCCGCCAGCTTGTTTTTGGTTACATCGATAAATTGGGTAATGTAATACAAAGGTTTCCCGTCATGATCACGGACTAATGAAACATGTACGGAGGTCCAAACGATGTTGCCATTTTTATTAAAGTAACGATTTTCCAATTCAAACGACGGAATGACGCCTTCCAATAATTCGATTAATAAATCACTGCTGTTGCCGCTATCATCAGGATGTCGGATATCATCTATGGTAAAGGACTTAAATTCTTCTTCTTCGTAGCCGAAAATTCTGCAAACCGCAAGATTAACATTCATCCATTTTCGATCCAGAGAGATTAAAGCGATCCCAATGGGTGCATTTGTATAAATATGTTCGAATAAAGCCTGGGGATTAAATAACTTTATATCCTGCATCCACTCATCCCTCCATTAGAAATAACGCGTTAGCAGCCACTTGCTTTCACCTTGGCAGCTACTCCTATATTAACATAGTTTAAGCTGCCAATTTAATTAAGCTGGCACAAACACTCGATTCTTCAACATTGATATAAGTTGAAAAAACGCATGAAGTCCACGCCCCTACTCGAGCAATGGTCTTCATGCGTCCAGGACCGGGGCCGTAAGAGGCCGGCAAACCGCTGATTATTCGTGCCGCAGATGCTGCAGCGTCAAGACGAACAACTGCTCGACATGATCGTCGTCGAGCGAATAAAACACCGTCTTGCCTACTTTGCGTCGCTTGACGATGCGCATATTGCGCAGCAGCCGCAGCTGGTGCGAGACGGCGGATTGCCCCATCTCCAGCACTTGCGTCAGATCGTGTACGCACAGCTCGGATTGCAGCAGCGCATGAATAATTTTTACGCGCGTCGGATCGCCGAGCGCCTTAAACAAGTCTGCCAGTTCCGACGCCGACGTATCGTCGACCAGCTTCGCCTTAACTCCGGTAATATCCGCTTCCGTGCCGGCGCATGTATCGTCGCATGCAGCCGTTGCCGTTACATTGTCCATTTGGGCATCCCACCATATCGTTCTTCGATTATGCCCCATTATACCATGAGTGCGGCCAATGTCACACGTCGCGGCTACCCGTACGCCGGCAACAGAATCACCGACTCGCCTGCGCTTAGCGTCAGCCTGAGTTCGCGGGATGCCCTTGCCGCGACTGCAAGTTCAGGTTCAAATCCATCCTCTGTTCTTGCCGCAAGTCCCGCACCTTCATAACGGATGACATAGCTGCCGCCTTTCTCCGAACGCAGCACCGCTCTTGCAAGCGCCCCGCCGCTCCATTCCAAATCGACGACGCAACCGCCTCTACCCCGCAGTCCCGATATTCTCCCATCCGGCCAAGCCTGCGGCAGCGCCGGGAGCAGCAGGATTTCTCCGCGATGCGACTGAAGCAGCATCTCTGCCAGGGCGGCCGTGCCGCCGAAGTTCGCGTCGATCTGGAATGGCGGATGATCGCCGAACAGATTAGGGTGCACCGACTTCGAGAGCAAGGCGGACAGATGCTGGAGCGCAGCCTCTCCATCGCCGAGCCTTGCCCAGAATTCGACGATCCAGGCACGACTCCAGCCCGTATGTCCTCCGCCATTAGCCAGTCTGCGTTCCAATGTTGTACGAGCGGCCGCCGCCATTTCCGGTTCGCCGCGCGGCGTAATTTGTTCGCCCGGGTGCAGCGCGAATAGATGCGAGATATGACGATGGCCCGGCTCCACTTCCTCATAGTCCTCCGACCATTCCATCAAGCCGCCGGCGCGGCCAATCGCCGGCTTCGGGAGCCTGACGATCGCGTCGGCAACCTCCGACCGGAAGTCGCGCTCCCGCGTGTCGCCGCTGAAATTCAGCACATCGATCGCTTCCAGGCATGCAGTAAACAACGCGTGCGCGATCTGGGAGTCCATCGACGGACCGACGCATAATCTTCCCGTCTGACCGTTCGGCAGACGGTACGTATTTTCCGGAGACAAGGATGGGGCCGTCACGAGTCTGCCGCTGTCGTCTTCCACGAGAAAATCCAGCAGGAACAGCGCCGCTTCCTTAAGCGTCGGATAGGCCCGCTCTCGCAAGAACGTCTCGTCCATGTTATAGCGGTAATGCTCCCACAGATGCAGCGCGAGCCAAGCCCCGCCCATCGGCCAAATGACAGCGGGCATATATAGGCCGATGACATTCGTTTCCGCCCACAAGTCGGTAGCATGGTGTGCCGTGAAACCTCTTGCGCCATAGACCTCCTTGGCCGTGACACTTCCTCTCTCCCTCAGACGATCCAGCAAGTCGAATACCGGCTCGTGGCATTCCGCCAGATTGCAGCTCTCGGCCGGCCAATAATTCATCTGAAGATTGATGTTCAGATGATAGTCGCTTTCCCATGGAGGCGTATGACTGTCATTCCAGACTCCTTGCAGATTGGCGGGCAGCGAGCCCCGTCTTGAGCTGGCGATAAGCAAATAGCGGCCGTATTGAAAGAAAAGCGCGAGCAAGCCGGGATCGGCGCCTCCTTCCCGGAACCTTGCAAGCCGCTCGTTCGTCGGCAGCCTCTCCGCCTCCTCTTCTGCGCCCAGCTCCAGCGATACCCGCCCGAACAGCTCGCTGTAATCCCGGATATGATCGCGGCGTATGTCCTTATAACCTTTGCTTGCTGCCGCGTCCAGCACATTGATGCAAGTGCCGACGGGATCCTTGCAGCGAAACGTTGTAGCAGCCGCAATATACAGCGTCGCCGCATCCGCGCCTTTAACGGAGAGGAAATCGCCAATGACGCAAGCCTCTCCTCCTTCGACAACGACTCGTGCCGCCATGCAATACCGGACGCCGTCCGGACCGCATTGCCCGGTCATATAGACCGTTGGCACCTGCTCCAATCTCCCGGCTTCGCCTTCGAACGGCCTGCGGATGAGATTGGCGTCGAACGTTAATGCGCCCGGCGTCCCGGCTGTCAGGCGAATGGCAATAACGCCATCTACATGACTGGCCAGCACTTCCCTTCGGTAATCGCGGCCATCAAGCTCGTAACCGACGGTAACGATTCCTTGATCCAGGTCAAGCTCTCTTGCGTACTCGCTTGTCTCGCTAATCGTCGAATGGAAGCTAAGCTTAAGATCTCCCAATGTCTGATAAGGAGCGATATGCTTCGGCGTTGACGTTAGCGACAGCCTCGCCTTCCGCTCCGCCTCATCCAGCTTTCCTTCGAACAGCAGCCCCCGAATCTCGGCGAGCGCCTTCCCGGCTTCCGGATTAGCCCGCTCCATAGGGCCGCCGTACCATAACGAATCCTCGTTAAGCTGAATGCGCTCCTCGAGAACGCCGCCGAATACCATCGCCCCAAGCTTGCCTGATCCGATCGGAAGCGCCTCTACCCATTCGCGGGCTGGCTTGGTATACCATAATCGATTACGTGTCGTCGACAAGTCCAACATCTCCTCGTTTTGTGATTTCTCTCATTATATAAACTTTGCGAATGGACAAGGAGTGTTTTACAGGACTTTGACGGGTAAATTATTGACTTTTATAATGATAGTATCGGGAAGGACAGAAGGAGGAGCGGAGATGTTTACATTAAAAGAGAAAATATACCTGCTCAAGCTGCTGCAAACGCAGAAACGCAAATCATGGCTGGGAATCGGGCGAAAGGATCCCGTGCACGACAGGCTGGTGGAGAAGCTCGAGCAGATGGTCCGCAACGAGCAGGTCAATAAGGAGCATCTGTAAGCCGGCTGCAACCTGCAAACCAGATCATCCGGGACATGTAGCCAAAGTCAGTTAGTCAGTCACAAGAAGGGACAAATAGAATCATGACAGGGAAGACTCATCTCATCATCGGGGCGGCCATTGGCGCCCTCGCGGTTGTCGTACATTCGCCGGACATGGAGGATAGCCTCCTGTATATCGGCGTCGCGGCATTTTCCGCCTTGGCCCCGGATCTTGACGGTCCCAGCATGCTTAGCAGCAAGCTGACCAAACTAAGCAAACGAATTCGGGAGCTCGCCCTATGGGGCGGCATCCTGTACCTGGCGATTACGGCCTACTTGTATTTCAGCGGTCAACCGTTGTCTCCCATCTGGGCGGGAGGCAGCATCGCCGCTATTTTGGCCGGTCTTGTTATGAAGCAAGGTGCGATACGAAATGCCATTGTCAGCGCCGTCGGCCTTTATTTGATCTATCATGGTTACATCCACGGAATGATATGGTTGATCGGATTGGGCGTTTTCGTCGTATGGGCGCCATGGCTCAAACATCGCGGGATGACGCATACCGTCTGGATGCTGCCCGTCTGGTTGTGGTTAGGCTGGGGATTGGAGGAGCAACTGAAAGCGCCCGGACTTGGCATAACCGCCATGCTGGGTTACCTCTCCCATCTCGTAGCCGACACTCTGACGCCAAGCGGCGTCAAATGGCTATCCCCGCTGGTCAAGAAGTCGTTCAAGCTCCGTTGGTAATAAAGCTGCAGGCAAGCCCCGATTCAAACCCGTCTTACAAAAGACGCGCTTGAACCGGGGCTTTTTAGTTTGATCGGATGGTTTATGACGTTCTCTGCAAATCTCTCTTTTCGGAGGTTGTCATGTCTCCGCCATCGCTTTCGTAGAATAGTAGTAGGAAGCCGCAATAGTTCAAATCGTTTTGGAGGGATTGCAATGAAAATTACGTCCGGAGGATTCGAGGTCGTCTATCATGGCAGGGTATTCGCCTATGAAATGAATCCGATCGAAATCGTGTTGTCGGAGGAAAACGATCCGCTTGCGTTTGTTTTTTGCATCGAATACATACAGGAGCAGGATGATTTCACAACGGATATCCGACTCGTGAAATACAATGAGGTGCGAATTACATGCGTCAACTTCCCGAGAGGCAAACCGATCGGAAGCTCGGACATGATTCATCTCGGCATTTTGAATAATCGAAAGCTTTCGCTGCGCTATGAGATTACCGTTAATTCCGATGCTTCTTCCTGGGCGCTGACCTTTACGTTTTATGCAGGCGAGGGGGTTCCTGCCCATGAATAAACTAGAAATCCAGGACCCCAAAGTCGCCAGCAAAATCATAGCGGCAAATGCGGAAAACGAGAAACGCAAAGCGGAACTCGGTTTTCTCGGCAAATTTTTCGGATCGGGCGACAATGTTCGCCTGTATATCGTAGGCACGATCGCATTATTTGTCCTTCTCATTGCGCTCGTCTATACGCTGACGCCGGAAACCTACCGTTCCCCCGGCTTCGGCTTAAAGGAAATGTGGACGTTAGTCGTGCTTCCCGTCGAATCAACCATAATCGGCTATTTGATCGGATCGAGATCGAAGGATAGCGGCGGTTAAGGTATTTTTTGAACATTTAAAACCGCTCCGATACGACCTTCGGCTGCGTAAACAACAGCAGATAATCTCTGCCGCCCGCTTTGGAATCCGTGCCGGACATATTAAAGCCGCCGAATGGATGAACGCCGACGAGCGCCCCCGTACACTTGCGATTGAAGTACAGATTGCCGACGTGGAATTGCTCCCGCGCTTGCTCCAGCCGGCTTCGATTACGCGAGATGACGGCTCCGGTCAGTCCGTACTCCGTATTGTTGGCAATGTCGAGCGCCGCCTCGAAGTTCGCTGCCTTGATAAACGCCAGCACCGGCCCGAATATCTCCTCCTGGGCGATAACCGCGTAGGGCCCCACATCCTTGAATATCGTCGGCTCGATGTAATAGCCGGAGCTGCTGCCCATGTTGCCGCCGCATACAAGCGTTGCTTCCGATCGGCCGATCTCGATATATTTCAGAATCTGAATGTAAGCCCGCTCGTCGATAACGGGACCGATGTACGTCGATTGCTCCGCGGCCTTGCCCATGCGAAGCGCAAGCGTTCGCTCCACGACTTTCCCCAACACTTCGTCATAGACCGCCTCGTGCACGACCGCTCTGGAGCAAGCCGAACACTTCTGGCCGGAATAACCGAATGCGGATGCCGTAATGGCGTCCGCCGCCAGATCCAGATCGGCGTCCTCGTCGACGATAATCGTATCCTTGCCGCCCATCTCCGCCACGACTCTCTTGATCCACTTCTGATCCGGCCGCGTCGCCGCCGCCTTCTCGTTAATGCGCAGGCCAACCTCGCGCGAGCCTGTAAAACAAACGAACCTCGTCAACGTATGCTCCACCAGAAAGTCGCCAATTTCTCCGCCCGCACCCGGCAAAAAATTGACCACGCCAGCCGGCAGCCCCGCATCTTCCAGCAGCTCCATAAATTTGGCGGCGATAACGGCCGTGGGACTTGCGGGCTTCAGCACGACGGTATTGCCTGCCACAACGGCCGCCATCGTCATCCCGACCATAATGGCCAGCGGGAAATTCCAAGGCGGAATAATGATGCCTACGCCGAGAGGCAGATATACAAGCTCGTTGTCCTCTCCGGCAAGCGGCACCAAAGGCTGACGTTCCGACAGGCGTTCCATTTCCCTGCCGTAGAACTCCATAAAGTCGATCGCTTCCGCCGTATCGCCGTCAGCCTCAGCCCAGCTCTTGCCTGCTTCGTAGACCAGCCATGCGGAGAACTCATGTTTGCGTCTCCGCAAGAGAGCAGCCGCCTTGTAGAGCACTCTTGCGCGAGCTTGGGCCGGGACCCGCTTCCAACCTTCGAAAGCCGCCGCGGCTGCCAATATCGCTTTATGGGCATACTCCTCATCGCCTTGGGAAACCAGGCCGATCATTTGTGTATATTGCGACGGATTCAACGACTTGCGTTTGTTCGTCGTCTCGATCCAGTCCGCTCCAATCTTGAGCTTGTATTCCCGCCCCAGTTCGGCTTCCACCTGCGCAAGCGCAGCTTGAAAGTCCGCGATATTGTCGCTGACTCCGAAGTCGGTAAACGGTTCGTTGCGGAACGGCTCTCGCATACGCTTCCCCCCTTTGCCGATAGAAATAAAGTTCACGCTGCTTGAAACAGCTCTTCTTGAACTTTATGCGGCGAAAGAGGCGAGCATAACAAATACCTCATACTTGTTCAAGCTCACTTTTCTTTATTCATCCCGTCCGCTTTTTTCGACAAGATCCGCTTTCTGTACTCCATCGGGCTCAAGCCATAATAATCCTTGAACAGCTTGGAGAAATGGATGCTGTTGTCGTAGCCTACCTTTTCGGCAATTTCATAGCTCTTCAAGGAGCTGTTCAACAGCGCCTTGGCATTTTCCATCCGGATGACCAGCAAATAATTCCAGACCGTCATCCCGGTCTCCTGCTTGAACAAGTTAGCCAAATACGTCCGGCTGAACGACACGGAATCCGCGATGTCCTGCAATGAGATCTTCCCTGCATAATGCGCTTCCATATATCGTTTGACTTGCTCTACCATCAGATGGGAATGATTGCCCCCGATACCTCGGAGCATAGTGAACATTTGCGTTGCCCCTTCTTCCAGCCTTCTACCCGCAGCATCCCGGAACACGCGAAGGATGTCCTTATTGGGAACGGCTTCGCGTGGCGCTTCATCCGAATCGTTCGAGAACGACAGCTCTCCGGCTCGCTGCAGCGCCATGGCCTGGATCAACTTGCCCCATACAAATTCCAGCCATGCCTCGGACAATTCCTTTATCAAGTAGAAACGATGGCCAACCCACGGCTCCATCGTACTAAGGGTTTCCTCGATTAACGGTTTGGCTTCATCCGCACGCATTGCCTTCAGGATCGCAATCCATCTTTCCACCAGGAAGGCGTGTTGCGCAATATGCTTCATCAGAATGTCCGTCGCCTGATGGCTCCGGCTTCGACGCAATCGTTCCACCGAAACGTTTAGCGCCTGATTCAATGCGCTTTGTTCGATCGGCTTCAGAATATAATCAATGGCGTTCAACTGCAGGCTTGTTTTGACATACGAAAAATCGTCATAGCTGGAAACGACAATGCAAACCATCCAAGGATAACGAAGATTGATCTGATGAATCAATTCCAGGCCGTTCATGTGCGACATCTGGACATCCGTAATGCAAATGTCAGCATAAAAGCTATCCAGCCAATCCAGGCATTTGTAGCCGTTGGCAAAAGCCTCCGCAGCTCTGATAGCGGGATAACTGCTCACTTTCCGAGTCAGGCTCCTGCGAATCAGATGTTCGTCGTCGACAACAACCGCATAATACGACATGACGCGCCTCCTTCCTGCCGAGCTAACGTCGCAACGGGAAGCGGATCTCCACGACCGCTCCGTTATGACGATTGTATACTTTCATACCGGCCAGTTCGTCTTCCTGATAATACATTTTCAGACGAAAGTGAATATTCAGCAGGCCGACGTTGGGATGGGCATATTGCAGCGGGAACACGTTCATCTGCTGAATTTGTTTGTTGATCCAGTCCAGCTTCCCGGCCTCGAAGCCCGAGCCGTTGTCGGAAATGCGAATTTCAATATAATCGGCGCTCCCCTGCTTAAGCTTGCGGACGGCAACCTCGATTCGGAGCGGCTCGTCGAGCGGCACCTTCCCGTGTTTGACGCTATTTTCCACGATCGGCTGCACGATGGCTTTCAAGCATTCGGCTTCTTCCGTCTGCTCTTCGATGTCAATTTCGTATTCAAAATCATTGCCCAGCCGTATTTTCATAATATCCATAAAATTGTTCAGATGGGCCATTTCATCACGGAGCATAACAACAATGCCATTATACTGCGAAGTATAGCGGAGCATTCGGGACAACAGGATCGTAATTTTTTCGATCTCCGCATTCCCCGACATATGGGCTAAAGAATTGATAGATTCCAAGGTGTTGTACATAAAATGCGAGTCGATCTGGGACTGCAAGGCAGACATAACCGCCTTCTCTTGCTTGATCTTCGAATTGGCCAACTCGTCCACCGTATCATTTAGATCGTCCAGCATCGACTTGTACGATTTGCCAAGCTCCGCCACCTCGTCGTTACCGTTGATCACGGTATATGAATCCAGCTTGCCGTTTCGCGTGTTCCTCATCATTTTGCGAAGCTTCTCGATCCTTCCCGTAAAAGAAGCCGATATACCTGCAGCTATCAATACGGCTGCCGCAAGTCCGGCAAGCGCAATGATGACTGTCGTTCGCCCGATATAAGAAATAATCGAGACGAATTCGCGGTAAGGCAATACAACGACCGTTACCCAATCCGAGGAAGGAATGGAGCGGTACAATATGATTTCTTCCGTCTCCTCTTTGATGGAATATCCTTGCGTCTGCCGCCCTATTCGGTGCTGCATATCCTCCGAGAGCGGCTTTAATACAAGATCGGGGTCATGGTGAGCCACGATTTGGCCAGCCTCATTGCTTATAAAGCCGTAGCCTTCCTCCCCCAACCCCATCTCATTGACGATGTCCAGCGCATGCTGCAAATCAATGTCTATTTTCATATAGCCGTTATGTTTGCCGCTCCGTATCGCTTTATAAAGCGTCAAAACGGGGATCTCTAGCGACTCTCCGCTCACCGTCACATATTCGCTGCTGAGACGCAGCTTCTTGACAAAGCTTTGGTACGCTTGCAAATCCATCTCGGCCGGGTCAAAGCTATGGTTCAACCTGAAACCGTATTTGTTCGCAAAATGAAAGGCGTTGCCGTTGTCGTGCACCAGACTGATCGATATGACATCGGGATATTGAAACATATACGGCTTCACATAAATATCGATCATGTCCTGAAAGCGATAGTAGGCATCCAGACGCCGATCCGCCCCCATTTTGAGCCATTGCTCCGCGGCCGGAGACGACGAGATCAGCAGGAACCATTCCGAATATCCGCTCAAATATCTCTCCAGATTCAAATTGGCCTGCTTCAATATATGATCGCTTAATCGAATGACGTCGTTTTGGACCTTGCGGGTGGTCTGTTGATAAAATAAATAACCGGTGGAACTGACAACAAACAAAATAAGTAATGAGATAACCGCAATCAACTTCCGTTTCATTTTTTTGCCAAACCAATTTACGATATACACTTTATCGACCACCCGCATCGAGCCGCTTGTTCAGCTTATTTTTTGTTATTATTATACCAGTTCGTCATTTCGTCAATAAGTTCTTGGCCGCCCATCGCACGCCAGGACTCCGCGAACTGATCCCATGTCTCGTCGACGGGCGCGCCATCGATAATGATTTTTGCGGCAGGCTCGTGATATTCGTAATAGAGATTGAATAAATTTTGCCCTACTGCCGGCATGCCCATCGTCAGGCTCGGAATACCCTCCGCATTGGATATTTCAATGGCCGCCTGCATTTTCTCTTTCATCAGGCCCGTATATTTGGCGGCAAAAGCTTGCTCGTTATAGCCGTGCATTTTGAATTGCTGACGCCATTCCGTTTTCTGCTCCACCTCGGATTCGGCTTTGTAGAAATAAGTCCCGCTTTCTTCCGCATAGTTGATTCCTTTGACGCCCAGCTCCGTGAACAGCTGCCCCTCTTCGGTGTACAGCCAATCGAAAAACTTGATGATGGAAGCCGGGTCCTTTGCCGTTTTCATGATCAGATACGACTTGTCAACCGGGAATACCGTTGCACCGATAGGCCCGTCGTATCCCGTTCCGCGCGGTGTCGGAATCGTGATGACATCCACGCCTGCGTCCGGCAAGCTGTCCGTCAGGCTTTCTTGCCACTTGTATCCGTCGGAAGGAACATGCCCCCAGACGCCAGCCAATCCCGCATTGATTTTTTGCGACCAGATCGGCGTGGAGTTTACCAGAAATTCCGCATCCAGCAGTCCCTCGCGGTACATGATCTGCATAAATTCCAGTCCTTTTTTGAAATTGGGATGAAGGAACCCCGGAACGATCTCGCCGTTTAGTTCAATACCCTCATAAGGCGATATGCCCCACATGCCCCAAATGTTATCGCCGGTCCAGGAGAAGTTCTCGCGCATCGTAAAAGGAATTTCATCCTTTTCTCCGTTCTGGTTCGGATCGCCGTCCTTGAATTTGCGAAGCATGTCGAGCAGCTCGTCCGATGTTGTCGGAATGGCGGTAACGCCAACTTGCTCCATCCAATCCTTACGAACGTACAGCACGCGGGAAGAAGGCGTGTGATTGGGCTGTGGAATCGCCATAATTTCTCCGTTAACCGTTACGGAATCCCACACCGATTGCGGAATAACCCTCTTCATATTGGGGCCGTGCTGTTCGATCAGGTCATTGAGAGGCATGATCAGGCCGTTCTCCAGCGCGCCGTCGCCCTGAGAAAGTCCGTACCCGAGATAAACATCGGGAAAGTCGTCCGATGCAAATTTCAGCTTCAACTGATCGACATAGTTGGCGTGCGAAAAAAACGTGATTTGCGGGTTAATGCCCGTCTTCTCCGCCATATACTTGATTGTCGGATCCTCCAGCAGATTGCCCGAAGGCACCGGCTTGTTCACGTCCGAGACATACAGCTTGAAGCTTGGAGCTTCCTTCGGACTTACCGTTTCCGGCTGTTTGGCGTCATTACGCGCATTGTTTTCTCCCTGGGTATTTTGCTGCTCGCCCGAACAAGCCGTTGCGGTCAACGCAACCGCAAGCACCAATGCACCCATCGTCTTCATTCCTTTTTTCATCTGAATTCCCCCTCAATAACTCCATTTTATTATGTCAGGCTTAAGCCGTGGACATCAAATGAATCTTACTCTTTCAAGGAGCCGAGCATGGCGCCTTTAATGAAATGCTTCTGCACGAAGGGATACACCAAAACGATCGGCAGAGTGGCAACGATGATGGTTGCCATCTGCAACCCTTGCGGCGATACGTCCATGCTGACCAGACTGCTTGCGCCCGTATGCAGATCGCTGGTGTCGAATTGGGCCATCAGGAAGTACAAGTACAGTTGCAGCGGCCTCAAGCTTGTGTCCGTAATGTAAAGAAGCGCCGAATAATAATTGTTCCAGTGGCCGACCGCATAAAAAAGCAGCAGCGTAATAACGATCGGCATGGACAGCGGCAGGGCGATCGTCCACACCATTCTGTATTCCGACATTCCGTCGACCCTTGCGGCCTCGAACAACTCCTCGGGCAACGAGCGGAAAAAGGTGATGCACAATATGAGATTAAACGCGCTTAGCGCGCCCGGAATAATAAGTCCCCATATGGAATTAAGCAAGTCCAGATTTTTGACCAGCAGATAGGTGGGGATCATCGGCGCCTGAAAAATCATCGTTACGATAATAAACAGGATAAACAGCTTTTTTCCCTTCAAATAGGACTTGGACATCGGATACGCGGTTAGCACCGTCAGAAACAGGTTGAGGCTGGTCCCGATGACGACAATAAGCAGCGTGATCGCAAAAGACCGCCAAAACGGCTTGCTTTCAAATACAAGCTGATAGTTATCAAGATTGAACCCGACGGGCCACAGCCCGACTTTCGAATGGATCAGAGCGTTTGTATCGCTGAAGGATCCCGCCGCGACATGCAGAATGGGAATGGCGACCAAGAGACAAGTCAGCAGCATAAAGATGATATTTCCCGTATCAAACGCTCTTTCCGCCAACGTTTTTTTAATTTTCATGCCAATATCCTCCCTAATATAACCCTTCGCCCGTCGTCGATTTGCTCACCCTGTTCGCTACGACCAGAAGCAGGAAGCCAATGACGGACTTGAACAATCCGATGGCGGTTGCAAGACTATATTTGCCGCCAAGAATTCCGATGCGGTAGGAGTAAGTATCGAGGACATCTCCTACGCTCATGGTCATCGGATTAATAAACAAATAAATTTGCTCAAAACCCAAATCCATAATATGACCGATTTTCAGCAGCAGCAAAATCATGATCGCGGGCAGCATGCCGGGCAACGTAATGTGGAGAAATTGTTTGAATCTTCCTGCGCCATCCATTTTGGCCGCTTCGTACAGCCCCGGGCTGATGCCCGCAATCGCGGCCAGAAAAATAATCGCGCTCCATCCCATCTCCTTCCACATGCCGGTCGCGATGATGACTGTGCGGAAGTACTCCGCCTTTTGCAGGAAGTTGACAGCCGTTCCTCCGAAGCTCTCGATCGCTTGATTGACGATTCCGGTGCGGACGGACAGCAGCATGTACACAAAGCCGAATACGATCGTCCATGACAGAAAGTGAGGCAAATAAACAACCGTTTGCACAACCCGCTTGAAGACGATATTGCGTAATTCATTCAGCAGAACGGCCAGAAGAATCGGCGCTGGAAACGAAAATATGATTTGGTAGAAACTGATCACCAACGTATTCTCTATCAACCTTTGCAAGTTTGGATACGAAAAAAATTGAATGAACCATTTGAGCCCTACCCAGTCGCTGTTCATAAACCCGCGGAAAATATTAAAATCCTGAAACGCGATGACGCTCCCCAATAGAGGGACATACTTGAACACCAAAAAATACAGCAAACCCGGCAGCAGCATTACATACAAAGCCCGGTTTTTAACCATAAAACGCATACCTCTCCGCACCACCTGTCTTTAATCTCTCAATATAGCTAAATGATACCGTTTGCACTCAAAATCCAACAATGAGGCGATGTTTGTATTTGATGTGAAATGTTAAGATGTTGTGGTTAAAAAAAACTCCGAATCCGTGTTCGTACGGATTCGGAGTTGCATGATTAAAGTCAAGTCGTTCCTCGTATTCTGTATGCGGCCAACGCAATATCTTTTACGTCTATCCGGCCGTCTCCGTTCAGATCGTACCGCGCCGTTGCCGCGTCGACGGCCATGCCGGCATGCTGCGCCACATCCGAAATATCCGCATCATTTAACAGACCGTCCCGATTCGCGTCTTCGGGCTCGTAGACGCCTGCCGCCCATACCCTGTCCTGTCCGACAGGGAAGAATCCGCCCGTAATATGCGCATCGTCCGCAAGCAGCAGACTGCGGCCGTCAAGTCGAACGGATGCGCTTGGATCGCCGTTCAGCGCCGTCAAATAAAGGATCGCAGCTTCCCCGTCCGAACGGATGCTCCTCGTCCCTGTCAGCGTTAACACCAGCTCAATGCGTCCGGGCACCGTCTCCCGATAGAACAGTTCGCCGTCGCTGAACAAGCTGCCGGCAGCCACCTCGTCCACATGAAACACAGCCGGATCGTAATGAATCGTCGCCTTAAGCGCGTACAGCGCATTCGCCTGATCGGTCAGCAGCGTCATTGACGCCTGCCGGCCCGTCACAAGCCCCGAATCCCCTTCCAGGCTCAAAGTACCTGGATGTACAGGGGCATTCGCTCTGGCAATCTGAATTTTTTTGAGCTCGGCGGCTTCCGCGTAATAAATATTGCCGTCATCGCCCAGCTCGAATAATGGCGTAATCACCGGCAAAGAACGATGCTCCATCGTGGCGGCATCCACTATGGTCAATTGGCCGTGCAGATCGGTATAAAGCAGGCCGTCATTTCCCCAGCGCATATGAATGGGCCGCCATTTCCCGTAATCGGTCACGCCCGGATAAATGACTTTGCTTTTCGCCACTTCCAGCGTATCCGGATCAAGCGCAAAAATAATGCCGTCTGCAGCCGCCCACAATAAACCGTCCGGCCCAAAGGTAAGGCCGCTTATCATGATGGGGGCTTTCAAAGCGCCCGGAATGTCCGGCTCGAATTCGGAAATTTTGACCCCGGCTTCGACATCCCAAACAAACATTTTGGCCGCATTCTCGGTAGGCGTGCTGCCCTGGCCGCCATGAATCGAACTGGAGCCGTAAATTTTGCCGTCGCGATAGGCGAGGCCTACAATGCTTTGATTATTGACCACATGGCGATACACCTCGGTCTGCAAGGATAACGTGTCATGGACCACTAGCGCGCCGCCAAGCTTGCCGTAATCCGGAATCGTTCCGACAAACAGCTTGGTCCCGTAAGATTCCATCACATAAGGACGATCTTGCTCATTCCCGATATGAAAGGTCAAGCGAGGATTCTGATCCGGCTGCGACGCCTCCGTCTGAAGCGGCTTGGTTGTATCCCATTCATGGACGTAGGCCCCCGGATAAACGCCGAAATAAACGCGGTTGCCGAGTACGCCCATGCTTTCCGCCTGCCCCATCGGGAAGGAAAACGACGAGGCTGTCGCCGGATCGTAGCGCACCCCGGTAGAGGACATGAACGCGCCCATATAAAGCGCTCCGTCAGGACCTTTCTCCAGCGAATGAATTTCGATCGGTTCTCCCTGTACGACAACCGGAAGTTGGCCGGAGCGTCCCGATTGCGGATTCAGCTTGGCAACCGTTCCATTGTATTGAATGGAGACAAGCGTTGAACCGTCCGCCGGCGGATCTCCCGGAAAACTCACCCATCCTGTATGGCGCAAGCCGACGGAATAGGATATTCCGGTAGTCTGGACGGTTCCGGTCGTCAGATCGAAGGACGCAAGCATGCCGTCCCGGACAAAATACGTTTTCCCGTCGTAAACAGCTGACATATGCAGCCCTTTGACGCCGGTATAGACATCATTCAGCCATTGTCCGTTTATCAAGTCGTATATAATCAGACTGTCAATGCCGTTCCCGTACAAATAAGCAAACAAATAATCTCCTCTTGCATCGAGGCCGTACACAAACGGATATTCGGCTACACCTTCCAAAACGGGCAAGGCAAGCTCCTCTTTGGCTCCCGTGGCGGGATTCAGTTCGATAATGGCGCCGTTCGGCCCAATTCCGGCGTACACTTTGCCGTTATAGTAGGCGATGGACCGCGCGATCTGATTGCCCGGCACCATGGAGCCGTAATCGGTAAACTGCGAGGTTGCAGGATCGTACCGGAACACCTTGCCGCTAGGCGATGTCCCCCCGTATACGCGTCCTCCCTCGTCGATCTCAATATCGTAAATAAGCGATTCGCTGGCAATGGCTACGCCGAGATCCGTCAACTGCCCGGTAGACGGCGAGTAGCGGAACAGCTTGGATGTGGCCGCAATATAGACGTTGCCGCTCTGGTCCACGGCATGTGACCAGGCATTGACGCTTCCGTTTAATGGAAAAGACTTCAGTAGAGCATTATTGTGCAAATCCACCACGTTGAATACGGCCGGATCGCCCGAAACGGTCGTATACATAACCGCAATCCCGTTTTCATAGCCGTATGCGGCATCCAGTGTGGCCACATTCTGCACGGGCGAGCCCAAGCTTTCCGGCTCTCCGAAACGGAGATCCGCGATGGCGGTCGCCGATGCCGCCACAGGGACAACATCTTCCTCGGCTTGCCAGGTTGCGCCTGCAGCCGCTTCGTCCTCGTCCATCCATTTGTACGCAATGATTTCCATATCCGCTCTGTCGATGACGCCGTCTCCGTTTACATCAAGATGCCGCGTTTGATCCGTCAAGGCGGCCCCTGCCCGTTTCGCCGTCATCATCAGGTCTGTCTGATCGATTCGATCGTCCCGATTGACATCCGCCGGATCGCCGATAACCTCAATCCTGATCGTCTGATCGCTTGGCAGCGTATAGATACGTCCGGTTTGACCGGCATCGCTTTTGCCAAGCGTGGAGCTTTCGGACAATGTCAGTTCTCCTCTCCCCTGACGAACGGCTTTGAAACGGATTTCCGCTACGCCGCCGTCTCCATTGACCGCATTGCCCGTGTCTGCCGACGCATGGACGACGAGCTGACCCGGTGTAGACGTATCAAATGAGCTTGCGCCCGTGTCGAAGGGGGCGGTGAAATTCACGCCCACGACCTCGAACCGGCTCGAATCGTAGCTAACAATGGCGTTGACAGTCTGCAGCTGCGCGGCATAACGTACGCCAAGCGATACTGTCAACGTCTCCTCAGACTGCAGGACGGGATCCGCTTCAATCGCAAGAACACCCGGTATAGCCTGCTCCTGTGCAAACCTGCCTGTTATGCTGAAATCGTCGTAATAAGACTCCGCCATCCACAGAGGAGATATCGAGGCGAAGATACGGACATACGCTGCATTTGCAGGTGCTTGCCCCGAAGCTTTCACCTGTTGCCAGGCGCCAAGGCCCGTCTGCTTGTGGTCGACAATATCGCCGACGCCGTTGCCCCTAGCATCAAAAAAACGCATATAAAAGCTGGATCGTCCCGACTCGATATATAACATGCCGTTCGCTGTGTAAGTCTCGAGCGGCTTAACCTGAATCGGCACGCTGCCGACAGCAACCGTCTCCGTCGTGGAACCGTCCGTCAATCGGAGACTCCGGCTTCCGTTGTAGCTCCTCCCATCGCTTACGGAAGCCGACACACCGGCAGTCAATGGCTGCAGAAGGGTCCATTCGCTGGCGCTTCCGTCCGGCTCGCTTTCTTCAAAGCTTGAATTAGGCAAGTCGTAGATTCCAAACACAAGATCGTCCGATACCGGATCGGCACTCGCCGTTAAATCGCTGTTGGCAAACGGCCACAGCACCATCAACGCAGCCATTGCCGCCATGAATCGCCTGCTCCAGTTTCTTTTTGTCACGCTGCGTCTTCCCCTTTCTCTGCCGCTCGATCGAGAATATCCAGCATATTGGCGAAAATAACCGCCGCCTCGGAGCGTGTAAGTTTAGCGGAAGGCCGGAAAAGGACGCTATCCGCATCGTCAATCAATCCAAGCGCCTTGGCCTGGTGTACGGCCGACCTGGCCCAGTCCGCAATCCGATCTTCGTCCTTGAACGACTTCTCTTCGAACTCCGGCACCATCCCCGATATGGCATAAGCTCTCATCATCATGACTGCCATCTGCTCTCTGCTAACCGCTTCATCCGGAGCGAATCGCCCATTGTAACCCTGAATAATTCCCGCCTTGTGCGCCGCTGCCACATAGTCGGCATGCCACTGACCGGCATGGACGTCGGCGAAACTGTCCGAATACGGCTCCCGCTGCAGCCCGAACACAAGCGTAATCATTTTGGCGAATTGCGCCCTCGTCATGACGTCGTCGGGTGCGAATCTGGATTCGCTTTTGCCTTCCAGCAGTTGGAGGCGACTTAATCGTTCAATCGCTTGGCGCGTCTGTTTATTGACATGGCCGATGTCCCGATACGGCATGTCGTATCGCAAAATGGCGTATTGACGATAGGCAACAGTTTCCAGACGGAACCTGTTTTTCGTACTGTCTTTTTTTGCGTTCGCCATATAACGCCATCGTCCCGTCTTCTCGTCAAGAGCGTACAGACCAAGCTTGTCTGCGCTTTCTTCGCTGAAGTCGGTCAGTTGAAAGCGGATTCCGATATTGTAATCGTCCATTAGCTTAATGAACGGTTCGGTGAACTTCACGGTTTCCCCCAATACAACGGCATCAATAAGCAAATCATTATGCGGAGCGATTGCCAGCCGGTGGCGTTGCGCCTCCTGGCGAAGCTCCCGAACCGTTTCGAGCCGTTCCCGCACAAGCTCGGGCAGCTTAGCCGCGTCCTTCCATTGCTCCGCCGATATCGTAAGCAGCCAGTCGGCAAGATTGTCTATTACGGACGGCAATTCGGCTGCGGCAGATTCGGCAATGACAACCTGGCGATCCGACAGCAACTTGATCAACTGCTGCGCGGAATCGACTGAATAAGGCTGCGTCTGCCATTGGGTCAGATACGGCTTGTCCAGTACCTTCCCGAAGGGCCCCGGATTAACGGCGGAACCGGTCGTCGGCTCCGTAATGCTCAGAGTTATGCTCCCTTCCACCGTTAGGGGAATCTCCGTCATGTCCTTGTACCCGAATTCGTTGAAGACCTGTTCGGAGCTGACGGCTGCCGCACTGACCAGCCGTATCTCCCCGGTTCCCGCTTGTTTGGACACGAATTCGAATGAAGCTAGCGTAACGCTTGGCTTGCGTTCTGTATCACGAATATCTTTTCGAATCAACGGGTAATAGTTAATGCCGGACTGGCCGAACCATTCGTTCCCGCCTCCGAAGAACTCATAATCCTCCGACATAGAAAACCCTTTCATTTCGAACTTGGCGCGATCATACGCCAGTTGAAATTCAATCCCGTACAAATCGCTAACATCCTTCGCCTTGATCTCGACGGTAAAGGATTCCCCCACTTTAACAGCAGAGCTTTCTCCGGTAAGCGTAACCAACGTATTTCCGTCCCCTTCGGCATGCGCAACCGTTAACCACATAAACAACGCGATGAACACCGGCATAACCACAGCAAATCTTGTTCGCAACCCGAACACACTCTCCTTTCATTCGTCTGTTAATTCTCCGTTAGCGGACAACTTGAACGATTGCCGGACGTATTAGTCCGCTTGTAGAAAGTGTACCGCTGCTATTCGTTTACCAACAATATAGCGATGTTAGGATTTCAACTGATATGTTAAGATGTTTGTATTGCGGCAAGGAAAAACCGCTCAAACGTCAAAATTCAGGATTTTGACGTTTGAGCGGTTTGCGTTTTTCTTTTGCGATACCGTTTATTCCGCTGTCGGTCCAAACAGTTCCTTATGGCATAAGGATCTCACCAGTGCCAATTCTTCCTCTTCCAATTCCATATTGATGTATCCGCCTGTTGTGGTTTTCTGAAATTCATATTTGACGACGCGTTCTTCGTTATTATCCTTCATATAAACAACCCGAAGCGATACCCCTTCGTCATGATAAAGCTCGTCATCTTCCTCCACTTCCAGCTCCAGCACAAACTCATACCGTTCGCCGGGCAATATGTTAAACGGGTCCTTTAATTTCTCCACCGTGTAGGATGTCACAGTAAACATGGGCCATCAACTCCTTCTATCGTTATAGATTCACGTCGCCAATAGCAAAGGGCAGCCCGATGCCTCCTTCCGAAGACCCGGACTGCCCGTCCCCCTTCTACTCTTCTAGGGGGTCTTATAACTAACTATTTTTCGATTACTCCGCGCTCAGCGTCTCCGTCAGCGGAGGAACGATCTGGGATTTGCGGGACACGACGCCCTTAAGCAGCGCTTTGTTGTCGCTCAGCGACACGTTGAACGCCTTCTCTACGCTGCTAGCCTTGGAGCCCAGCGCAAGACCGATAGAATCGTTGTTGAGAATATCGGTTACGACGAGCAGGAACAGATCCAGCCCTTTGGAAGCGATAATGCCGTTAAGCGCTTCTTCCAGCTCCGCCTGGCGGCTCAGCACGTCGTTCGTGTCAACCGCGTTCACTTGCGCGATCTCTACCTTGTAGCTGCCCATGGAAAATTCCTTGGCGTCGATGGAGATCAGCTGCTCGATCGTTTTGTCGCTCAGGTCAGCGCCGGCTTTGAGCATGTCCAGGCCGTAAGCATCAGCGTCTACGCCCGCGATTGCCGCCAGCTCGCGAGCCGCCGCAACGTCTTGCTCCGTGCAAGTCGGGGATTTGAACAGCAGGGAGTCGGAGATGATTGCAGAAAGCATAAGGCCCGCGATTTCCTTGCGGATCTCGACGCCGTTCTCCTTGTACAGCTTGTTCAGGATCGTCGCCGTGCAGCCAACCGGCTCAGCGCGGAAGTACAGAGGACCCGCCGTCTCGAAGTTGGCGATACGGTGATGGTCGATCACTTCCACGACGCGTACTTTGTCGATATCGTTGGCGCTTTGTTGGCGCTCGTTATGGTCAACCAGAATAACGTCCTTGGCTTCGTCAGCTACGTTTTCGACCAGGCGAGGAGCCTCGATGCCGAAATAGTTGAGCGCGTATTGCGTCTCGCCGTTGACTTCGCCAAGGCGTGTTGCTTCAACGTCCGCGCCAAGCTTGCTCTTAAGCTCTGCATAGGCTATTGCCGAAGTAATCGTGTCCGTGTCCGGATTTTTGTGTCCGAAGATTAACGTTTTTGCCATGATTCAAACTCCCTTAATCGTTATTGATCCGCTGGCAGAGTACTCCGCCTCCGCGCCGGACCTGTGAGAAACGTTCTCCACTAATTTCGATTATAACCTTAAGTCCACCGTATTCCTATACCTTTACACCGAATTATGCAAAAAAGTAGTGACCGCATACATAAGCGCGAGTTCAAAAAGTTCGATTTTCAGTACCTAGAAGGTTGAACTTTTTGAACAACCTCTATAAGCATACGGTCACCCTGCGCCTTGCGCCTCAGCTAGGGCGTGTCTGAAAACCCGCTCTGGGGCATCTTTCACCGCCTTTCCGCCCCCTGCTTCGTCACTTTTGCTTGACGTACCCCCGGTATGCCTTCACAAAAGTTCCTTGCATGGAACGAAAATTCGGCAAAATCTGCTTCCCTCGGAGTATTCAGACACGCCCTAGACGGTAAATCTCTTGTTCAAAGAATCCAGCTCGGTGGAGATATGGCGCAGCATCTCAGCCGATGACGCCACCTCGTCCATCGAGGCGATCTGCTCGCCGGAGCTTGCGGCGATGCCCTGGAAGTGAATGGCCGCATGGCGCGAAATTCGTTCCATCTCCTCGACGGAAGCCGCTACTTCCTCTGACTCGGCGGTTACTTCCTGCGATGCCACGGATACCTCCTGCAGCTGCTGGTTGACCAACTCCAGCCCATCCGCGATCGCGTAAAACGCTTGGCCGGCTTCTTGCACGATATCGAGGCCGGAACGAACCTTGTCCGTATTGCCCTCCATCTCTGCGGCAAGCCTCATCGTCTCTTCCTGCGTAGAAGCGATCAGCTCCCCGATCTGAACGGCGAAGGTCTGGGACTGCGCAGCCAGCTTGCGCACCTGCTCCGCGACGACAGCGAAGCCCCTGCCCTGTTCGCCGGCATGAGCGGCTTCGATCGCTGCATTAAGCGCGAGCAGATTCGTCTGCGAGGCTATATCCGCCATAACGGAAGTAATTTCGCCGATTTCGATCGAACGGGTTTCAAGCCGTTTCATGGACTCGAACATCCGGTCCGCTGCCGTGCCGATCGCGTTCATCTCCGTCAGCGCGGACCCGATAAGTATGCGCCCCCGGTCGGAATGCAGCTTCGTCTCCTGCGCCGCGTCGGTGACGATCGACGCCGACTCCGTTATCCGCGACATGCTGCGAGCGACGCCCTCTACCGCTCTTGTCATGTCGGACGCTCGGCTTACCTGCGTCTGAGCGCCGCTCGAGGCATCGCCGATGCTTGCCGCGATCCCCTTGCTCGCTTCGCTTGTCGACTTGGCATGCCGCGACACATCCTCCGAAGCCGTCAGCAACCGATGCGAGCTGTCTCGCATATTGCGGATGGATGTCCGCGTACTTGCGACAAGCTGCTGAAAGGTCTGAGCCAAAACGCCGACCTCGTCCTTGCGCGTTACCTTGATGTCGACGGTCATATCGCCTTCTCTCACCTTCGCGACTGACGAAGTCAGCCGCTTGAGCGGGCGTGTCAGATAGCTCGCGAGCGCAATGACCAGCAGAATGCCCGCAACTACGATGGCCACGGCGACGTAAATCGTCGTCCGGGTGTTGGCCGACATTAGCTCGAACACCTTCGTCGCGTCAAAATCGGCGCCGACGACCCCGATCAGGTTGCCGCTATTATCCAAGAGAGGCACATAAGCGGTAATCGTTGCGCCATACTCGTCGTCGGACAAATCACCGATTATGGACTCGCCGGACTCGAAAGCAGCGATCATGCCGGGATAATCATTTTCTTCCCTGGTTCCGATCGGAGAGAAGTCATCTTCTGCTGCATCCGCCGGCGCGCCATCCACCATATAATAGTAGTAGTTTCCCCCGTTTTCCTCGCCTTTCGCAAGCGTATACAGATATTTAAGTCCGTTCGCCTCTCTGAGCTTATTAAGCGACTCCCTCAGCTCCCAATAATAATCGCTCTCCCCGTCTTCCGGCGTTAATGCCGCGTAACTGGCAGGATCGATCGTTTTCGCCGCGCTCTCCGCCACGAGTTGCGCCTGCGCGCCGAGCGAATTCTCGACCAGATTCATGGATGAGCGATAGATAGTAAAGCCAAGCACGGCAACCGCCGCAAAGATAAGGCATGAGAAAAACAAGACCATTCTCGTAAGTAAAGAATTCAAAGCCTGGTACCCCTTCCCCGAATATACGATTATCTGACACTATCTTACAGGATTCGATCCGGGTTGCGCTACTAAATCTTGCAAGACGGAACGTCTCGACCGCTCTCCGGGGAAGCGTCAAACAGCCCCCACCTTGTAAGATGAGGGCTGTTTGACGTTTACGGCGGGGAATGATTGTTTGTTATTTCAATACCGGTTATGGTGCGTTATTCATCAAACGAACCAGCAGCGTTACCGCCTCTGCGCGAGACAGTGGGGAAAGCGGATGAAATGCGTTGTTCGTTTGCCCTAGCAGCAAACCGCGCTCCCTTGCCGCTTCGACGGCCTCTTTGCTCCAGGCCGGAATAAGTTCGTCGTCGGCAAAGCCAGTCCGCTCGGTCGGCACAAGCTCCAGAGCCAGAGCCCGCGCCACAATGACCGCAACTTCTGCACGACTGACAAGATCATTGGGACGCAAGGTACCGTCCGCATAACCGGTAATCCAGCCGGCCTCTACCGCCTGCAGCAATGCGGAACGAGCCCACTCGCCAGCCTTATCCAGATCGGCAAAGGTTCCGCTCGCTTCTTTTCCTTTGCTCTTCGTCGTCCGCTGCAGCATGACAACAAACTCCGCCCGGGTCACTTGCCGATCCGGTCTAAAGGACCCATCCGTATAACCATCAATAATTCCGTTCTCCCGAGCCGAAACAATAGCTCGATAAGCCCAGTGCTGGTCGACGTCATGGAAGTCGCGCTGACCGCCCGTGGAGGGATTCGACTTCTCCGAATCCGTATTACCCGGTTCCTCCGACGGATCTGTCTCCTTGGAAGGGTCTGTTTCCTTTGGATCGTTTTGTCCCGAACCGCCGCCGTTAACAGGAATATATACGTATTCGCTTCCGCCGCCTTGCTTGATATGGCTGGCCGACAGCTCGAAGGAAGCGAACTTCACCACTCGTCCAAGGGGATCCAGCTCATAGGCCGCGATATGTTTGCCGGCAGTCGCCGCGCCAATTTCGATGCCAGCCGTGGATGTCACGGCATTGGCTGTTTCTTGCTCTACATTCCCCCCAACAGACGGAACGGGAACGGCTTCGTCTTCAAGCGATACGGCAAGCGTATGCCCGCTAGCTACGTTTGCCGATATCCGGGTGGTGCCCGTCGCCGTGCCCGGAGCAACCGTTACAGCCAGCTCCGGCGTAACAAGAATCGTTACTGTTGCAATGTTGGAATCCAGATTGCCGTCGTTCGCCCGGAATGTAAACGTATCCGAACCCGTTGCCGCCGTGCCTGGCGTGTAGGTAAACGCGCCGGTAGCTGCGTCGACGATCGTAACGGTTCCTTTCTGTCCATTAGAAACAATGGAATACGTAAGCGAACCATTTTCATGATCTGTCGCTTGCAACATGCCGACGGCAGCATGGTTTTGCAGCACGTTTATTGTTTGATTGAGCGCTACAGGAGCGTAATCGTCGGGTATTTGGTCGATCGCAAACAATTTGCCCTCGCCTGGCAGGAAGTCGCCAGCGCGCAGTACGCCGGTTAAGTAGTTATAGTCCGCTCCAACCTCCACTCCGCTGGCCTTCGATACCTCCGTCACCTTCCCAGGGACAGTCGACAATGTAAAGGTGCCGGATTGGCTTCCTTTTTCGTTGCGGTTGACGACCATTACATACTTGCGATCGTTCTCGTCCCGGAAGTAGGAAATAATCCATGGCTGCTGCGCATCCGCCGGCTGCCAGAAAAACTCTCCCGGCAACGCATTCGTCTTCGCCGGAGCCGCGCCCGTATGATACACCGCCAGCGACTGCAGCCTGTTCAGCGTATCCCCCAGCCCAAGCACTTCCGCATTCAGCTCCTGCGCCCAATAGTAGGATGGATTGCGATTGCCATTGGGATCGATAATGGAGCCGTTAAAGCCGTCGTAAACCGGATGCCAATACGTAAAATAAATCAATCCTTTTGAACCGTAAGCCAGATTCGTATAGATGTTGTGGCGAAGATCATCTTTGCTTGGCGATCTCAGCCAATTGCCAATGCCGACGGATTGCACAAACGTCCAGAAATCAATTTCGCCGGCCAAGGATTGTCGCCTTACAATCTCCAAATTGTTATAATACTCGTCCGATACGGTGCCGTCGGAATAATACGGATAATAATCGTGCAGCATGACATCGGGATCGGCTCTAACCCAGCGGTAGACGTAATCCTCATAGGAAAAAGGTTCGACGTCCAGATTAAAGGCATGCCAGAAATCGGATGTCAAGGCATTGCCGCCAGCATAGGCTTGACCGCCGGCATACCATTCCACGCCCGGTGCGGATCGCCATACGCCAAAGAAATTGTCATGACCGCCGTTGTGCGTCAGCTCCATATAATAGGAAGTGTTAGGTTGAACCTCCGCGTTAAGCTCGAAGGTCTGATGCAGCGTTTGCGACGTAGGCGCGCCAAGCGTAGCCTGCGCCAACTGCTGACCTTTGCTCACAGAATCGTACAGCGTCAAGGTGACAGCTTCCCCCGGTCCCCATTGGTCGTAAGGAATCGCCCATTGCACGGTTCTAATTTCATCTTCGTATGCTTTGGTTGTAAAGGTCTGTCCTACCGGTGTGGAGGTGCTTAGAACCGAACCGTCGCGATTCAACTCCATGCCGGTCAAGCTGACGTCCGCGTCGCTAGGCCAAAGGTTGACCAGGGACATGGCGTCGGTGTCCAGTCCGCGCAACGTCCTGACCATGTTGCCGAGCTGCGGCAACAATATGGAGCTCGGCTCGTCATACAGGTTGTAGCCCATCAGAGCGGGATGATCGCCATAGTCATCCACGATTTGCTGCAGCGTTTCGAGCGACGGCTGGCCTCCGTTTTTGAAAGCGGATTCGGAAAACAGCACCTTAAATGCCAGATCGCTGCCCGTCTCCAATACACCGTTGCCGTAGGCATCGCCATCCGCATACGGATTCAAGTCGCTAAGCCGAAGTGAAGCGCTTACCGGATTGTCGCTCGTTAGCTCCATATAATATTGCGTCCCCATCTGCACGCGCGTCAGCAGCCAAAATACCGTAGGTTCGGCGACGGGAGTAGCCGGCGTAACAAGCGAGGCCGATGCAATCGTCGTTCCTTTGGCAGGGCTGTCGTACAAGGTCAACGTCAAGTTCGTATTGGCTGGCCACGTCGACTGGTCGATATCGAGCGTAGCATAATTGAGTCCCCAATCCGAGCCCCGATTCGGAGCGTAGAAGGTTTGGCCCCACGATTGCGACTGGCTGACCGCAACGCTGTCTTCTCCCTCGTTCTGTTCGACGGTTGGTTCGTCCCAGGCAAAGCGCGCATCGGATACCAAAATCTGCAGGCCGTTCGCCTCCGCCAAATCCAGCGCGTTGTGATTAACGTCGTAATAATGATTGCTGTTGCCGCCTACGATAAAGTTGACGTTCATGCCTGCAATATCCTCGTATGTCGCCTGATTCGTATGGATGGGAGCCGGAGGATTAAATATTCCGATATGAAAAGGTTGGGTCGGCGGGTTCGTGCCGCCTGAGTCTTGGGATGTCTGTCCGTTGGCAAAGCCGTAGGGCATCATCGACACAAACATGGCCGATGCCGCTGTTGCGGCAACAAGCTTGCGCAGCTTGGAATAACGGGTCATAAATGTAACAGCTCCCTTTCAAGTGGTTGTTGAAAAACCTTTATCCTCCGATATCTAACGGCCATGAGAGACGCTTGCATCACCAAACGGACGGAATTTCGCCACTTTTGACACGATAAGGCTCTGATTTGACCGTTAGAATCGGGATGACGGAAAAAACATATCTAAGGCGCTCGTGGCCGTCAGAATTCCCTCGGCCGGGTCAATAAACTGAAATCAACGATCTAACGCCTAAAAACGTAATGAAACGTTATTGCCTTGCGCGAGGATAAACAAAGAGCCGGAAGTCGCATGGACATCGTCTGCAGCTATTGCTACCGCGCTATCCTGCGTCTTCATTGAGTCGTCCCCAGCTGATGCGAACTTGTGACTCTTCGTCTCCAACGGATCGTCGATCAACATAGCCCCTTGTACGTCCACGCCGTAGGACATGCCTTCGTACATATACTTGATCCGATCAGCCGAGTAACGGATCTCGGCCGTGGCGTTGCCCCAAACCAGCTGCAGGCCCCAGTCCGGGAAGTCCGACCGAATCGCAATCGACCGTTCCTCCATGGCAATCGCCATCTCCGTTCCGTCCGCGAGGATCAGCGCCAGCGCCAATCGGTCGCCATCGCCGTCGACCTCGACGCGCTCAAGACGGACCGCCTCCATCGACTCCCACTGTCCGTTTTCACTCCGCACGACCGGCACAATGCCGGGCCGGACTTGCCCGTCCGTCCATCTGCCGGCGTCCATGACCGGCAACGTATCGTACCAACATTCCTCGGTCTCGCACACATCCCGCAGATAACGCTCCTCGTAGTTTTCGTCGAACAGATGGACGTCGCGCAAACAAAATTTCGCCCCATCCTTTAGCAGATTGACCCGGTAGAACCGACTGCAATACCAGAGCGACTGCTTGCCAGAATTTCGCCAGTCCTTGAGCGCGATAATCGACGAAGCCGGCGTAACCGGATACGTTTCCTTGAACCACGCCCCCGACTCCGCCAACGTTTCTACCCGTACCCGGTCTTCGCGCTGCCAGTCTGCGAGCAAAGCGATCTGGTCGATCAAGCCGGACGATATACGCTCCCAACCGAATGAATTCTCCTGGCCGATCTGCGTGTAGCCGAAGGAAAGCTGCGGCACGCCAAAGCTGGTGTCGAAAAACCAACGCACCCACTCCGGATTGCCTCCTCCTCCCTCGGCTCCCGTATAGACAGGCTCGAGCGTAATGACGGATTGACCATAGCCGTAATCGGCAGCGTCATATTGGTAGATAGGATCGCTGCCGAGCATGCGGAACACGGGCACGGGAATTTGCCCCTCTGCCGTCTGGGCTGGCATAAATCCGTTTAGGCGGCTGGGGTAATACGCCTGGTTGTAGTAACCGCCCCAGAGCGTGTAACCGTCGGTGCCCCATTGGTCCTTGCAGTTGCAGGAGGCGACGATGCCATATCGGTCGGACAAATGGCCAAGCAGATGCGCGTCCATAAACCAGGAGCCCGCTGACCGAGGATAATAGCCGAATTGCCGATGGAACTCCTCCATGAACAAGTCCGCCAACAGTACGCGCTCATCCGGCGTATACCCGATCGAAAACCCGACATTCGCATGCCAATCCCACGGATAACGGCCACGCCAGGCCAGGCCGGCCCGATCGGTCAGCGGCTGCACGACTTCAAACCAAATGCCGATTTCGTGCCGGTCATCCAACTCCTTCAATACGTCCGTAAACTGCGGATCGATCAAGGCATCATATTGAATAAGCCAGGTTGCCGGCAGATCGTATTGATTAACCAGCGCAATTTCCCGCTTTAGCGTATCAAGCAAATCGATTGGCAAGCGAGGCTCGACGCCCCGGACAAAATTGATAATATTGACGCGATTGTTGGCTTCGTTCATCGTTTTCGCTCCTAATAATGTTGAATTAGCGGCCCACTGCCTCCGCTTTGTCGCTAAATACGTTGCGCGGCATCGATCGCGTTACCTCAATTTTCACCTGGCCGGCAGGCGTCGCCATGTAAGCCGCGTATTGCTCGTTAAACTCGGCGATCGTTTCTTCGTCGTGGCCGCGCCCCTTCATCTCGCTCAGGAATTGATTGTACACTTGCTCGAATTCCGCCTCCGACTTGGCCAGCAGCAGCTTGGCATAATATTGCAGGCGAATGTCGGTTTGAACCGGGGTATACTTCTCAACCATCCCGCCGACCAACGCTTTTGTACGGAAAGTCGCCGGCAACAAGCCGAATGTCCCTTGCTCCTGATTGATTTGCTCCGCCTTGTACAGCATGGCGTTGGTGGCGATCCACGGAGCTTCGAGAGTCGGAATATGCGTGCTAAGCGTACTGCCCAGTTGCTTCCACCAGAAAAAACCTTTTTCCGTCACGTTGGTCATGCCTTCGCCGCCCCAGAATTCCGGTCCCTGGAACACATCCTGATTAACGACAACGACGCCGTCCTCCATCTTGTAAGCACCCATCGATTCCAGGCCGTATTCCATCAAAATAAATGCCTCCGGCGTTTGCAGCCAATCCAGCCCCTTCATCAGAGCGTCCGGATTTTTGGTGTCTTTGCCGACGCCGGTTCCCAGACCGCCAAATGGATTAAAGTTGGCGTATTGGGCGGGCTTGATATTGTCGACGGTCGGCAGCTTGACCGGCACGAACCAGCCTTCCGGGAAACCTTGCTTCTCCAGCTCGCTGTAAGTAATGGAAGATGGCAAGTTATTGTTGGCCAAAATCGTTGCGTTCGGGCTATCCCAGCCGTTGGAGATCATGGCGCTGAAACGCAAGGAATTCGTTTTTTCCAGGAACAGATCACGTTTGTGGAACGCCGTTTCCGGATCTAGCAATCCTTGCAGATGCATCTTGTTCAGCCATTGAAAGCCGCGTTTGAAGCCTTCCGTTCGATAGTCGGGCACTTGCGTGCCGTCACCGGCCTCGTTCCATGCCGCCACGCCGAACATCGACATGACATATTCCAGGCCGGCAAAGTTTTCTCCGCCGAGCGACAACGGAATCAGATCGCGGCCTTGCGAATCCTTCAATTGCTTTACGGCGGTCAGGTACGCCTCAAAGCCTTCTATTGTGCCAAGGCTGTCCACGGCAAGACCCGCCTTCTCCGCCAGACCGCTCTGAATCCACAAGCCCTGCGCGTTGCCCTGCCATGCCGAAGGCTCCTCCGGTTTCGGCTCGTAGCCCATCGGTACAAAATAAATATGGCCATCGGTCGCGCGCCAGTTGTCGATAATGCGTTTGTCGATTTTCGCCAGATTCGGATATTCGTCAGGCTGATTGAAATAATCGTCGAGCGGCAGCAATCGGTCTTCGTCAATCAGTCTGGACCAGATCGGGCTCTCGGGACTCAAAATAATGGCATTCGGGAAACTTCCGCCGACCAGCTTCAAGTTGACTTGCTGGGCAATATCGCTGCCGTTGCCAATCTCGATTTTCTCGAATTCGATGCCCATCTTTGCCAATACTTCTTTAGTAACGGGGCCGTTAAGGTCAATCGGCGTCGTTTGGTGCGGATGATAAAGCGTATACTTTTCTTTGACGGCCGGCGCGCTGCTTTCCTGTCCCTTGGGCTCGGCGGTGGCATTGCCCGTTGCGGGATTATTGTTGTTGGAAGTACATGCGGCCATAAGCGAGATGACAAGGCCAAACACAATGCTTTTAAGCAAATATTGTTGTGCGCGTTTTCTCATGTGTGCGTCCCCTTTACGTAATCTTCTTTATATAATCGGCATCATCCGGAGCAAACCTAGCGCGACAATGCTGCGGGCCCTGCATCATTATCATAGTGGCTCCCCGGCTATCCGGCTATACCATTGGCGCTTGTCTTGCTTGCAGCGCGTATTGCGCCTACTCTTTTACCGAACCGATCAATACGCCTTTGACAAAATAACGCTGCAAAAACGGGTACACGAGCAAGATGGGCAGCGTCGTCAGCATAATCGTCGACATGCGGACCGACTTGGTCGTTACGGCAGCCGGATTGTACATGCTTGCCTCGCGGGCTGCATTTATCTGGCTGGCGCTGATCATATTGGACGCCTCCACCGAGCTCATCACGCGCTGCAAATAGGTAGGCAGCGGCTGCAAGTTGATGTCCTGGACGTAGAACGCGCCGGTAAACCAGTCATTCCAGTGGCCAACTGCCGTAAACAATCCCAGGGCGGCCAGCAGCGGCATCGAATACGGCAATATTAGCGTAAAATAAATCCGCACATAACCTGCACCGTCAATTTTCATCGACTCCACGACCGATTCCGGGATGTTGCTTCGAAACGACGTGCGCATGACAAGCATGTTCCATACGCTAAACAGGCTCGGAAAAATGTAAACCCAAAACGTGTTGATCAGATTTAATTGGATCAATTGGATATAGAAAGGGATAAGTCCCCCGCTAAACAGCATGATGAGCAGAAAAAAGAGCGTAATCGGCCTGCGGCCCGGCAGCTCCGAGCGCGACAGCGCATAAGCGACCATGGAGGTGACCAACAAAGAGCCGACCGTGCCGATGACCGTCCGCAGCACGCTGATCCAGAAGGCGCCCGCGATAATGCTGTTGGACAGCACCACGATATAGTTGCCCAACGTAAATTCGCGCGGCCACCAATAAATCCCGCCCATCAAGGCATCTTGTCCCTCGTTGAACGACAACACCAGAATGTACCACATGGGATAAGCGCACAGGAACGAAAAGAGCAGCATGCAAAGCGTGTTCACGACTGTAAATGTACGATTGCTAAACGTCTGGCCAAGCCCTCGGCGTCCTTCTACCATATGCCTTCTCCTCCCGCCCGTTTCGACAAATAGTTGCTGCCCAGCAGCAAGGCGGTAGCCATGACGCTAGTAACGAGCCCGATAGCGGTTGTCATCGAATATTGGGCCTGGCCGATACCCAGCCGCAAAATGTACGTATCGATTACCTCGGCCACTCCGATGTTGGCCGGATTAATCATCGGATAAATCTGGTCGATGCCTGCGCTGAGCAGACTCGGGATCTGCAAAATAAAAACGATGGAAATAATCGGCAAAATGCATGGCAGCGTAATGCTCCACATCTGGCGCCAACGGCCTGCTCCATCCATCGAAGCGGCTTCGTACAATGCCGGATTGATGCCGGCAATCGCTGCCAGATACAGGATCGTACCCCAGCCCAGCTCTTTCCACATCCCGCTCAGCAGAAATATCGGCCTGAACCATGCCTCGGAGCCCATAAAGGGAACCGGCTGCAAGCCGAGGCTTCTGAGCATCGAATTGGCCCCGCCGCTGTCCAGCGACAGAAAGGCATCCAGAAACCCGATAACGACAATCCAGGAAATGAAATGCGGCAAATAGCTCATCGTTTGGACAAACCGCTTGAAGGCAAAGGATCGAATCTCGTTAATAAGCAGCGCGAAAAGTATCGTTGTTGGAAAAACCAGCGCCAATCTCAGCCCCGTGAGCAGAAATGTATTGCCGGTCGCCCGCCAGAAATCGGCGCTCGCCGCAAATTCCTTAAAGTTCTGCAACCCCACCCAGGGACTGCCCCAGACGCCTTCTCTGAAGCCGTAATCCTTAAAGGCGATCTGCAAGCCCAGCAGCGGAATGTAATTGAACAAAATAACCAGCACGATTCCGGGAATAAGGAAGAAGTAAAGTGGCAGCAGCGCTTTCCACCTTATCCAAGACCATTTCACCACATGTTTTCCTCCTTGATGCGAAAGTTGATTCATGAACCTGAAATAAGTATAGTCAACAAACGTAAACGCTCTCAATAATCGATTGGCACGATAAGTGCTGCTTTCGCACGAAGTTACTTTTCTAAAATCAAGGCGAAACGGATGCGTCGTCCTTTGGCGGCGCAGCGCGTTTCGTTGCGAGAAATATGGAGAAAGTATGGCAGCTCCGTCCTGCCGAGCGGGGGACGAACGGACTCGTATAGCGGGAAAAATCCGAGTAATATGCGACGTTGGCTGGAGAACGCCGCCCTGCAACCAGATTTTTCGGGTTGCAGCTCCAAAAGTAACTCCGCAACGGGGACAAATGTGTATGAAAAAACGAGTACAATGCTACGTTGACGGGGCACGGGGACAAGTGTGTATGAAAAACCGAGTACAATGCGACGTCAGTGGGGGTGGAGGGCTAATGTGTACGAAAAACCGAGTACAATGCGACGTAAAAAAACCGCCGCCTCCGCAAACGACATCCCAATCGCTAGATAGAAACGCTCAAGCGGTTGAGATGCCCTTTTGGGGAGGTTGGCGGTTGAGATACCCTTTTGAAGAGGGTGACGGTGCAATAGTTTATGAGGTCGGCGGTTAGAGTTTGGCGATTCCATGGCGTGATAGCCGTTATTCGTTGCCCGGCATACTTTGAAACTGCCGGTAGTCTTTGGGCGTAAAGCCGGTCATGCGTTTGAACAGATTGGAGAAATGGCCGAAATTTTGATAACCGACCCGCTCCGCCACCTCGTACAGCTTTAAATCGGGAGCGAGCAGCAATTCCTTGGCGCGGGCAACTCTTATTGCGACCAGTTGATCGGTAAAGGAGGTGCCGAGCTCCGAGCGCAGCAGCGCGCCCAGATAGTTGGGGCTCAAATAAACGGCGTCGGCTACTGACCGCAGACTGAGATTGTTCATGTAGTTGTCGTTCATGTAGTCGATCGCGCGCTGGACGATGCCTTGGGCATGGCTGCGCTTGCGATCGCCGATCAGCTGCTCCCAGTTATACAGCGGCCCCTTTACCCCGAGCTTTCGCTGATTAACAGCGCTTACCGCGTGGCGGTAGCTGTTTGCCAGTTCGGACGGCGAAGCGGCGTCCCCGCCGATGCCGATGGCAATGCCTGGCACTCCGGCTTCCATCAGCGACTCCGCAAACCGCTCCAAGGCGTTCCCGAACCATACGTCCCTCGTCCCTGCGCGCACGATAAAAGCCATTTGCTGCCTTGCAGTCGTCACATGAGCTTCCACCTGTCCGTCAAATGCCATTTGTGCGCAATCGCCCATTACCTTCGCCCACTCCGCATCCTCCTCGGAGCAAACCGCAACGATGACCGCGCGGGGGGCTGCATCCGCAAACAAACCATACTGCATCGCTTGCCTTTCCAGCGTATGGTCCTCGACCTCGTTCAGCAAGCCGTGCAACAAATCGTCCAAGAAGCTTGCGCGCTCCTTGTATGCGTACCCTTGCAGCTTCGCCTGCAACTGCCGCTCCTGTTCCAGCCCGTCGGCAATTTGAAGCAGCACCTGCTCCAGCCGCGCAAAATCGATCGGCTTGACGAGGAAGGCCTCGACACCGATATCGAGCGCCGTCTTCGCATATTCGAACTGTTCGTAGCCGGTCACCATGACCACCTTCAGCTTCGGATTTCTGCGCCTCATGTCCGCCGCCAGCTCCAGACCGCTGCTGCCCATCAGCCGAATATCGGTGATGAGCACATCCGGCGCTTCGAATTGCTTCAGCGCCTGATCCGCGTCCTCCGCTTCGCCAATGACGTTCATCCTCAGCTCCTGCCATCCCACATGTTTGATAATCGATTGCCGTTGGCGAATCTCGTCGTCCACAACTAACACCTTGATCATGTCGTCGCCCCCTCTGGTTGAATGTTCGGCTGCGGTATTTTCAAACTTACGACCGTTTCTTGTTCAGGCACGCTTGCGACCGTCATTTCGAAGCCGGCACCGTAGAAGCGAGTGAGCCGCTCCCGGACGTTGTACAACCCGAATCCGCCTCCGCTCTCTTGCATCGGCGGGTTCATCAAATCCTGGAGCTGAGCCTCGTTCATCCCCTTGCCGTCGTCTTCGATGCGAATAAACAGGAAACGCTCCGCAAGTTTTGCGGATATCGTTATTTCCCCTCTGCCCCCACGATGAGTAAAGGCGTGCATCAGTGCATTTTCTACAATGGGCTGCAATGTAATTTTTACGATCTCGCAGGGGAGCGTCGCCTCGTCAATATCGTAACGTACCGTAACCTTGCCCGGATAACGCCATTCATGAATGTCGAGGTAAGCCTGGATATGCTCCAGTTCCTCGCGAAGCAGGAGCACATCGCGTCCCTGATTAAGCGCCAGCCGGAAAAACTTGGCAAGCGCGTCCACCGTTCCGCTGATCTCCGCCGATCCGACATCCATGGCCATGCTTTTAACCAGAGCTAACGTATTATACAAAAAATGGGGATTGATCTGCGCTTGCAAAAGCCGCAGCTTCTCCGTCTCGGCGGCGCTTCTGGCCGCAGCGTTTTCCAGCATTGACGTTTCCAGTTGCCGGGACATCTGGTTAAACGTCTCCTCGACATCGCCCAATTCATCCTTGCCATTGATTCTGACCGTCAGGCCAAGCGTTCCTTCCCTTACTTTGCGCATGCTGCGAATCAGCACATTAAGACGGTTCGTTATTCGTTTTCCGAAGCTGATCAAAACAACGAGCGTCAACACAACGAACAGGATGCTTGCGGCTATCGCGGCTTGCCTGACGAGCTGCAGTCTCTCCCATAACGCCTCCTGGCTGACAATCGTTATGATTTTCCATCCAAGCGATGTCGTTTGATAGACGATCAGATGGTTTTTGCCGTCAATGCGCTCGATATAGGAGCCGGATTTACTGCTGTAAGAATCGTTTAAATACGTCAAATCGGTTATGGAATCTCCCGTTTTAAGCCCTCTATAGTCAATTAGCGCCCTGCCGTTTTGATCCGCGATGACGATCCAGCTATCCTCAAATTCCAGGGGATTGGCGAGATTTTCGAACAAAGCCTGTGTTGTCACTTCATAATCGATAATGCCGTAATCATCGTTACTCATGTAATCGACAAGCCACTTGCCGATATGAAAGGCCGGTTGGGGATTGTCCGCATCAAAGTACCAGTAGAAGGGCTGACGGGATTCGGACATCGCCGCAGTCCAGGGTAGGCTCTCCGCCCTCTTCAAGTCAAAAACGGTGCCGCCATCCTCGCGCAGCGTCGGGTTGCTTTTGTAGAAACGAATCGTTTTGATGGGAAAATAGGAGCGGACGCGGCTGATCGAAGCGTTAATCTGCTGCAAGGCAAGCACTTCGTCCTGCAGCTCCGAATACGTCTGCGTCAGGGTAGCCGAGAGTCTCGGATCCACGGCCATCTGCATCAGCATGTTCTGATAACCCGTCACCCGATATTGTACGTTCTCGTGCAATTGATCCACTACTTTACCTAGCATGTCCCTCGTTTCGCGCTGCGCAAGCGGCAGCGTAATGGAGAACAAACTAATGCCTGCCACGAGCACGGGAACGATTAGAAACACGATTAGAACAATAATCAATTTTTGCAGCAATCTGATCTGAGACCACATCGACGATCACCCTACCCCTGCCTTCAATCGGTTAAGCGAATTGTAAACGCTCGCAGAATCGTCGTCAAGACATCCGGAGAGCAGGGGCTTCGCGCAGGACCGCATTAAACTCGGCTACGGATACAGGTTATTAAGAGGTTGATTCAAAACGGATTGCCGGTACTGGTGCGGCGACGTGCCTGTTTTCTTTTTGAACAAACGATGGAAAAATTTCATATCTCTGTAGCCGGACAAATAAGCGATTTCCTGCACCTGGAACTCCGTATGCCGGAGCAGCTCGCAACTCTTCTCTATGCGCAGATTCTGAATGTATTCGACGATCGTTTGCCCCGTGGCACGTTTAAACAGGCGCTGCAAGTAGGGAATGCTGAGCGATACGAGACCGGCGAGCGTTCGCAGCGCGATCGGCTCTTGGTAATGTACCGCGATATGTTCGAATACGGGCGACAGCTGGCGCAAGGATAGAGACTCCTCGCCGCCCTTATCGTTGCGGTGCATCGAGATCAGCAGTTGCATCAGCAGACTAAGCAGCGCCGCCTCCGTTCCTGGAAGACGCAACACATGTTCTCGATACAGGCTTTGCATTAGCGTGCGATATTCGTCATTGCGATCGGAGAACGAGGCATAACCTCTCTCCCCCCCTGTCGTCTGCGAGAAGACTTCATCCTGTGCAGGAAATGCGATTCGCAAGCGCTCGATCAATTCAGGAGCGAACAGGCAATTGTATACGATAAGCTCGTTGCCGATCCGTTCGGTGAGCGGGCGATACACATGGGCGGTCCCCGTCGGAATAATAAACAGATCGCCCCGCTTCACTTCCAGGCTGTCTTCGGCAATATAGTGCATGCCCCGTCCTTCGGCGACAAAATTGATCTCGACAAAGTCGTGGCAATGGAGCGGCAAGGAAAAAGCTTCTTTCTCCCGATTGACATGCAGCGGGAACTGATCCTCATTCCAGTAAATGTTTCCCTGCAAGACAGGGTGAGATCGAGGCCCTTTCATTATGAACACTCCCCAGAGAAGGTATTGTAGTATGTAATCCACCTATAAATATAGCATATCAGCCCCTGTCGCGGATCAACTCTCTGGGCTACGATAGCAGAAACGACACTTGATGCAATCGTAAAGGAGAGAGTGGCATGGCGCTCATACATCACCTGCACGTCGACGGACAAGATTCCCCTACCGGTATAGACGTGACCGATCTTCAATTATCCTGGCAACTGGATTACGCGCGAGGGGAGGCGCAGCCCGTTGCAGCCCAGCTCCTCTTAGCTACGCGGCGAGAACTGCTTTCCCCCGGCCAAACCGATGTCTGGGACAGCGGCATGATGACCGGGCGGCTGACAGATTGCCGATATGGCGGGCCTGAGCTGCCAGACTGCACCCGTTATTGGTGGAAGGTACTCGCCAGAGACGAGAAAGGGGATGTCATCGCATCGGAGCCCGCCACTTTCCTTACTGGCCTGGGCGATTCGGAAGCTTGGCGCGCTCAGTGGATCTGGAAACCGGGCGAATTGCAAATCAACGATTTTGCCTATTTCCGCAAAGATATCGAGCTGCGAGGGCCAATCCGCCAGGCGCTGCTGTTTGCTTCGGCTCATCATGCCATGCGCCTGTTCATCGACGGAAGCCGAATCGGCGGCTATGGCTCCCCCGCGCCGACCAATCCGGAGCAGCGCAAGCTGTATATGGCCTATGAGGTAACCTCGTCTCTTCGTCCCGGCAAAGTATGTCTGGCTGCGATTGCCCACTATTTGGGAGGCGGCGGTCAAAACTATGTCGACGGCTTGCCCGGCTTCCGCCTGCAGCTCGAAGTGATCTACGAAGACGGCTCAAGCGAAACATTCGGTACGGACGAATCCTGGCAGATCGTACAGGAAATTCCGCATGCTAGCGGAACCCCCTACCAGCAAAACAGGCGCGTATCCGCCATCGAAGATTATGATGCCCGCAAGCTGGATCCGGCGTGGAACCGGACGAACTTTGCCGCGGAAGCATGCCTGCAGGCCGTGCCGTCGGGGATTCCGGCTCATCGCTGGCCGATGAAGCGGCAGCGCCTGCAGGAGGGCGCCGAAGCGGAGCTGATTGTGCCGACCCTCGTCAAGCAAGCGTTGACGCCGGGGGATGACGGAACGCCGGAGACGCTTCGGCAAGTGTTCGACGCCGGACAAATCCTGTCGGGCTGGCCGCGGATTACGCTGGCCGGCATCTCGGGAACGACAATTCGGCTGCGGTACTCGGAGGACCTGGACGAGCATGGCTTTGTCAAACACAACGTTAGCAACGAAACATCCCATCATTATTACGATCAGTACACGATGCGCGGCGATGAGTTGGAAACCTGGCAGCCGGATTTCTCATACAAGGCGTTCCGATATATCGAGGTGACGGGTTATCCCGAAACGATTCGGCCGGGAGAGCAGTTGTCGCTTGTGCTCGCTTATACGGGAATGGCCGAGCTCGGCTCGTTCGACTCGTCCGACGAGCTTCTGAACAAGCTGTACGCCGCCTGCATCCGAACGCAGAAAAACAATGTGCTGGGCCAAATCGTCGATTGTCCGCATCGCGAGCAGGCGCAATATCTCGCCGATTCCGATCTTCAGGCAGAGACGCTGCTGTACAATTTCGATGCCAGGGCAGCACTGGAAAAGGTGCTTACTGATTTCGCGGGAGGGCAGCTGGATGACGGAACCTTCCCGTTTGTCTATCCGACGAACTACGATAAGCCGGATTTCAAGCTGCAAATTCCCGAATGGGATTTGCACTTCTGCTCCCTGCTCTGGAAACTGTACATGCATACCGGCGACGATCGCCTGATCGTAAGGTATTACGATACAGCCAAACGCATGGTCGACTACTATCTCGGCATTCGAGACACAAATTCCGGTCTTGTCCCGCTAGACAAAGGCTGGCATATCAGCGATTGGCCGTATCCGTCCGTCGATCACGGCTCCAATCCGCAGGAGCAGGAGACTAGCTCGGCACCCTTTGCGGTGCAAAACATGAAGCTGCACCTGGCAGTTGACGTCCTCTCGCGGATGGCCGGCCTTATCGGCAGGGACCGGGATGCCTCGCATTACGATGCCGAGGCGCGTCTGCTTCGGGAAGCGATTGTCGAACGTTTGTATGATTCGGCTGCCCGCCGGTTCCGCTCCGGCCTCGGATCCGGCCAGATTCATCAAGGCGTCAACGCGCTTGCCGTGCATCTCGGACTTGCGCCTGCCGGCGACGCCGCCGATATCGTCGATTATATCGCGAACTCCCCTTGGGAAAGCCGCACGGTATTGTCGCTGCCGCTGCTGCGGGCACTCTTCGAGAATGGGCAAGGCGAGGCCGCCTATCGGCTGATTAGCAAGGAAAGCTATCCCGGCTGGGGTTATATGATCAGTCAAGGGGCGCCTACCATGTGGGAAGGCTGGGACGATATCGAATCGCATTGCCATGCATGGAACGGTTATCCGGCCAGGATGCTTCAGGAATACGTGGTGGGCATACGTTCGCTTGCACCTGGCTTTGCAGAAGCCGAGATCGCGCCTTTTATGCCGGAAGGGCTCTCGCACGCGAGGGCAACCGTCGTCACACCGTTCGGCGCCTTGTCCGCCGGGTGGGAGCGAGGAACGCAAGAGTCTCCGAATGAGTATAGACTGACACTTCATGTGCCGACAGCGATGAAGGCCAAACTTGTGTTGCCAATGTTCAAGCCGGAAGACTGCCATCATGCCGTTATACGGATATCTGATGTCGCCATTTGGGCGAACGGTAAGGTATGCGGGCAAGCGGCGGGCATCCTCGACGTCCAACAAATCGAGGAGCGGTTGGAGCTGCGAATCGAATCCGGGAGATATGATCTTACTGTTGCAGGTATTTGATTAACTGCTGCCGCACGCGCAGAACAGCCAGCCCAACGTCCGGGCTGGCTGTTTGTATTAAAGGCTTGGAGAACGAAGGACATGTTGGACAGTCTGTCCTCATCCTAATGGATTAACCAGCTTGCCGCCAGGATCACCGATCAACGCTCCGTTCTCCATCACCGTCCTGCCTCCAAGGATGACCTTTACGGGCAAACCATTAACCGGCATGCCATCGAACGCCGTCACCTTGCTTTTGCTGTGAAGCTCTTCACGCCGGATGACGGATTGGCGCTTCAAGTCCACGATCGTAATGTCGGCATCGGAGCCAATTTGAAGTTTGCCCTTCCTGGGATACAAACCGAACTGACGGGCCGGATTCTCCGAGAGCAGCGCGGCCAAGCGGGGCAAGGTGATTCTGCCTTCATGAACGCCTTGCAGCATTAGCGGAAGCAACGTTTCGACCCCGCATATGCCTGACGGAATGCTCCATATGTCGCCCGTTTTCTCCACTTCGGTATGAGGCGCGTGATCGGAGCATACAATCGAGATCGTGCCGTCTTCAATGCCTTGCCATAACTTCTCCTGATCCCTCTTGCGCTTGATCAGAGGATACACCTTCATCTCGGATCCGAGCCGTTCATAGTCCTCGTCGCACAGAAACAAGTAATGGGGACATGTCTCCGCCGTAACCGCGATACCTTCCTTCTGCGCCTCGCGCACCAGGTCGACGCCATCGCCCGTGCTCATATGCAAAATATGGAGCCTGGCTCCGGTCTCCTTCGCAAATGCGATAGCCGTCTGAATCGTCAGCTTCTCCGCGAGTCCTGGCCGGGCACGAAGCATCGCATCATAATCGCGCGCGGCGCCGGCTTTGACCTGTCGCGTCATCGTTTGGATCAAATCATAGTTCTCGGCGTGAATCGCCAATACTTTGCCGGTACGCGCAACCTGTTCGAACAGCCCGAAAACCTCTCCGTCTCCCATAGGAGGAATAATGTCGGGATCCGAGCCGTCGGCTTGATAGACCAACTGATAGGTATGCTGCCGGATGGCATAACCCCAAAAAAATTTAAATGCGATAGCCCCGGCTTCGGCCAACGAATCGAGATGCTTTCTGTTGGGTTCACCGAGGCATATGCCCCACAGGGCGAAATCGACGAATGCTTTCTGCTCCAAATAACGAGCTTGATCTAAAAAGCTTTCCGCATGATAAACCGGCGGATTCGTATTGGGCATCTCAAACAGCGTCGTAACGCCGCCGGCGGCCGCGGCCCTGGTTGAATGGGCAAAGTCCTCCTTATGCGTCGCCCCGCGATCTCTCGAATGCACATGGATGTCGATGACGCCAGGCAGAAGGTGCAGTCCCCGTGCATCCGTCTCCTCCCTTGCTTCCCCCGGCAGCCTTTCGCTGGCGATGGCCGTTATCTTGCCGTTCTTTATATAAATATCTGCCATATGCATGCCTTCAGGTGCAACTATCGTTCCACCGCGTACAATATGATCCCAACGCACTGGTCTTGCTCGCTCCCTTCCTTTGCCGCCCGTTCCGAGCGCTTCATTATTCTGTAGTTCCCGGCCCCTTTGCTTGCGCCCATTGCCGTATGACCTTGCCCAATACCATTGCTCCTTCGGCTAACGAATCGATTGACGTATATTCGTCCGGATGATGGCTGAGACCTTCGCGCGACGGGATGAACAACAGTCCGGTCGGACATAGGCGGGTCATATTCATGGCATCATGTCCCGCACCGCTTGGCATGACCGCATAACTGAAGCCCAGGCTTTCGCATGCCGATCGAATGGATGCAATCGCGTCGCCATGCAGAAGCGTCGGCGATTCGTCGCTAAGCAGCTCCCATTCAATAGACAATCCCCTCTCGCGGCCGACCCGCTCGAACAGCTTGCGTACTTCTTCCATCGACTGGCGTTTGACCTGCTCCGTCGAGCAGCGAATATCCACTTGCATCTCCACCAATCCCGGCACCACGTTGATGGCGCCGGGATTGACGCTCAGCACTCCAACAGTGGCCACCATCCCGTTAAGCAGCTCTCGTTTCGCCATCGCTTCCAGCTCCAGCGCAATCTCGGCCGCTCCCAATAAAGCGTCTTTACGCATATGGATAGGCGTTGCTCCCGAATGAGCCGTTCGGCCCCGCACCGTGACCGCCAGTCTGACAGGAGCAGCAATCGCGTAGACAACGCCGATCTGCTTCTTTTCGTTCTCCAAATACGGTCCTTGCTCGATATGAAGCTCGAAGAACGCTCGCAGTTCCTTGCCGTCCCGCAGACTATCTTCGATGCTCGCGAACGTATATCCGCTCGCATCCAACGCTTCTGGCAACGTTATTCCTTTGTTGTCCTTCAGCCGCTCCAAACCTTCCTTCTTCAATTCCCCGCTCATGGCCTTGCTTCCGATGGTCGAGACGCCGAACCGGGATGATTCTTCGCATGCGAAACATATGATTTCAAGAGGACAGTCGGTTTGAACGCCCTGAAGATTAAAGCTGTGAATGACGCTTATTGCAGCTGCGACACCCGCCGCTCCATCGTAACGGCCGCCATTCGACACCGTGTCCAGATGAGAGCCGAAAGCTACGGCCGGCAGTTCCGGATTCCTCCCTTCCTTCCGCGCGATCAGATTGCCGCAAGCGTCATAACGCACTTGCATCCCCTCTCTTTCGCACAGCTCGGCGAAACAGGCTACCGCATCCCGTTCCGGCTTGCTGTAGGCCAGCCTCATCATTCCGTTATCCGTCTTCCCATACCGATTCAACGTCTCCAATATTTGCTCCAAGTAGTGACGAGTCATTCTATATCACCTGAAATCCTATAAGATAGCGACCATTTCCTCCGCTTAATGCGGCATGGCATAGCCGAACCATTTCATAGCCAGCTCGTCATAGGTGCCGTCTTCTTTGCGGGCGGCAATAATGTCATTGAGGGCGGCGAGCAATTCCGGCTCGTTTTTCCTCAATCCGATCCCGTCGTATTTCATGTTGTACAGGTCGCCTACCATCTTCAGCTTCGGCGATCCCTCATCATATTTGATAAAGTCGCTGGCTCCGGTTTTGCCGGCTACATAAACATCCACGCGCCCGGCTTTCAGATCAATGTATCCCTCCGGATTGCCGGGATATTCCCGGAGTTCCTTGTAGCCTCCGATCGCTTTTACGTCCTCGACAAATCCCGAACCGGACAGCACCCCCACCGTCAGGCCGGTCAAATCGTCCAAGCCTGTCACCGTATCGTTGTCCTCCTTCACAATCGCGACTGCCCCATCAGTCATGTATATGTCCGTGAAATCAATCATTTCCTTCCTTTCTTCTGTAATGACCAAAGCGGATATGACTACGTCGTATTGCTCTGCTACCAATCCCGGAACCAGCCCGCTAAACGCGCCTGCTACGAATTCCGCCTCCACGCCCAGCTCTTCCGCGATCAACTTGCCCCAATCGATATCGTAGCCGTCCAGTTCCCCGTTCTCGTTCGTGAAATGCGTTGGCCGCGATGTCGCCGTTGTGCCGATGATAATCTTGCCCCTTTCCTTGATTCGATCAAGCGTGCTGACCGCGCTGCTCTTAGCCGGCTCTTCCGTCTGGGCGGCTTTTTCCGTCGATTGAACTGCCGGCGGCGTATTTGCGCCGCCGCAAGCCGATATCCATAACATCATTGCAACTAGAAGCAGAATCGTATACCGCCCGTTTCTCTTGACGGAATTCCCACTGTTTAGAAACTTATTCATAGGTTATGCCCTCCATTTGTTTGCGAAATTTTCAGCTTCGTTCATCCAAGACGCACCGAATCCGACTCGATTATGACTCAAGCCCAGCAGCCTCATGCATTGCCACAAGACGGTATCCACCGTATCCAGTACCGGAACCTCATAATGCTCCTCCAGCCGTGCAGCGCATGCGCTGCCGCGCATATTGGTGCCGGACAATACAATGGCTTCCGTATTGGGCACCCATATATCTTCGACAGCCGCCAAAATGTCGTCCGCCTTAATATTGCTGCTCTCCCGGTTCATGGTGATACCAAATCCCCGGCTGCCTGTGCAGCTGTAACCTTTACTCTCAAACTGCGCAATCGCCGATTGCACAATTGAATCGGCGGATGGACTCACATAACAGAAACTGCCGATTCGGCAATAATCCATCGCTTCTAATAATGATAGCAATGCCGTTGTCGCAGGTTTGCCGGTCAGACCGCCAATCCTGTCGCATAGCCGGGTATCCCACTCCATCCCTAACCATCCTCCGGAGGTGGCATTGTATGCGATAACGTCCATATCAGCATCATTCAGCAGCTTGGCGGCCTCAAGAAGTGCATCTTCACTAAACCTGCGTCTTGCCTCATCGCTTACTTCTATGGTCGTGACACCAAATCTTGCAAAATGAACACTAATGTCCGAATATTCTGATAATAATTTCGTTGTTATTGGCTCAACGACCGTGTTCGATGACGGAATAATCATCCCTATTCTGTTCATATCAAAGTTTCGCTCCCTTTCATCACATCCGCCGAAAAACGATTTTTCGGATTCGTCCATCGTTCCACCAACGAATCCAGCTTTTGTCGCCATGGCAATGCTTGCTCCAGAGCAGCGGATGCCCGAAGTACGATCTCATCTTGCAAATGTCCTCCGACGATCTGCAAGCCAACCGGCAAACCATCGCTCGTCCAGCCGATCGGCACGGTCGCCGCAGGCTGGCCCGTCATATTGAACCAGCAATTAAAAGTGGACCAATGCGACTCGGACACCTCGCGTCCGTCAATGACAGTCGGCGCGTTCAAGGCTGCCGGGAACGGCGGAACACCCAACGTAGGAATAAGCAGCAAATCGTAGCGCAACATGAACGTGCGGAATGCAATATTGAATTGCTGCCTGCTCATGGCCGCCTCCGTCAGATCCTCATCTCGCCAAGTCCGGCTAATGAATTGCCTCAGGAACGGATTCATATCTTCGCCATATTGTTCGGCCAATTTTCGTAATCCCGCCAAATCGCTGTCTCGCGCGATCAGTCCCAAAAATACATCAGACGGATCATACAAGTCGGGATGCCCTTGTTCCACGATGCAGCCCATCTGTTCGAATGCATTGGCTGCCAGTCGGACGGCCTGCCTAATCTCTGGTTCAACGGCGGCATATCCAAGATCCTCGCTCCAGGCGACCCGCAAACCTCGCAAATCAACGTTCCGAATGGCGGCCATGTAGTCGGGCAAACCCGGAAGACTATGTCTGTCCATTGGATGAGGTCCGCCGATGACCGACATAATCAGCGCGGCATCCTCTACGGTCCTGCTTAACGGGCCGATGCACTCCAGCGATTCCCAACTGCTGCTCCCGGGCATGGACGGGTCTCTGCTGCCGGGATACAAGGGTACTCGCCCCATCGACGGCTTTAAGCCGTAGAGACCGTTCAGGCTTGCCGGAATGCGGATCGAGCCGCCTCCGTCGCTTCCTAATGTCAGGGCGCCCATGCCGGTTGCGACGGCTACTGCAGAACCTCCGCTTGAGCTTCCGGGCACCACATCCATATCCCATGGATTCTTCAGTACGCCGAACCGGCCGCTTACGCCCCGATACCCGAATTCGGATACATTGGTTTTGCCAATTACGATGGCTCCCGCCCGTTTCATCCGGTCTACGCATACATCGTCAACAGACGGAACATATTGCTCATAGACGCGCGAGCCGAATGCAGTGCGTATTCCTTTGGTCAAAATCAGATCTTTAACCGACAAAGGGACGCCATGCAGCGGTCCCAATTCTTCCCCCCTCATGACTTGCTGCTCCGCTAGCACCGCCGACCGTTTCGCCTCTTCCTCGTTTAATTCGCAAAAGGCATGCAGAACCGGATTAAGGGCATGAACGAGTTGCAGAACGGCATCCATCAATTCAACAGGCGAAACTTGTTTGCTTCGTATTAACCTCGCCTGCTCCGCGCCGGCGAGTCCCAATAATGTATCCATGCATCACTATCCCCTTCAACCCGCAGATTCCGGCCTTTGCCGACTATGATTAGGTTCGACTCCCATAAGACTCGTATCGATATCGTGATCAAGCTGCGATAGAAATTGCGCTATTCTGGAGTCAGGGGAACGGAACAGCGCCTCCGGCGACCCGATTTGCGCGATCTTGCCCTTCTCCATAAATACGACCCGATCGGACACATGTCGCGCAAAAGACATTTCATGGGTAACCACGATCATCGTCATGCCTTCCTTCGCCAGCTTGACCATAATGTCGAGCACTTCATTAATCAACTCGGGATCGAGCGCCGACGTCGGCTCATCGAACAACATGATCTTAGGCTCCATGGCCAGCGCTCTGGCAATAGCTACTCGCTGCTGTTGTCCGCCGGACAACTGAGCGGGATAATCATTCATTTTGTCCAGCAGCCCCACTTTCTCCAGCAATTGCTCGGCAATCTTGACCGCCTTCTCTCGGGACATTTTTTTGACAATACAGGGGCCTTCTATAATATTTTGCAGTACCGTCTTGCTGGGCCACAGATGAAACTGCTGGAATACCATGCCGACCTCTGTCCGCAGCCAGGTCAGGTTGAATTGCGAACGGTATGTCAGCCTTCCTTGCCTGTTGGCTTTGTAGGCGACCGGCCTGCCGCCGATTTCGATCAAGCCGGATGTCGGCACCTCCAGCATATTAATGCATCTTAGCAGCGTGCTCTTTCCCGCTCCGCTTGGCCCGATGATGGATACAACTTCCCCTTCGCCAACCTGCAGCGAGACATTATCCAGAATAAGATGTTTGCCAAATTGCTTGTTAAGCTCCCGAATGTCGATCATGCTGCTTCCTCCTTCGTTATACACCCGTCCTCATCTTTTTCTCGCACACATATTGTACAAGCATCAGCAGGGTCGTCACTGTCAAATAAATCATGCCGGCAACTCCCAGCGTCTCCGCTACCTTGAACGTATTATTGAATGCTCTCTGCGCGGCAAACATCAAATCCTGTACCGTAATGATCGAAACCAGCGCCGATTCCTTGACCATAATGACGCTGTTGCTTATATAGGGCGGCAGCAGCAACCGGAAAGTTCGCGGTATCGTGATCCTTCCCATCTTTTGCAACGGGTTCATGCCGAGCGCCTCCGCCGCTTCCAGATGCCCCTTATCCACCGACATGATGCCGGAACGGATAATTTCGGCTTTAAATGCGGCCGAGCTGATCGATATGCCTATAATCGCGGCAGTGAAAGCATCAAGCTTCAACCCGAAAGGCATCGTATAATAGAAAAAAAACAGAAGCAGCAGCACGGGAAGCCCCCGAAAGAACCATACGTATAGAAATGACATTCCGCGAAGCGGCGCCACGGAAGATAGACGCATTATCGCCAATACATAACCGATCACCGTACTGATAATGATCGACAGGAACGTAATCTTGAAGGTAACCCATGTTCCTTGCATATACAGATCCCAATAGCTTGATATAATTCCCCAATCCATGGTTATCGCTCCTTCATCGCTCTGAGCCATTGCTTCAGCAGGCTTTCATGATTAAGTCTCTTGCACTCCTTTTCCCGCGCTCAATGCGGGATTTGGAACCCGAACCACTTTAATGCCAACTGATCATAGGTGCCGTCCTGTTTCTTCTCTGCAATCAATTCGTCGATCAATTGCTTCAACTCGGTTTCGCCCTTTGGAATGCCGACACCGGAATACTTTTCGTTATAAATTTCGCCAACCATTTTTAGCAGCGTCTTTTCTTTGTCATTCATCAGAAAATCGCTTGCGCCTCCCTTTGCAACCACATAAACGTCGATTCTGCCTGCCTTTAGGTCAATGAAAGCTTCGGGACTACCCGGATATTCTTTCAGCTCCTTATAGCCGCCGATCTGCTGGACATCCTCCATGTAACCCGATCCCCCAATGACGCCAACGCGAAGCCCTTCCAGATTACGGACATCCGTTACTACTGTATTGTCCTCGCGGACGACGGCAATACCGCCGTCTACCTTGTAACGCTCGGAGAAGTCGATTACTCCGCGCCTTTCATCCGTCATAATCAAACCGGAGAGAATGACATCATAACGTCCGGCAACCAATCCGGGGACGAGCCCCGCCAGATCGCCAGTCACAAATTCCGCCTCGACGCCTATTTTATCCGCAATCATATTCGCCCAGTCGATATCATAACCGGCCAATTGACCATCCTCGTCCGTAAACGTATTCGGTTTAAACGTCCCGCTTGTCGCTACAATGATCTTTCCCTTCTGCCTGATCCGTTCAAGCAGATTGTCCGTCGCCGTTGCCGATTCACTCCCACTCGATACCTGCGTCGGCGATACATTCCCATTTTCTCCGCAAGCCGTCAGCAGCAGAGCTATTCCTGCCATCGCAATTAGAAGCATTTTGATCCGTTTCATCTGCGCACCCTCCAATTCCATACGGCTCTTATTTCGCAACGCCGTGTTTATGTTAAGAAATATAACATCATTTTATTGAAATAGGGTAATAAAAATCTTAAATACCACAATCACCCGTGTACTAACGATGATTGTGTAATGTATACTAACATATATCGAGTTATGATGATTCAAGTATCAATGATTGAAGGTGATTAAGATGGATTGGATGGATTTGCACGCTTATCTTACGGTGGCAAGGGAGAAGAGTATATCAAAAGCTTCGCAGGTGCTGCATCTGTCTCAGCCGGCGCTGACCATAAGATTGCAAAAGCTGGAGCAAGAGCTTGGCATGCCGTTGTTGGAACGCAATCGCAGGGGGGTACTGCCCACCCGTTATGGCGCAGCGGTACTCTATCACGCGGCCAAAGCGGTGGAAGAAATGAATTCCATTCGTGATACGGGCAAAGGAGAGCCTGAGAATGGCAAACTTCGTATTGGGTTAGCGAAGCCATTGGGGTGGACGATCTTCAAGCCGGTGCTGGAGCAAATGCACGAGCGATTTCCGAACCTTCCATACAATATTTTATCAGATGACTATAAAGTCATCCTCGATCTGACAGGGGTCGGCGAGCTGGATCTGGCTATCCTGCCTTATTTCCAACCCACGCCTGGCTTAAACGCCATCCCGGTGCACGAGGACGAAATGCTTCTGATTGGACCGGGCAACGCTCCTTCAACCTCCATACATGGGGAAGTAGCAGCGGATATTTTGCTAAGGGGCAAGTTTATACTGTATTATTCCAATCAGCCTATGCGCAAGCTCATTGATAGAGTATTGCTGCAATTGCTAGGGCAAATGCCCGAGGATATTGTCGAGGTTAACGATTTGAGCATCATGCTCAATCTTGTATCCGAGGGAGTGGGGTATACGGTACTGCCTACATCGCATATCTATATGACGATGACATTTTATTCTACCTATTATTCGGGATCCGAGCTGCCTTCCGTACTGGCGCATTCCTCCATTCCCTACCTGGTCTACCGTTTGGGCAAGGAATATCCTACCCGTATGATACACTTGATTTATCCGGAGGCATCTGTATCGCGCAAAAAAATTCAATCCATCGCCGAGTTATTCAGCACGACGCCTTCCCTCGGCATCGTCCGAGAGAAGGCGTCGTTTTCTTAGTGAACCACTAACCTCTATATCCCTTTAGGAATTTCACGGCAAGCTCAATATCCTTCTCCGGGCTCGCGCCTACTTCGCGCTCGATCGTCAGATATCCCTTATAGCCGATATCGTTTAAAGCCTGAAGGTAACCGTTCCAGTCGACTTTGCCCTCGCCGAGCGGCACCTCGCGGAACGTCTCGCCGGTCTCCGCCTGCTGTGCGATGACATCGTGGTCGAGACCCTGCGCCTTCTCGTAGCCAAAGAAGCCATAAACATCGCGCGGATCAATATTGTCCACCAGCTTAATGCCGTCCTTGGCATGCGTATGAACGATATAATCCTTTAGCGTGTAAACGCCTTGAACAGGATCGTCGCCCGTCACCATGACCATGTTCGCCGGGTCGAAGTTGACGGATACGCCCCTTGAGCCCAGCGTGTCGAGGAACGACTTCAGATGTGCGGACTTCTCTGGTCCCGTCTCGATTGCAAAGAAGGCGCCCATTCCCGCAGCAAAGCTGCTCAGTTCCACGCAAGCCTCATGCATGGAACGGTAGACGGCGCTGCTCTGGTCATCCGGCACGATGCCGATATGCGTCGTTATAATATTGGTACCGAGGTCCAGGCCAAGCTCCATAATCCGCTTCGACTTCTCGATCTTTTCGCGGTTGACCGACGCATCCTGGAAGCCATGGCCGCCGAGATCGCCGACAAGGGCAGAGATCTCAAGACCTAGCGATGCGATATAATCCTTTAACTCCCGGCGGGCAGATGCCGACAGGTTGGCCGGATCCATCTCGCCGCTGACGGCATAGATCTGCACGCCGTCGGCGCCGACCTCCTTCGCCTTGACTAAGCCATCGCGAACGCCTAACTTAAAGCTGTCGACGATAACGCCGATTTTGTTCGTCATAACTGGTTGCACCATTGTCGCTCACTCTCCTTCTAAAGGTAGTTCAAAAAGTCCGATTCCCATTACGAAGTATGCCTAGAAGCTTACTCGACATCGAATATTGAACGCAACCGAACCTAAGCATATGCTTACGAAGTATGTTTCCTTCGGAAACATTGCAGGTGCTCACGTAGCTCTGCTACGCTCCGCTCCTCAGCTTCTAGTTGCCTTCAATCTTCTCGGTACTGATAACCGAACTTTTTGAACACCGACTTTTAATAATAGTTCAAAATTTCTATACTATCTTTTAAACAATTTCGTTCCATATACGTCTGACATTGTCGAGCGCAATCTTCGTTCCATTGCGGCATTCTTCCATGCCTTCGAACTCGATGGAAATAAAGCCGTCGTAGCCGCTGCGTTTTACGATGCTTAACACGCCAGGTATGTCGATGTCGCCTTGGCCTGCGATCGCGCCGCGCAGATATTGGCCCCCCGTTGACTTGAACCAGCCTTCTCCGGGATTGCGATTTGCCGGACGAACATAAAAGTCCTTAACGTGAACCATCGACGCTAAGCCGATGTTATTTGCCACCGCCGTCAAAGGATTCTCGTCCGCGCACAAAAAGTTGCCTACATCGAGCGTCGTGCGGAAGTTGTCCCTTCCAACCGAATGGACTAGCGCCTGTACACGGTCGCTATGTTGGATGAAATAACCATGGTTCTCCACGCTTGTCGTAATGCCGAAGCCCGCTGCGTAATCCGCGATCGTTTGGCAAGCTTGCGTCAATTGCGGAAGCTGCGCCAGAAAATTGCCGATGGACAGATCCTTGGAGGAAGCGACGTCATGGCGCATCCGCTTGATGCCAAGCGCCGCGCATACGTCGACTTCCCGCTTGACCCGCTCGATCTCGTCTTCGAATTCCGCGCCACTCTTGTCCGCAAAGTTCGCGCCGATCGCGTAACTGGACAGCTCCAGCCCGTTTGCGGCAGCCGCGTCACGGATCGTTTCGATCTGCGACGGATCTTCGATCATGCTGAAGCCAAGCGGCACGATCTCCACATGCTCGGCTCCGATGCTGGCAATGTAGTCGATGACGCCAGTTAACGAGAGCTCGCCCGAGGAGAATGCCCTGTGCAGGCTGTATGTGCTTACTCCCAGCTTCATAGTCTCACCTCAGCGCCTTTTTCCGCCGATTCGTAGATGCCGCATAGAATCTTCATCATTTCGACGCCGTCTTCGACCGGACTGATCGGCTGCGTACCGTTCTTAACATTTTCGACGAAGTGGTTGATCTCGTTCTGGAAAGCCGCCTCGAATCCAAAGCCCTTATGATCCGTCTGCGGGATCACGTTGACGATACGGTTGTTGATCTCCGTCACAAACGTTGTTTCCGGCTCGATCTCCATGCCGCCTTTGTCGCCATACAAGCGAATCGCTGTCTCGTCCTGCTTTCCGTGGAGCGTAAAGCTGACGTCAACCATCAGGGAAGCTCCATTTTCGAAACGGATGAGCGCGTTGGCCATATCTTCGACGGTGTTTTTGCTTGCATCGTAGTCTGCTGCTTTATAGAAGGACAGATCCTGGACATTGGAGCGGTTGCCCAGCTTGCGATAAGTGTTTGCGCTGACGGAAACCGCCTTCGGACGGCCCATCATATACCAGCAAATATCGATGGCGTGGACGCCGATGTCGATCAACGGGCCGCCGCCGGAACGTTCGATATCCGAGAACCAGCCGCCGGGATTGCCGAGACGGCGCAATATCGACGCTTTCGCATAATAGATTTCACCCAGTCGCCCATCTTCGACGAGCGAGCGAAGCAACTGGCCGTTGGGATCATAGCGGCGTACATAACCGATTTGCAGAATTTTTCCTGTCTCCTCTACCGCCTTCTGAATGTTAAGCGCTTCTTCAACAGAGCGGCAGAGCGGTTTCTCCACCAGCACGTGCTTGCCTGCGCGAACCGCCGCGATGCTGATCTCCGCGTGCGTATTGTTCCAGGTGCAGATGCTGACGGCTTCCACGCCGGGATCCGCGAGCAGATCGTTGTAATCCGTATATACTTTGACCGCGCCGTATTTCTCCGCTGTTTCCTTGGCGCGCGCCTCGTTCAGATCACATACCGCGTAGATGGTTGCGTCCGGATTGTTTTTATAAGCATTCAAATGCAACGATGAGATTGAGCCGGTTCCGATAACGCCGATTTGTACAGTTGACATATCCGATCTCTCCTTGTCATTTCAAAAATACGGGGGTGTAAATTCCCGTTAGCCTTTGGCATGTATACACTTCCGTATTATAATGGAATAAGCCATGTAAGCCATGCAAAGCCGTGCGGATTATTTGTACATTTGTGCTCTAAGAGGTTGTTCAAAAAGTCCGCTTCCCATTACGAAGTCATCCAAGTAGAATACTCGACGTCGAATATTGAATGCAGCCGAACCTTCCAGTGCTCACGTAGCTTCCACTACGCTCCGCTCCTCAGGTTCTAGCTTCATCCAATCTTCTTGGTACTGATAACCGAACTTTTTGAACTCGTACTTTAACAAACTGGAGGAGAGCGGATGACCGATTCATTCGATAATTTCGAGAATTTGCGCGAACCCATGAGCATGCCGGATCCCCGGTTCCCGATCAAAGTGCATCGCACCCACTTCGAACACGCGGACACGACGCTCTTTGCGCACCACTGGCACGCGCATCTGGAATTCCATTACATCGAAGCCGGCGAAGCCGTTATGGAGTGCGGCACGACGGCCTATGAGGTTCAGCCGGGCGATCTGATCGTCGTCAACAGCAACGAACTGCATCATGGAGTAAGCAGGTCGTCCGATTTGTTCTACTATGCCCTAATCGTGGATACTTCGCTCTTGCACAGCCAATTCGAGGACGCCGCCGATACGAAGTTTATCGCGCCTATTATTCAGAACCGCATCCTGTTCCGCAACCATATCAGGGGCAACGCGGAGTTGAACGCATGTGTCCTATCCATCGCGCATGAGCTTAAGACCCGCTCCTTCGGCTTCGAGCTTGCGGTCAAATCGGAGCTGTACCGCCTGTTGACGCTGCTGATGAGAGGGCATGTCGCAAGTGTACTCACCAAAGATGAATATGCGGAGCGGATGAAGAACATCGAACGCTTCGAGCCTGTTCTGCACTATATCGATCTCCACTTCAAGGAACCGCTTGGCGTCGAGCTGCTCTCCGAGATTGCCGGGCTGAGCCGCTTCCACTTTAGCCGGGTATTCAAGCAATTGACGGGACGTACCGTTACCGAATACGTAACGGCAACCCGCCTCGACAAGGCGGAATACATGCTTCGCCATTCGCCCCTGACCATATCCGAGATTGCGGCCGCGACGGGGTTCAACGACATCTTCTACTTCAGCCGCACGTTTAAAAAACATAAAAAACAATCGCCGTCGAGGCTCAGGGACGTCTGATGGGATCGCGCCTGAAAACCAGCCTCTCTGCACATTTGTGCATTTCTCCCCAATTTCTCAAACAAACGGAGCCCCTGCGCAGCAAATTGTACGAAAATACACAAATTCTCGCTTCCTATCTTCGAGCGGGATCTCTTGGAACCAATATTTGTGTATATATGTACAAATGTACGAATAACTTGCTCTTCCCTCATCTTAATTGTGTATTTTTGCTCAATTATTGTCCCGTTTGCGTAAGTTCCCAAGCCCGAAAACTTTTACATTCTAAAAAAAGGGGCTGCATCACCCACAGGTGATTACATCCCCTTTTATTTAAACCTATAGAAATCAGTAATACCGGATGCCAATTACTTCTTCACATTCTCAGCTACCCAAGCATCCAACTGCTTCTGCAGTTCCGCTTGAACCTTCTCGGCGCCGGCGTTTCTCAGCTTCTCCAGGTACTCCGGCAAATATTTGTCGGGATCCACCGTACCGGTCATCAGAAGCGGCTGATATTCCGCCTTTACCGCCATCACGTTGGCGTATTCCGCCTTGACGTTGGTGTCGTCGAATGCAAAGCCGAAGGTCGGCTGCACAAACGCCGATTCGTTAAGCTTTTTCGTTTCCTCCCAAGTGTCCGCCGCCTGTCCCTCGACCAGATAGCCGTTGAATACGTTGCCGAACACCCAGTTCTGGGCTCTGTATCCGGCATTGGCGCCGATCTTGACCGTATTGTCCTCCACCTTCTCGTAATGCTTCCCTTCAATTCCGAAGCTAAGCAGGTTATACAGTTCCGGATCGTTGTTAACCAGCTCGATCAGCATCATCGCGCGATCCGGGTTTGCGGACGTACGGCTTATCGCGGTCAGTGTCGTAATATTGGAGGTGCGGCGAGTCGTCGCTTCCGTAAGCGGGATGCCGATCACGTCGTACCCTCCGTTGGAGGCTTTTTTCTCCGCTTCGTAACCCGGCTTCATGGCGCTTTCCAGACCGGTCGCGTACTTGCCGTTGTAGATGGAGTCGATCTGCTTAACCGTCGATGCGTCGTCGTTGATGTAGCCTTTTTCGAACCAGCCGCGCATCAGCTCCACGAAGCTTTTATACTCCGGCGTTTGCTCCAGCCAGTTGCTCTGGAACGTATCGTCGCCGATCCGAACGCCGCTGTCGTCGAAGCCGTACATAAACGGTTCGAACACGGTGCCAGGACCTGTCAGCATTAAAGGCACGATGCCCTTTTCGTTTTCCTTCACCTGCTTCAGGAACGGTTCCAGATCTTCCAGCCTCTTGACGCTGCTCGTATCGAAACCGTATTTGTCCACCAGATCCTTACGCAGGCTTACGCCATAACGCGATGTGATCGTCTGATAGTTCGGCACCGCGTAGATCTCGCCCTGATACTTGGTAGCGTCCCATGTAAATGAAGGGATGGCTTTCTTCGTTTCTGGCGCATGTTTTTCCAGCAGCTCATCCAGCGGGATAAATGCGCCTTTCTTTACGTTTTCGTCGTAATTGAACGCCCAGTTGGCGGTCCAGACCAAATCGAATTTTTCGCCTGCGGCGCTCGCCGTATTCAACTTTGTCGTATAGCTGCCGAAATCGACCGGCCGCAGCTTTACGGTTGCATTGATTTTTTCCTTCACGATTTTATTGACTTCGTCTTCGATCAGCTTCTGGTCCGGCGATACTTGCGATACCCCGTAATACCAGATCAGCTCCACTTCTGACAAGCTGTCGTCCTCGCCGCCTGCGCTTCCGTTGTTGCTCGGCTGGGCTGTCTCCCCGCCATTGCCCGCCGGTTTGTTTCCTTGACCGCCGCCGCTGCAAGCTCCCAGCAGCAGGGCCGCGCACAATAGCAGCATCGACACATATTTCATCTTTGTCATGGTTATTCCCCCTGATTTTAATTAAACCATTTCAGTGCCAGTTAGCCCTTTAACGAGCCGACCGTCATTCCCTGCACAAAGTATCTTTGGAAAAAAGGAAACACGAACATCATCGGTCCGGCGACCATGACGACCAGCGCCATCCGCACGGATTCGTTCGGGAACTGGCTCATGTCGATGCCAAGCCCCTGAATGTATTCGCTGTTGTTGCGAAGGAAATCCAGCGTGTTCATAATTCGCACCAACAGCAGCTGCAGCGGCACCCTTCGGTCATCATCGATAAAGAGCAATGCGTTAAACCATTCGTTCCAATAGTTGAACGCGATAAACAGTCCCAGAGTGGCAAGAGCCGGCGTGGACAACGGCAGGATGATCCGGAAGAAGATCCGCCATTCGCCGGCACCGTCCATCTTGGCCGACTCTATGATTTCATACGGGATTTTGCTCATGAAACCTTTCATGATCAACACGTAGAAGGGTGACAGCAATCCAGGCAATATGATCGCCCATAACGAGTTCTTAAGGTGCAAATATTGCGTGACCAGAATATAAAACGGCACCAGCCCGCCCGAAAACATCATCGGAATAAACACGAATACCGTCAGCGGAGAGCGCAGCGCGTAGTCTCTTCTGGATATCACGTAGCCGATTATGCTCGTCAGAAGAATGCTGAGCAGCGTGCCCGCGAGCGTAATGAACAAAGTGTTGCCGTACGCCCGAAGAATGACCATCGGCGTCTGCAGCAAATATTCGTACGCAAGCGTGCTGAACCGGCTGGGAAGAAATGAATAGCCGAATGACGCCAGCGCGCTTTCATCCGTCAGCGAGACGGAGACGATCAGAATGAACGGTGCGACTATGAGCATGGACAGGACGATAAAAAAAGCGTTAAAAAAGATATTGGCCATGCCGCCGCGTCGATTTGCGTAAATTTCCATCGGTCGTTCCCCTATCCTACCATAACGAGTTTTCTTCGCTTATTTTTCGAACCGTATAATTGGCCCCCACCACGAGCAGCAGCCCGACCACGGACTGATACAGGCCGACGGCCGTAGCCATTGGGATATCGCCGCTGACGCTGAGCGCCCGGTACACGAACGTATCGATAATATCGGTGGTGTTGTACAGCAGAGGCGAATTGTTCGAGACAAAGAAGTGCAGGCCGAAATCGCCCCGGATCATGTTGCCGATCGCCATGATCATCAGAATAATGATAAGCGGTGATAGCATCGGAATCGTGATCTTGCGGGCCATCTGGAATCGGGACGCCCCGTCCATCTTCGCCGCCTCGTAATAGGACGGATCGATGGCCACAATGCCCGCGTAATAGACAAGCGCCGAGAAGCCGATCGATTTCCACAAATGAGCCAAGGTCAGGATGAGAGGCCAATAGTTGGCTTCCAGATACCAGCGGACCCTGTCAAGGCCGATAGATTCGTACAAGCGGTTTAGAAACCCGTAATCGTGGCTCAGGAACATTTGCGCCAGAAACATAACGACGACCCAGGAGACGAAAGTGGGCAAAAACATCGTGGTCTGATAATATTTGCTCCACTTCCGCGATATCTCGTTGAGTAAAATGGCCACGATCAGCGCACCGAGCGTGGTGACGACCCAGAACCATAGACTGTACAGCACCGTATTGCGGGTCACGATAAACGCCTTTTCGGAAATAAAGAAAAATTTAAAGTTATCGAAGCCCGCCCAGTCGCTGCCCAAAATGCCCTTGTCGTACCTGTAGTTTTTGAACGCGATAATCGCGCCGAACATCGTCAAATAACTGAAAACAAAAATGTACAGGACCGACGGGAGAGCGAGCAAGCTGAGCTCTCTGTCTCCCTTGCCGAAACGGAACCGGCTTTTTTTCATAGTTGTTCACCTCCTTATCCATGATGGGTCGCAGTGCCGTCTTGTCACACATCATGGCATAAGGAGGGGGTAAAGATAAATCTTAAAATGGATACAAAATATCAATTATCGTACCAATTTTTAAGCAAAATGATGAATATAATGTATGTTCAAAAAGTTCGGTTATCAGTACCGAGAAGATTGGATGAAACTAGAACCTGAGGAGCGGAGCGTAGTGGAAGCTACGTGAGCACCGGAAGGTTCGGTTGCATTCAATATTCGACGTCGAGTAAGCTTCCAGAATTACTTCGTAATGGGAAGCGGACTTTTTGAACAACCTCTTATAATAGCTTCAGCAGATTATAAACGACCTGTGCGGTTTCATCCCGATCCGCGAGACGCTTTGGCTTGAATTCGCCGTCCGGGTAACCGGTCATCAGACCCAGTCCGATAACTTCGGAGATGGAAGTCCGCGCCCATTGCGACGCGGCCGTCAAGTCCTTCGGCCCGCTAGCGCCAGCTTCCACTCGGCTCTTGCCGGAGGCGTAGGCGTATGCCCTCAGCAGCATAACCGCCATTTCCTCCCGCGTAATCCGTTCGTTTGGCGCAAAGACATCCTCCTGACGTCCGGATACCAGCTTAACCTCGTAGGCAGCCGCAATCACTTCCGCATGCCAGTCGGACGGCCGTACATCCCGGAACGGCAACTCCGCCGTTCCTTCGCTCTGCAGTCCTAACGTCCGTACGAGCAATGCCGCAAATTCCGCCCTTGTCGTCGTTCCGTCAGGATCAAAACGATCTTCCGACTTCCCGGTGACGATGTGCCTCGCGGCCAGCGCCTTGACGGCGCCGTTCGCCCAATGTCCAGACGGCATGTCGGCAAAGGCCGCTTCGTATTCCATCACGGCGTATACGCTAAAGTGCGGCAGCTCGGCAGACAGCGTCCGGCTGGCCGGATCGAACTCGCCTCCGACATACTCCCATTTTCCTGCTTGATTTTCATAATAGATACCCAGCCATTCCTCATTGACGTCAACGCCGGATGGCTTAACCGTGTATGCCAACGGAATCGGCTCAGGGAAGTCCGATAGATAGCGTGGCTCCTCGCCGTCCACCAGCGCAAGCAGTTCAAGCCGGTACGGAATTTCGACCATTTTGTAGCTTGCAGAAGGTTTCGACGCAACGTTCTCTTTGGTCAGTGGAACCATCTTGATCGCCAGCTTGGCATTCCGCGGCTGCTCCTCCGCGAGCTTCCTGAGAAGCTCCGGCTCGAAGGTAAGCTTCAGCTCCCCGGACCTTACCTCAATCGGATGCTCGAGCAACTTTAGAATCTCTTGCGACAAAATCACGCCGTGCTGACCGGGCTCCAGCTCGAAAGCAAGGATGCCGTCCCCGCTCCCCGAGGTCAGATCGCTCTCGCGGACAACGACCAACTCTTCGTCCGGTTCAGGCTTGGGCGTTACGATAGGGCCGGTTCCCGTTCCAGGGTTGGTCCCCGGGTCGGTGCCAGGGTCCGTTCCAGGGTCGGGCTTGCGCGACGGTTTCAGCTCGATGGCGTCTTCCGCTCCCGCATAGTTGTATACATTGAGGTAGCCTTCGGATGGAATCGGGTTGGCCGGATCGGTGTCCAGTACGTTAAGTACAGCCTTCCCGTCCACCTTCAGGATAAACCGGATGCCACCTTCGACATTGATGGCCCCGATTTCGATCAGATGCTCTTGATTGGGCAACACTGAAGTATTCGGGATAATGTCCACCATCGTCTGTCCCGGCTTCCACGTCTGGAATTCGATCATATCCTCCTTGATGACGACCAGATATCCCTGATTGCCATTGACCCAAGTTGGATCCCCGGTCCGAACCGATCGCAGCGCGAATCCGTACCAGCCGGTGTTGAAGTCGTCGATTTTCGCCTTGAAGGTAATCAATCCGCTGCCGAACTTCTCTCCTTCATAGCCGAATACGCCATCTCCGAATATACGAACCGTACCTTCGCCGAATTTTACCGCGTCCGCTGCCGTCCAGCCCTCCGTATCGCCGAGCTGGCGGTCCAGCTCAATAACGGGATAATCAGGGGCCGCTACCGTGACGACGATGGTGGCTTTAACATCCGCATTCTCGCGCGTTGCCGCCGTCACGACAGCCGTACCCGGCGATACGGCTTGGATCGTTCCGCTGCTGTCTACAGTGGCCGTCTCCGGATTGCCGGAGCTCCAGATCAGCTTCTTGTCCGTCGCGTCCGGCGGCGACACGGTTGCTTTCACTTTCACCTTTTCGCCCGGCTCCAGCGACAGCTCCTGCCGATCCGGCACAACCTCCGTAGCAGGCACCCGCGCCAGCTCGAAGACGATATCGTCGAGCTCCAGATAAGCGAAACCTTCTACATAGAAGCCGACTTGCCCGGTTGCATTGAAGTTCGGGTTTTCCCCTTGCAAGCGCAGCTCGCCGTCAACGAAAACGCTGATGTCCGCGCCTTGAGCAACCACCTTGATTTCGTAGTCCGTATTCGGCAGCAGATCGTCGCCCTCGAAGGTCGCCTCCTCCTGCGACTGCCACTCCGAATTCATAATCGACCAAGTGGAGCCTGTTCCGCTCTTCTTGTAGCTGATATATCCCCGCCCGCTCGCGCTATCGCGATCATACATGAGCAATGTCGCTCCGACCGGTATCTCTTCCGGCGTTCTGAGCTTGTAGGTCAGCTTGTAATTGGAGAAGTTGACGGGAGACTTGGTGCTGGCCCCGTCGACGAGGCGATACCAGTGATTGCCGTCGCCATCCTCCTCGATACTGTGATTGGCGTCAACAAGCCATCCGCCGCCGCCCGACTCGAAGTCGACGGCATGCAGCACATCCGATACGATAACCGTTGTTGCGGCGTACACATCCGGATTTTGAGCCGACCGCGCCGTGATGACCGCTTCTCCCCTGCCCGTCGCCGTTACGAAGCCGCTGTCGTCCACGGTCGCTACATCAGGGTTGCTTGAGGACCATAGCAACGATTTATTGGTGGCATCATCCGGCTTCACGACTGCGCGAAGCAGCTTTTGTCCTCCTTCGTTGAGATGCAATACATCCGTTTCAATCGCAATGCTCTCTACCGTTTTCCGCGGCAGCGAAAATTTTACGTCATCGAACCACAGATTCGCGATTTTATTCACATAGAAGCCGACCTTGCCGGACCCGCTATGTGCCGGATTCTGACCCTCGATGACCAGTACGTCGTTCACATAAACGCTGATCGACGAACCCTGGGCCACCACGCGGACATCATAGATCGTATTCGGTTTCATGAACCCGCCTGCGACCGTTTCCTCTTTTAACGTCTGCCATTGCGCATTGTAAATAATCCAAGTCGAATCCGTCGCCGTTTGGCGATATTGGATATACCCGCTTCCTTTATCGCCGTTGCGATCGTACATGATCAGTTCAGCACCGTCCGGAATCGTCTCCGGCGTCTTGAGCCGGTATTCCAGCACATAATCGGAGAACAGGCGTGGATGCTGCGAGTTCGCTCCGTTAACAATGTAATACCAATGGTTGTTCTCTTCATCCTTCACCATGCCGCGATTGGCATCGACCGGCCAATCGTTGCTGCCCGACTCGAAGTCGGTAAAGTGCATGACGCCGTCGCCTTCGGTCACCGTAACGACGGTCTCATCCTTCAATTCCGGATTAGCCGAAGACACGACCGTAATGACAGTAACGCCTGGCTTTAGCCCGGACACCCGGCCGTTTCCATCCACCGCCGCAACCTCAATGTCGCTGCTGCTGTACGTGACGGCGGCATTGTTCGCGTTCCATGGCACCACCTCGGCCCGGAGCGACGCCGTCTTGCCGATTTCCATCGTCAGATTGTCCGTTGGCAAGTAAACGCCCGATACGGCGATAGAGTCTTCCCCATGGGGGAGCCCTACTTTGCCTTGCGTACCGATCTGCTCGAACGGAATGGCCTCGAATTCCGGAATCTGCTTTAACACTTCCGCATCCGGCTTCAGACTGAAATCTCCCGCCGCCAGATCGACAAAGCCGGGATCGACGTTAGCCACCCAATTGTCCTTATGGTTCAACAGATTGTTTATATCGCGTACACCATGCTCGTTTGTCTGGGTCGAACGTGGGAGCGTCGGATTATAAATGACATTGCGTTCGAAGTTATTCGTCGTCGGTTGATGACGATCCTCATCGAAAAACTTCAGAAGCTCGGGATACTTTTCCGCATAAGGCGTGCCGATAAAGTTGTTGTTTTCCTCGAATAGCTTCTCCCATACGGGCATATAATCCCGGTCGACCCTGTTGCCCGGCTCCTTGCTCATAAACATCTCATAGTTGTCGTAAGGAACATACGTATCTACAAAAATATTGTTGGAGGTATAGATATAGGCGCCGGTACCGCTTTTGATCGCGCTGTTCCCCATCTTGTAGAAAATGTTGCCTTCGATGGTCAGATCCATCGTCATATTGTCGGGATAAACGCCCTCGACGCCATGCAGATTCTCCCCGATATGATGGAAGTAGTTGTGCCTGACGATCGTTCCTCTCTCCTCGGGATCCATGCCTGCGTTCATGTAGATCGCGCCCAGGTCCTGGAATTGCTTGCAGATGTCGTAGATGTTGTTGTATTCGATCAAATGGTCGTTGCCATACACGATGATGCCGGGATGAGGCGCGTCATGAATTTCGTTGCCGATCGCCTGGTTGCCGACGCCCGCGAACAGCACCCCGGGATTGTAAGCCTTGTGATAATAGGCAAAATCATGAATATGCGAATTTTCCACCCGGTTGTTGCCGGGCTCCAGCGTCTTCGTATCCCCGCCATGCAGGGTAACGGCCGTCCCTCCGACATGCCGGATATGCGTTGAGACGACGGCATGGTTGCGCCCGTCCAGTTCTCCTTCGATGCCGTCATAGGCGTAGCGGCCCGGCGAATTGATCAGCACGCCCCCGTTCGTGAAGTTGCTGATCTCGCTATTGGCGATAGTAATATCGCTGCCGCCGAGAATGACCGCCGCCGTATCGCGTCCGTATTCGAGCGCCAGCTCCTCAAACCGGATATGCGAAGCGCCGATCGCGCGTATCATCGTCTCCTTCAGCATCGTTACCGTGATATCGCCTTGTCCGTTTCGAAACGCAGCATTGGGCATCAAGTACAGGATTCCGTTTGTGCGATCAATGTAATATTCGCCGGGAGCGTCAAGCTCCTCGAGCAGATTTTGGGCAAAATGGAAATCCGGATACCAGTTCGTGAGCAGGCCCGACATTTCGCCGTATTGCAATGTCATTGTTTTTTTCGCCGTATCGATGGCCGCGACTTTGTTGTACGACCATTCCCAGCTGTAGCCGAAAATGCCGTCCAGCCAAATATCGTCCGCCTGGGACCAATACTTCGGCCTGTCGTGCGTATAAGCGAAGGTGCCTCCGCGCTTCTGCAGATCGGCATCGTCTACCGTCGGTCCCGGATCGATGATTTCTCCCATCTGCACGGTACCTTCGTTCGGCCAACGGGCAAGCGTCATCCCTTGTCCGTCGACGTACAGCTCCATTGGCGGCACGAGACTGACATCGTTTGCCTTCCAATAGCCGTGACGGCTCATCTGGCCGTAATCGGTAATGCCGAGCGAAGGCAGATTGACCTGCACCACTTTACCGCGCGCTTCTTCGTCGATGATCCGCCCAAGCACCTCTTGATCGCTGACGGGCTCGAAGCTTTCGTGATCCAGCTCCTTGCCGCCCGTCAGACGAACCGTTTCTCCAGGGTAGGAACGGTACACGATCGGGGAATCGGCCGTTCCCGAATCCTCCTCTCCCAGCTCGAACGTCGCGTTTCGCTCGTAGACGCCTTCCCGCAAATAAACGGTAATGCCTCCGGCGGGAAGCCCTCCATCGTTTTTCATAGTTCTGATTGCATCCCGCGCCCCTTCGAGCGTAAGCAGCGGATCGTCCTCCGTCCCGCTATTGGAATCGCTTCCAAACGTCGAAACAAATAAAGCCGCCCCCTCCATCTGCTCTGCCTGGTCTGCTTGCGCGATTGCGACGGGCATGCCCATCGCGAGCATGCACACAATCAGCCAAGCCGACAAATACTTCTTTGCCACAGTCTTCACCCTTTCGCATGGTTCATATTGGTCTGCGACATTATTGTGGCAAAGGGAGGCGGCGAACGAAATCACAAAATCGACGAAACGTCCTTACTTTTGTTTCGTTTTTTGTCAATTGTTCCAATTTTCATAACTGAAACAAGATTTTTTATTTGCCGAGCGCCGCATTCAGGCGGTATTCCTTGGGCGTAACCCCGTATTTTTTCTTAAACAGGGTAATAAAATAGCTTGCGTTGTTAAAGCCCAGACAATCGGCGATTTCCTTTACGTTATAGCTGCTGCCAATCAACAGCTCGCACGCTTTGTCCAAACGATAGCCGTTTAAATAATCGCCGACGGACCCTCCTTCGTATTGCTTGAAGATCCGGCCCACGTACGCAGGAGACATCTTTAGGTAGGCCGCGATGGACTGCAAGCTCAGATTGATGTCCGAATAGTTGTTTTCGATAAACTCCTTAATGGTATCCACGATTATCAGGTTCCGGTCCTCCTTGAGATGGGACGGATCCTCCTCGCACAGCTGCTGCAGGAAATGTCCGATGATCTCGCGCATTGCGGTCAATGACTCGGCTTTGATCACCTTCTGATTCATATTTTGCAGCTCGACCGAATTGGCGTAAGAGGCGAACGCCGGCTCGCGCATGATTGCCTTGACAAGCAGCACGACCTGAATGGCGGCGTACGTCATGTAATCGTAATGAATGGACGCAATCAGCTCGAAAACCCGCGACAAATGTTTGTCAATGGCATCAGCATCCTTCGTCCGGATGCTGTCGGCCAGCTTTCTCTCCAGCTCCGCAGGCAGGGTAAAATCGCTTCGCTCCATATTGCCCCGCACGTCGTCGGGTGTAATGATCGTCTCCGGTCCCAATGCGAGACGATACAAAAGCTGCTGCACGGTCCATTCGTAGACCTGCGTTAGCTCCTTGTAATCCTCGACCGCATCGCTGACGGCCGCCGAGAAGGTTCGCTGGCGGTAAAATTGCTTGAAGATTCGCCGGGCCTCCGCCAGCAGTTGCGTTAAAGCGGGTTGGTCGGCCTCCCCTTCCATAACACGGATGATGACTACAATATATTCGTTGTTCATATCGACTACCCGGTTCGAATAATGCCGAGCGACCGTCTCCTCCACAATGTTGCATGCCGCGAACCGATACAGTTTCTCTTGCGTAACGGATTCCGGCGTTTTTTTGTCCGTTATAGGCTGCTCCAGAGAGAGAACGGCCAATTGCCACACGGTTGCGCCATCTCCTCCCGCCTCAAACAGTCCCGGGCTCGCTTCGGCGCAATGATGCAGCTCCTCGCCGGTCATGGAGCGGCTGTCGGTCAACCATCGCCGCAAATAATAATCGCTGACAATTTGCTTCTTGCCGCTTTCCTCGCGATTGGCCTGACGCAGCTTATCGAGCGTAAGCCGATACACGTCGGATATAAAGCTCATTTCGTCATGGCTGCCCGACTCCGACTCGTCCGTCCGCACATCATTGCGATGGAACAATTCGAACAGCTTCCCGATCGGGCGATACAGCCGGCTTGTAATGACCAGCGACAGGATGAAGCTTGCGACCAGAAAAACGACAATGAGCGCCAGCGTAATATCGCGCAGCGTCTCCGCCTTGCCCATGACCTTCTCGTAAGGCAAAATGTTCATGACCTTTAATTCGCTTACATCCATGTTCATTTCCGAAATGACGTATTTCCTTCCCTCGATTTTCTGAATCGAGAAGTCATGCGTCGAGTTTCCCGCCGAATGGACCATACGCTCCAGAAGCCGCTGCACATCGGCGGCATACGGCGAGCCAATCCCCTCCGTCTGCAGCAGCTTCCCCTGCTCGTCGAGAAGCACCATGCCGTCGCTATTGTCCGTTACATTATCCAGACTCTTAATATTATCGAAGATCCACTGAGGTCTAATATTAACGATGACGGCGTTCGGCAACTGGCCGCTTCCCGCATGATTCTCGGTCAGTATAAACGAGAAGAGATCCACGTCAGGACTGCTCTCGTCCAGCTTGAAAGGAATCAGCTTGGCATCCGCATATCTCCCCATCGATTCCAGCTGCTTCGTCAGCCGTTCCTGCAGTTCTGTCCAGTTAGTGCGGCTCCATGCGCCCGATCCTCCGCTGTAAAATTTTCGCTCCGCACCGTTAACAACGACGATGGAATCAATAAACGAGGTAGAATCCGCCAGCGTGTCCATCTTCCGAATCGTCTGGAACTTCATCACCGGCTCCGGGACCGCCGCATTCATCAGATAGACGATGTTGGGATCCATGCTTGCCGTTATCCCGATGTTGCGTACGATATCCGTAATATAAGTAATGTTGTGTTTGATTTGCGCCAACACTTTGCGGCTGGAATCCTTCTGCGTCTGCAGAATGATCTGCTGGGAGTAGAGGTAGAACGACACCGCCGCGATAACGAGCAGCCCAGCCATGGATAAGTTGACATAGAAAAAAATCCGCTGTAAATACTTCCGGTTAGCCATGGTTCGAATGATATGCATAGTCCGACAACTCCGCTCCGGTGGATTCGGCAGGCGTGCGAGCGAGCGGATGAACGCTCACGAATGTCGCTTCGCGCAGGGAACAGCCGATTATGTCAGAGTGTACCCTCCCCTGGCAAGCCAGGTCAAGGCGGAACGCAGCATTTTATAACAATGTACGGAATTTGGTATGGAGGATGCTTATGCGCCAATGCCTGCTGCCTTGTTATTCAACGGCGTACAATATCGTTCAATGGGACATTCTACTCATAGAACATCAACCTCCTTACGGGAGATTGAACATCGAAATTATGCAGGATTGCAAGGGCAAACCAAGATCAGGTTGAGGCAAAAAACAAAGGGAAAACCTCCCTCTTTTTCTCCACCCTCGCCTCACTTCAGAACAATAACGGGAAATGCTCCCACTAATCCACGCAAATACGGAACCTGTCACATATTTCGAAGCATATAAAGGGAGGATTTCCCTTTAATACCACGAATTTAGGCTTTTTCGCGAGAATAGAGGGAGCTTTTCCCTCTATCTATCCATTCCATTATTCCTATATTGGGTATCCTAACCACAAACGGAAAAAACCGCCCATCCAGGCGAAAAGCCAAGACGGGCGGTCATTTGCAACATCCGCAATTAAGCGGGTGCGATTAAGTGATGCGTGTGTGCCGAGGATGCGTTACGCGTTATAAAATTGAACGAGTTCCTTCGTCACGTCCTCCAGCTTGCCGTCAACGAATGTCTGACGCTGCGGCTTTTCGAACAAGACTCGAATCTCGGCCGGGAACTTCTGTTCAATGCCGCAGAGACGGATCGCCTCGTCGAATTTCGCGGGATGCGCAGTAGCCAGCGCAATCGTCATATCGCCCTCTTCGCTGCAGCGATCCGCCGCGGATACGCCGCAAGCGGTATGCGGATCCAGCAGGTAGTCGTGCTTGGCCTGGTAATCGGAGATCGTGTCGAGACATTCTTGACCGCCGACGCCGTGCGCCGCGAATTCCGCCTGCACCTTAAGATGCGCTCCTTCGGGAATGCTGATCTCGCCTTCTATCTTGAATTGGTTCATCAGACGTTCCACTTCGGCCGCGTTCTCGTCAAGGACGTAATACAGATAACGCTCGAAGTTGCTCGCTACCTGAATATCCATGGACGGGCTGTACGTCATGCGGAAGTCGCCCGGCATATAGACGCCCTCGTGGATGAACCGCTCCAGAATATTGTTTTCGTTTGTCGCCAGAATGAGCTTGCCTACCGGCAATCCCATCCGCTTCGCTACGTAACCGGCAAAGATATCGCCGAAATTGCCCGTTGGCACGCTGAAGTTGACCGGCTCCCACTTGCCTGTTGCCTTCGATACCTGGAAGTAAGAGTAGAAATAATAGACCGTTTGCGCCAGTATGCGCACGAAGTTAATGGAGTTGATGGCCGCCAGATGATTGGCCGACTTGAAATCCAAATCCGCGAACAGCTCCTTGATCATACGCTGGCAATCGTCGAAGTTGCCCTCGACCGACAGATTCAGCACGTTGTCGTCCTGTACGGTCGTCATCTGAAGCTCCTGTACTTTGCTGACCTTGCCTGTCGGGTGCAAAATACAAATTTTGATGCCTTCCTTACCCTTCACGCCTTCGATGGCGGAAGCGCCGGTGTCGCCGGAAGTAGCGCCCAGTATATGAATTTTTTTGCCTGTTTGGTTTGCGACATAGGAATAGAACTGACCCATGAATTGCAGCGCGATATCCTTGAAGGCGAACGTCGGTCCATGGAACAGCTCGAGCAAGTACAGATCGTCGCGGATGCGGCGAACAGGCGTCACTTCCGGATGGCGGAATGTGCCATAGCTCGCGGCGATCATCGCCTTAAGATCCGCTTCGGGAATTTCTCCGTTGGTGTAGTGCGAGAAGATCGCGAACACCAGCTCCTGGTAGCTGAGCGATTGCCACTCTTTCAGCGTTGCTTCGGAGATGACGGGAATCTCGCTTGGAACAAGCAGACCTCCGTCGTCCGCGAGTCCCATCATAAATGCTTCGATAAATCCGATTTTGCCAATCTTGCCTCTAGTGCTGATATACTCCATTGTCGTCCTCCTACTTGCCGGCGCACCATGCGCGGAATAGCTCTTTTATGCATTCTATCACAGATGGGACGTGATCCGCGACCCCTTGATGCATCTCGCCTGCACTGTAGCAAAAAAATCCATCCGGCAACCTTCTTGCAACATTCCGGGAAAGGGTACCGTCTGTAGCGGTGTGCACGCAATATTATGTCAACAAATTACAACTACCAAGGAGATGGACACAATGAAGAAAAAAAGAATACTGAATATGCTGATGATTCTCGCCATGGGAGCCGCGCTCGCGGCTTGCGGCGCGGACAACAATAAGGGAAATGCCGAGCCTACCAATACGGTCGCTCCAACCGAGACAGTCGCTCCTACAGAGACGCCGGATGCCGGCAACGGAGCCGGTTCGGAGAACGGCAATGGCGGTGAAGAGGGCGGAGAACCTGCAAAAGAAGGCACTTCGCGCTACGTGATGGACTCTCTGGTTAACAAAGCCGATCGCCCCGCGTTTATTGAACCGGACGCTGCGATGTTAAAAGACATGTACCACCTCGACGAGGCTTTGTTCCAGGACTACGTCGTGCTGATGCCTATGATGAATATTTCCACGACGGAGTTTGCCGTCTTTCAGGTGAAGGACGCCAAGGACATTCCGACGGTTGAGGAAGGCATCAAGAAACGCGCGGAAGCGGTGCAAAAGTCGTTCGAGCAGTATCTTCCGGATCAATACGAAAACGCCAAAAACTATAAGCTCGTGACCAAAGGAAACTTCGTTATGTTCGTCATTGCCGAGGACGCGGCCGATGTAGCCGACAAATTCGAAGAAACCGTGAAGTAATACCTCCGTTATGGTATTCAGCAGCCTGCTGTTCCTGATTCTGTTCCTGCCCGTCGTTCTGATCTTGTACTACTTGTCGCCCCGGCGAATTAAAAATCTGATGTTGTTCCTTGCGAGCCTCGTGTTTTATGCATGGGGCGAGCCCATCTACATCGCGCTTATGCTGTTTTCCACGCTGACTGACTACCTGTTTGGCCTGCTGCTGGATAGGAAAGGCATGAGCGGCAAAGGCCGGAAAGCCGTGCTGATCGCGTCCGTTATCGTCAACCTGGGCGTGCTCGGTTTCTTCAAATATGCCGATTTCCTCATCGCGAACGTAAACGCCGTGCTCGGCACGGCCATTCCGCCGACCGACCTGCCGTTGCCGATCGGCATATCGTTTTATACGTTTCAATCGATGAGCTACATTATCGATGTTTATCGCAGAGATAGTAAAGCCCAGCGCAATTGGATCGATTTCGCGACGTTCGTCTCGCTGTTTCCTCAACTTGTTGCCGGGCCGATCGTGCGCTACAACACGATTGCCGAGCAGCTGAAAGATCGCCGCGTCGACGCCCATATGTTCGCAGAAGGCGTGAGGAGATTCTGCATCGGATTGGCCAAGAAGGTGCTGCTCGCCAACAATATCGGTCTTCTCTGGAACGAGGTGTCCGCGGCCGACAGCTTGTCCGGTCTTCCCGTATTGACCGCGTGGCTGGGTATCATCGCGTTTGCTTTCCAGATTTATTATGACTTCAGCGGATATTCCGATATGGCGATCGGTCTGGGACTGATGTTCGGCTTCCGCTTCAACGAAAACTTTAACAAGCCGTACACGGCGGTCAACATGACCGACTTTTGGCGGCGCTGGCATATTTCCCTCGGCACCTGGTTCCGCGAATACGTCTACATCCCGCTGGGCGGCAACCGAAAAGGAATGACGAAGCAGCTTCGCAACATTTTGATCGTGTGGCTGCTGACGGGCATCTGGCATGGCGCAAGCTGGAACTTCCTGCTGTGGGGACTGTACTTCGGAGTCATTTTGATCGCCGAGAAGCTGTTTTTGCTTCGCTTGCTTGCGCGGCTGCCGCGCTCAATCCGCCATTTGTACGCTGTGTTGCTCATTTTGATCGGCTGGGTTCTGTTCGCTTTCGAGAATATCGGAGACGTTGCTGCTTATATAAGCGCCATGTTCGGGGGGAACGGCATTTGGTTCGATCGTCACAGCATCTATTTACTGTATACGAATGCCATTTTGCTTCTCTTGCTTGTGATGGGCTCGCTGGAATGGCGGGGGTTGATTCGTTCCGTCCAGGCGCGCCTGAAAGGTGGAATTCAAAACCGTTCGGTTGCAGATGATATAACTGGCAGCGATGGGACTCGGAAAGCTGGCAGCGGCAAATCCGCATCCGTAGTGCTCCCTTTGCTCGGTTTTGGCTGGCATGCGGTTTTGCTGCTGATGTCCGTCGCCTATCTCGTCGATGCTACATTTAATCCGTTTCTTTATTTCCGATTTTAGAGGTTGTTTTTTGAACATGTACTTTTAGCTTGGAGGCCTCATCTATGTCCGGCAAATGGATTGATCGCATATATATCGGGGGTTTTCTTGCGCTGCTCATCGGATTGCTGCTGTTTTTTATCTTCGAGCCGAAGACGATATTCTCCGAGCTTGAGAATCGCAAGCTTCAGGAGAATCCGGAGTTTTCCTGGAGCCGGATTTGGTCTCAGCAATTCGCCAAGGATGCGGAGCTGTACGTGACCGATCATTTCCCGTTCCGAGCCGAGTTTATCGCAACGAAGTCCCTGCTGGAGCAGACACGGCTGCAGAAGGAGAACAACGGCATTTTCCTGGGAGAGGACGGATATTTGTTCGAAAAGTTCGGGAAACCCGACTTGGATGAGTTAGGCTCCTACGTAGACGCGATAAACAAATTCGCCGCCAACCATCCCGAAGCGCGGCTCTCCTTCCTGCTTGCACCCAATTCCGTGGGCATGTACCCGAATCGTTTGCCCTGGATGGCCGAGGCGTATTCTCAGCGGGAAGTCAATATGTGGATCGGCGGGAAGATCGGCGGCGGATTGACGTTTCTCGACGGCTTCGCTTTTCTGGACCATGCGGATACTGGGAGTAAACAAGACGATCGCCAGCTATTCTACCGCACCGACCATCACTGGACGACATACGGCGCTTATCTGGCATATCGGGCGTATGCCGAATCATTAGGCTGGGAGCCTCTCGCGGAAGAGGATTTTCATATCCGCACTGTCTCCGACTCGTTCCTGGGCAGCTATCATACGAAGGGGCAATACGGCGGCCTGCGGCCCGACACCATCGAAATATACGAGCCTAAAAATCCCGTGGCGTCCGAGATGCACATCGTCGATACCGATGAAACAAGAGACAGCCTGTACGACGACAGCTACTTGAGCAAAAAAGACAAATACAGCTACTTTCAAGGCGGCGTCCACGCGCTGGTTACGGTAACAAACGAGATTGCATCCGAGGATGCCGATCTGGAGAAGCTGCTGATCGTAAAGGACTCCTACGCGCACAGCATGCTGCCGTTCCTGACAAATCACGTAAAGGAAATCCATATGGTCGACATCCGCTATTACAACGGCAACATCGGCGATTATATGGAGGAGAACGGCATCCAGAACGCACTTTTCCTCTTCAACACTTCAACATTCGTTCAGGAACGGAATTTGCTGAAGCTGAAGTATTGAGTCAAGGCTGCTCTTTTAATGAGAATTAGAACATTCTAGTCGGAGACTCCGCCTCAGCTGCCAACGAAAACCGCGCACTGTTGGCGTAGTGAAGTTCGATCAAGACAACATCAACCTACAACAGCCCAATATTCAATCCCACATCGCGATGAATAAAGAGAATTCAAAGGAACATGAAGTAACAGGAGACAATAGCTTATTAAAACTTATTAAGACAAGAAAGTAGCCGGCTGACGACCGGCTGCTTTTTTTGTCGTTCAGGAAATGACGCGACTCCCAGACTTGGGAACAAAGGTTGAAAATCTAATAAACACCAGCGACGCTATTTGACGGTCGACCGGAGTAGGATGTATCAACATCAAATGTTTAATAACGATGGAAACAAGTGTAGTAACTTACAAAGGCCATGAGGGGGCGATTTATCCCATCGTTCTTTTAGCGCACCTTTTGAAACATAAGAGTAAAGAGAAAAGGAGCTGACCCCGTGCAATTAGAGAGCATCTACCATTCCCCCAGCCACAGATGGGCGTATGCCTATGATCCCGAGACGTTCCATTTGCGTCTTAAAACCAAACGTAATGATGTCGAGCGAGTTGTTGCGATTGCTGGGGATAAATACGACTGGGATCATCATTGCCAGGAAATCGAAATGGACCACATCGCCGCGGATGGCCTGCATGATTATTGGGAGGCCGTCATCCGGCCGGAATTTAAACGATTCAGCTACGGATTCCGTCTGCACAGCGGCGAGGAGACGATCTGGCTGACGGAAGAAGGCTTCTCTTCCGAGCAGCCTGCGCCTGCCGGCGGGTATTTCGAAGGGCATTACATCCATGCCATCGATCTGTTTGACGCCCCCCAATGGGCCAAGGAAGCCATTTTCTATCAGATCTTTCCCGATCGTTTCGAAAATGGAGACGCGTCCAACGATCCGGAAGGCACCTTGCCTTGGGGAGAAAAGCCGGAGAGAGATTCCTTTTTTGGAGGGGATCTTCAGGGCATCGTCAATCACATCGGCCACTTAAGCGAGCTGGGCGTAAACGCCGTTTATCTGACGCCGATCTTCCGCTCCCCCTCGAATCATAAATATGACACCACCGATTACCGCGAGGTTGATCCGCAGTTCGGAGACAAAGAGCTGCTTAAGAAGCTGGTCCAGCAATGCCACGAGCGCGGCATCCGCGTCGTATTGGACGCCGTTTTTAATCATGCAAGCGAACAGTTTCTCCCGTTTCAGGATGTCCTGGAGAAAGGCGAGCAGTCGGAATACAAGGACTGGTTCCATCTGGGCGGATTCCCGGTTGAAGTAAAAGATGGCGTGCCGAACTATGACACGTTTGGTTTCTACGGCCATATGCCAAAGCTGAATACAGCAAATCCCGACGTCAAACAGTTCTTGATCGAAACAGCTGTCAAGTGGATAAAAGATACGGGGATCGACGGCTGGCGGCTCGATGTCGCCAATGAAGTGGACCATCGCTTCTGGCGAGACTTCCGCAAAGCGGTCAAAGGGGCGAACAAGGACGCTTTTATTATAGGCGAAATCTGGAGCGATTCGCTGCGCTGGCTGCTCGGCGACCAGTTCGATTCGGTCATGAACTATCCATTGACGGAGCTGATGCTGGGCTTTTTCGCCGATCGAAAGCTCTCTTCCGCCCAATTTGCGGAACATGCGAACAAGCTCCAGATGCGATATCCGCAGCAAACCAATGAAACGCTGTTCAATCTGTTGTCGAGTCATGACATTCCGCGTTTGATGACCCGCTGCGAGGGCAATGTCGGGCGAGTAAAACAAGCCGTCGTCTATATGATGACCACCATGGGCTTGCCTTGCGTGTATTACGGCGACGAGTTTGGATTGGACGGAGGCGACGACCCCGATTGCCGCAAATGCATGATCTGGAACGAGGAAGACCAGAACCGGGACCTATTTGACTTCTACAAATTGATCATCGCGCTAAGAAAAGAACATGCCGTCCTGCGCAGCGGCCGTTTCCGCGTATTGTCTGCACAAGCTGACGGCGGCTCTCTTATTTACGAACGGCTGGACGACAATGAGCACTTTACGGTATGGATCAACCGTTCGGATGAATTCGTCGAGCTTCAACACCCCATGATCGAAGGCGGATGGCAGGATGCATTAACCGGCGAGGGGATCGACAATCCGGACGGCAAGCTGGTCATCGGACTTGAGCCGAATGGATACCGGATCGTATGGCGGAAGATCAAATAGCGCAGCGATCAAACAACGAGCTTGTTTCAAATACAGGTAATGACGTGTAAGTAATGGTTACCAATACAAATTGACGAGGGCGTGTCTGAATACTCCGAGGGGAGCAGATTTTGCCGAATTTTCGTTCCATGCAAGGAACTTTTGTGAAGGCGTACCGGGGGTACGTCAAGCAAAAGTGACGAAGCAGGGGGCGGAAAGGCGGTGAAAGATGCCCCTGAGCGGGTTTTCAGACACGACCTAGCGATACCTACCCAAATAATAAGCTTGGAGGACGAGATAATGACACAAATGGTTTGTATGGCCATGCTCCTGGCAGGCGGCGAGGGCAAACGGCTGGCACCGCTTACCGCTTCACTCGCTAAACCGGTTGTACCGTTTGGAGAACGGTATCGGATGATCGATTTTCCGCTAAGCAACTGTTTGAACTCGGGCATTCGCAGGATCGGAGTTTTGACCCAATATTGCGCCGACACGGTTCACCGCCATATCGGAGATGGTGGCGCTTGGCTTAATGCTATACCGACCAAGCATCTGGGCGAAATTGCGATGCTGCCGGCTTCCGATCATTCTCCGAGCGGCTGTTACACAGGAACTGCCGACGCGATTTATCGTACCTTATCCTATATCGAGCCCCGCAATCCGCAACATGTTCTCATTTTGTCGGGCGACCATATTTATCAAATGGATTACCGCCCCATGCTGGAGGCGCATATCCGCAGCGGGGCTTCTGCTACAGTAGCGGTTAAACGGGTGCCCTGGCATGAAGCAAGCCGCTTCGGCATTCTAAATGTAAACGATGATTACGGCGTCGTTGAGTTCGAAGAGAAACCCGCCCGTCCAAGAAGCAACCTGGCTTCTATGGGCATCTATTTATTTCGTACGGACAAGCTGAAGGAAGTGCTGGAGCAGGATGCATCCAACCCGGCTTCCAGCCATGATTTCGGCAAGGATATTATACCGAAGCTGCTGGAGGATGGCGACAACCTGAACGCGTATCCTTATGAAGGCTACTGGCGCGATGTCGGTACGGTAGACAGCTTGTGGGAAGCCCACATGGAGCTGATCGACGGCACGCTCCGGTTGTCAAAGTCTCATTGGCCGCTTCTCTCGGGCTACGCGCCGGCTTCCGCCCGCCGCGACCGCCGCAACTGGACCGCGCCTCATGACTGCATCGTCGATCCTCATTGCCGGATGGAAGGCGCCGCGCAACGTTCGATTATGGGCACGGGTTCGGAAATCGGCAAAGGCAGTATTGTCTACGAAAGCGTCATTATGCCTGGCGCAAGGATTGGACGCAACGTTCGTATTCATAATGCGATTATCGGCGAAAACGCCGTCATCGAGGACGGCGCTGTCATCGGTGTTCCAAAGGGTGAAAAGATTGCCGTCGTTGGACCAGGAGAACGTGTAAGCGCGGAGCGCATAACGGTGCCTCAAAGCCGCGATACCTTTGCAGCATTACTCTCTGGCGCTGGACGCCGCGATCGCGAACTGCATGCGAGCAAAGCATTCAGCTATTAATACGGAACTTTTTCGCACACGCAATAACAAGCCAGCAAGACAGATCCAATTACAAAAGCCGTGCCCCTGTCATCAGGCGCACGGCTTTATCGTTCCATCCTCGATCCCGTTCAGACTACCTTCCGCTCCACGATAAGCTTCATATTTTCGGCTATGGAGTAATGGTACGTTCCAGGCTTCTGGCCGGTTATACGCGAAATATAAGCGTCATGGCCGACCGCTCTCTTTAAGATGCCGCCGATCCGGTCCCGCTGACCCGGGCGATCCCCATAAATTTTCAATAAGGCCATCATGGCATGGGAGAAAAATTGGAAATAAATTTCGTTGAATTTTTTCGGTTTAAAGATATCGCTGGTATCCACACCTTGGTAAATCGGCTTGTTCAGCTCCTCGGGCTCGCATACAAGCCGCTCCAGCTCGTCGATGCTGCCTTCGTCCCTGAGCTTGCCCAGCAGATAGATTGCCATATAACCGCGCATCTGGTTGTTCTTGCGACAATCCTTGAGCTGGAAAGCGTCCCTCTCGGCCAACATCCCGCGCAGCTCGGGCAGCGCCGCCTCGTCGCCCATCAGTCCCAGCGCGAATGCGCTGTGCTTCCGAAGATAGGCGTCATCATCGCTCAGCCATTCTCGAAGCGCGGCTCCAACCTCGGCATGCCCCAGCCGGAAAGCGGACCAGATGGCGATCCCCGGCGAGTCGGATGCAAGCCCGCTGCAAATCTCCTCGAGATCCTCCAACCATTTGATGCGTTGCGGCGGCTTGCGGTCGGCCGGATACGCGACCTGATATCCCTTGTCGTTAGCAGGATCGTAGCAGCCCGTCTCGGCCAAATAGCCGACCAGCTCCTCGTAAGGCACCTCTTTAACGGGCACGCCCTTGTTGATCGCCAGCCAGGCCGCCGTCGCCGCCGCTTCCCCGCACTTCTGCATGTCGCGGTTCATCCGGACGCAGGTGGACAAGCTATGGTCGACCGCGAGACAACGTCCGGCGGCCATTAGTCCGTCGAATCCCCGCGGGATCATTGCGCCGAGCGGCACGGGCACCGTCACATTGATCGCCCCGAGATTGCTGCCTACGAACCAGTCGGCAAGCTCCTCGGATTCGAAGGCGTGATCTCTGCCATGTTTGTCGATATCGGCATAGGCGTAGAACAAAGGCTCATTGGTAACCCGATCAGCGAAAAAGTGATCCAGCTTAATCGGCTCTTCCCCTTCGATCAAACGTCCTTCCCTGATGCCGAGCAGCGGCGCAAGATACAACATGCGCCCCTTGCCATCCTCATACTTTTCCTCCAGATGCTGCGAGTGGGAGAATAGAATCGCCCCGGACAGCTCCACGCCGTCTCTCTGATCCGTGCAGCCCGAGTCAAAATTAATCCAGCTCACCTTCCGGTTCGCCGCATAAACCTTTACGCTCGTAAACGGCTGCGTTCGATTATCGAGTTCCCGTCCCACGCTCGTTGCGCAACCCGCCATGGAACAAACCTCCGCGTCGCCGGTGCAATCGATGATAATCTTGCTGGCGGCGCTCCGGATGCCGCTAGGCCCGATCCACTGTATGCCCGCTGCCCGTTTGCCTTCGAGATAGACGCCCGTAATCGAAGCCTCGAAGACAAGCTCGGCGCCTGCGAGGACCGCTTCCTGCTCCAGCACGTATTTTTTGGCTTCCACGTTGTAGGCGCCTGACTTCGCGTAGACCGATTCGCTCAGCTCTGCCGCTTCCCGGTCCAGCGTCTCGTAGAGCCCGCCCTGCGAGCCGAAATAATAGCCGTTTACAGAGCCGGAGGTGCCCATGCCGCCCATGCTGTTCAAACGCTCGATGCCAAGCGCCTTCAGCCCTCTTTTTGCTGCCGCGATCAGCGCCATGGAGCCCGATGTCCCAAGTCCCACGACGATAATATCGTAGGCAAGCGGAAACTCGACCTCACCAACTTCCTCGGCGACAACCTCGCCGGCCATTCGTTGAGATAGCAGCATCTTCAGCTCACCTTCCTTCCCGTTGCTTCAATGCCAGCCTCGTAGGCCTCAAGCGGATTGCAATAAGCCGCGGACGTCAAGCGCTGGATACGTCCTTCCCCCGATGAGTTGCATGCAGCCATCTCTATCTCAAAGCATGTCGCCACCGCGCAAATCCGCCAGTCCAACCATTCCCCCGTCCTGTCCGTCCAGACACGGTTGAGATTACTTCTTGCCTGCACCCAATCGTCTTCGTTCCCGATTGCTAGCTTGAGAATAAGCTCTCCGCCAAGCTTGCCCTTCACGATCTCCGTCTCGGCATCCGGGACGACAAAAGCGTCTGGCATGACGGCATCAAGCGGCGTCTCTCCGACATACAGCAGCATGGCGTTAATTCGTCTGGCCGTTTTATCGGCGTCCATAACCGCTTCCGTCCGCGTATCGATGAGACGATCCGCTCTGACGACGCTTCGTCCCGAAGCATGATGAATCGTCACTTCCACATAATCGTGTTTCTCTTCGACATGGAGCACCTCAGTCAAAAGAAAAACGCGAAGCCCGGACTCATAAATCCGGTTATACAACACGGGAGCCAGGGCGGGAAGATGGACGAGACCGTCGTCGGACAAGATCCCTCTCTCCCTCAACTCCTCTCTCAACGAGGCGCCGGAAGTCGATAACGGCGTATCGTTCCAGCCTCTCCCCGGATTAAAGCTATTAATAAATTCGTGACCGACAAGCGCCGTCCGCTCAATGACCAAAGTGCCGTCGATATCTTCCAACGCTGCGCCCAAGCCGGTAAAGGTCGCTCCAAGCACAATGGTTCGATAATGACTGATTTCGGTCCCCATGGGTTCACTCCTCCGCTAGTCTTGCGCGTTATGGATATCGCGATAAGCGCTTGGCGTAATCCCCTCGTATTTCTTAAACAAGCGGATAAAGGTGCTTATGCTAAAGAAACCTACCCTATCGCTAATATCCTTAATATAAATGTCATCCTGCAGCAACAGTGCCTTGGACTTCTCGATACGCCATTTGTTGATGTATTCCGTCAGCGTTTCACCTGACTGCTCCTTAAAGTAACGGGAAAGATAGGACGGGTGAACCTCGAATTGCTCCGCGATCATGTTAATGCCGAGGTTATTATCGCCATACCGTTCTTCGATAAGAGCAAGCACGCCATCGTACAGCCGATATTTGCTCTTTTTCCTCCGCTGCTCCGCCAACGCGCATATACGCTGAAGAAACTGGGACATGCGCTCGCGCATGACCATTACTGTGCTTCCGCTCGACAGCTCGCGGATCGCGGCAAGATTTTCTTCGTAGAGCTCCTCGCGAGAGAGGTTTGCCTCTATGCCCGCTTTCATCATCGTGCTGCACATATCGAACAGCAGACAACGGATCAGATCGGCCGATACGTTTTTCTGCTCCAGATTACAATCGATGATTTCATCCAGCGTCGACTTGGCCGCCACGTAATCGCCGGCATTGACGCAATTAATAAGCTGCTGCTCCTTCTCGATGGAATAGACGTAGGCCAGCTCGCGAACCGTGGTCTGCTCATACCAAATAATGGACTGCCCGCTCTGGAGCATGCGGTATTCCATCGCCTCCAACGCTTCTTGATACGCTGCGGGCAGCTCCTGGGCAGAATGTCGAATCGAGCTAATGGAAACCGTAAACAGAATACGGAATCTGCTGCCGATAAAGCGCTGCGCTTCTTCGGCCACACCCTTTAAATAAGCCATGGCGGCTTCCTGGGAAGTCTCGGTATTAAAATTGACGATACACGCCAGCATGTCGTCGATATCCGTCATCCAGCCTTGATGTTCCTGGCCCGCCAGCTCCTCCACGATGTTCGTCATGACAAGATGGACAAACTCCCGCTTCTTCTCGGCATCCTGCTCGTCGATTCGGAAAAAGCCGCTATAGTCTTCCAGATAAAACAGCATGACGGCTACTCCGCTGCCTCTCAGACTGAGGCCGTGATCCGGCAATACTTCGGCAATAGGAACGCCGTCCTTGATTCTTCCCTTGAGCAGCCGGGCAAGCAGGCTGGAGCGGAGCGCCTGATTCTGGCGTTCGATCGTCTGATTCATCAGCTTGTAGCGATCAAGCGTGTTGTCCAGCGCTTCCTCCAGATAGTCGTATTCGGTCCCTTTGCTCCCTCTCGAAGGTTCGATTTCGCTGCGCGCCGCCACATTGCGAACGAGCCGCTGCAGCGGATCATAATTCCGTTTGGCCATCCATACGGACAGAATGGAACCAAGTACTGCGGCAATCGCCAGCATGAGAACGGATAAATTGCGGATGTATTCCGCCTTTTGGCTATACAACTCGGACGGCAAGGCGTAGATGATCTTCCAGCCCGTCGTCTCCGATTTAATGTAGGACAGCGTCATCGGCTTTCCATCCCAATCTTCCGTTACCGTGCCCGAGCTGTCGTTCTTGCTCTCCGGAAGCCGGAAGCTGCGCTCTTGCGCGCTTGCTTGTTCGGAGGAAGCAAGGAGTCTGTCCTCATCATCCAAAATGTAGACGCTTCCTTGATTATAGGACTGCAAATTACGGATGGATTCCATCAATCGACTTTGATTAAGCTCGATGACCAACGTCGTCCCCACAGACTCTCCTTTGCTAGGAAAGTGCAGCGACTGCGCGTACATAATGCCTGGCCGCGCGCCTTCGCTGAATTCTCCCAGGCTCATAAAGCGGCCGCGATGCTCCTCCGCAAGGTTGCTTCTCCAAGACGTGAGCGATAAGTCCGATTGACTATAGTTCAACTCGTAATAAAGTTCGTCTTCGTAATAGGAGCTGTCGGTCAATACAAAGTTGCCCGCGCTGAAATAAATATAGAAGTGGTCCACGAACCGATTCGCGATATTGTACGATTTGAAATCGGCGATGGCGTGTTTCATATTAAGCCTATCCTTGGCGTCGATGTTTTGTTGGTTGCTTATGATCGATCTGACTTTCGGGTTAAGCGAGATCATCTCGGACAATCGGTACACGTAATCCGTGTAATTTTCGATTTCCAGCTTGAGCTGGGAGAGCAAGGCGGAATTGGCTCGATGTATTTCGTCGTTGATTACATGTCTCGTTTGCCAGTAAGTGGCCGTCATCATAATGATAGGAATCAACAGAACAATGGCATACGATTGCAGCCATCTCCGCTGTACCCCTTTAGCCCTCCATCCCTGCATCCCCACACGCTCCGTTTCGTCGGCTACCCTTTAATAGACCCAATCATAACACCTTTCACAAAATATTTCTGCAAGAAGGGGTACACCGCCAGGATCGGCAAAGTAGCCACGATAATAGTTGCATATTTGATGCTTTCGCCTACTGCCTCTACATCCGATGCCGAGGCGTCGCCCGACATGTAAGCTGTGCTGTTTTGGATCAATATCTCGCGCAAAATCAATTGCAGCGGGAACAACTCCCTGTCGCGAAGGTAAATCATGGCGCTGAACCAGGAGTTCCAATGGCTGACTCCGTAAAAAAGGACCATCACGGCCATAACCGGCAGCGAAAGCGGGAGGACGATACGGAAAAGGATGGTGAAATCCTGCGCGCCGTCCATACGGGCAGACTCGATCAAGCCATCCGGAATAGCCTCGAAGGATGTACGCAGAATGATGAGGTTCCATGTTGAGATCAAGCCCGGAATGATGAGGGCAAGCAGTGAATTCCCTAAATCCAGCCAGTTATTGACAAGCAGGTACATAGGAATGAGTCCGCCCGAGAAAAACATCGTGAAAACGATTAACAGCATGACGGTTCGGGTCCATGGAACGCCCTTGCGCGAGAGCACGTAAGCTCCCAGACTGGTCATGAATAAGTTAAGCAGCGTTCCGCCTACCACGATGACGATCGTATTGATATATCCGCCGATAATATTGGGATTCTGGAACACCTTTACGTAAGCATCCAAATTTAAGCCTTGCGGCGACAGCAAAAGACCGGTGTGGGAAATCAATTGTCTCGAATCGCTTATCGATGACAGCAGTACATAGATAAACGGATATAAGGTGATCACGATCATAAATAACATGAACAGGACAAGTATGGCCTGGAAAATACGTTCACCCTTTGTTTTTTTGACGGATGTTGTCTCCATCTGTAAGGCCTCCTATTGGCAGATTACCGCTTGAATGTCATTACGCGCCGTTACCATAGGCTGTTCTCGCTTACTTTCTTGCTGAATCGGTTTGCCGCGAGCAGCAGCATGAAGTTGATGGCCGATTGGAACAGGCCGATTGCCGTCGCATAACTGAATTCATTGGTCCCGCCCAAGCCTTTCCGGTACACGAACGTGCTAATAACGTCTGCCGTCACGTACGTGCTGGGATTATACAGCAGTATGATTTTTTCAAAGCCGACATCCAGCATGTTGCCGATCTTAAGAATGAACAGAATGGTGATGATGGCAGCCAGTCCCGGCAAAGTAATATGAAGCGTTTGCTTCCAACGATTCGCGCCGTCGATGCGGGCAGCTTCGTATAGCTCGGGATTGATGCCTGATATGGCCGCTAGATAAATGATGGAGCCCCAGCCAACGCTTTGCCAAATATCCGAAATGACGTATACCGCACGGAAATATTCGGGGTGGCCGAGCAAGGCTGTACGATCCATGCCGAACCAGACTAGAATATCCGTGACTACTCCTTCTCTGGCTACGAATTGCGTAATCATCCCGCAGATGACGATCATGGAAATGAAGTGCGGCAAATAAGTGACGGTCTGCACCATGCTCTTGAATTTTTTCCCGGCGATCTCGTTGATCAGCAAAGCGAAGAGAATAGGCGCCGGGAACGAAAACAACAGCAAATAAAGATTGATGAGAAGTGTATTTTTGAGCAGCCTCCAGAAATAATAGCTGTCGAAGAAACTGATGAAATGGCTGAAGCCCGCCCAGGAACTGCCCAGAAAACCGTCGGCGATCCGGTAGTTTTTAAATGCAATAATAGCTCCGTACATAGGAACGTAATGAAAAATGAAGTAATAAAGGATGACGGGGGCGATCATGAAATACAAATATTTGTGCCGCCGGTAATCCTTCGCAATGAATCGCATATGATGCCTCCTTTATGCCTAACCAGCCGGAGAAGCGCATGGGCAGCGCTTCTCCGACCCGATTCTACCGCTGGGTGTAACGTTCGTAAGCCGATTGATAAATTTCAATCGCGCGATCGATCCCCATCTTCTTCAATTGCGCCGTGTAGCCGTCGAACTCGGCGATCGGCGCCGCGCCCATCACGAACTGCATGAACATTTCTTCGAAGTACGTGTTCACCTCCGCCATGATGGAGGATAACTCCTGTCCTTCGCTGTCCGTCGGCGTTACGCGAGGCAGACGGGTATCCTTCAGGTTGTCGTAATATTGGTTGAAAACCGTAACCGCATGTTTCTGCTGATCGAAGCTGTAATATTGCTCGGTATAACGATCGTCGCCGACAAAACCTGGGGAAGGAGTAGACACTCGCAAATATTTGGCCATCGCATCGCCGATGGACAAGCCATCCGGATTATTAACGATCAGATCCGTATATTTGGGATAATCGCCTTCCAGAGTATAGGTCGTCCCTTCTACGCCGAACGACTTCAGCATATTGCCTTCCTCGGAGTACAGATAGTCCAGCCATTGCGCCGTCCGCTCCACGTTTTTGTTCGCCGGCGTAATCCCCGCGCTGTTATCGCCGCGGTAATCGTAAGCCGCCGTAAAAAATCGCGGCTCGTCGCCTTTGTTCAGTACCGGATGCTGCGCCGCCACCAGATCATATGTCGGGTTGCTGTCTTTGTTAGCGTTCAAATACTTGCCGACAGCGGAGCCGATAAAGGCCGGAAACGCGCCTGCCGAGCCGTTAGTCGCCTTGGCATCCTTCGCCGCGCCGTCTTGGGTGGCGAAGTCGGGATCCAGCAAACCGTCCTTATACCATTGGTTCAATAAAGCAAGATAATCCTTGTAAGCCGCTTCGACAGGACCATATTTCACTTGTCCGCCATCGAGGTAGAAACCAACGCCGATGCCGAACGCTCCGTTAAACCGTTCGCTTTTGAATTCAGCGAGCGTCATGGTCAGGGGTGTCTTGGCGCCTTTCTTTTCTTTAAATTGCGTCAAGACATTCGTCCATTCCTCAATCGTCTCCGGAACTTGTAGGCCCAGCTCATCCAGCCAGTCCTTGCGCAATACCAGGCCGCTGCTGACGTTGGAATTGCCCGCTCCGAGCGCTGGGAATGCGTAGATCGTTCCGTTATCCGTACTGATCTCTTTTTTCATCTCCGGGTTGGCATCCAGGTATGCCTTTAAATTCGGAGCATGCTGCTCGATCACGTCGTTTAAAGGAATGATGACTTTATCCGAAATCGCTTTCTCCGGTCCGCCGGGATAAGTGGTGAAATTGTATTCGATAACGTCCGGCAGCTTGCTCGATGCTATCAATAGATTAAATTGCTCGGCCTCGGAGCCTACGGCCGGATGGTCGAACTTAACGCTTACGTTGGTCCGCTTTTCCAATTCTTGATAAAATAAAGATTCGCCGTATTCTTTGAGCGATCTGGCCGCGCCTGCATTTAAGCCAGTCCAATAAGTCAATGAAATGGGTTCCGACGATGCGGACGAATCGCCAGGCGACGGCGCCGCGGAATTGGTCGGTGTGCCCGTGTTCGGTGCGGAATTGTTGTTATTACCCGTGTTGCCCGAGCAGCCCGCGATAAGCGCCGATGCCAGCACCAGCATCACGGCTTGCTTCCGCCAGAGCGGACTTCTTGTGTTGTTAGCCAATGTAGTGACCTCCTGTTTATATGGGTTTGAACCGGTGTTGATTGCGCTCCGGATTCGACCTTAGTGTATCCCCGCTGCAGAGCGCGGCACAATCGACAACTCTTGATTGCGTAAGCGCTTGTTAACCTGGTCATGAGATGGAAAGCCGGGTTATTAGATAACAATCCTCAACCTTCCATGTCATTGCTGCCACTTGCGGAGGGACCCGCTATCGGTTCGGAACGATAAGATCGAATCCGCAGGTAAGGCTTATTCGCTGCATTCTCCTTGCTGTTTAAAGTAGCAAATGCGCCTGCCCCATCATTTAAAACAGCCAAAGTGGCGATTTGGTCTCCCGTTGCTTCGCCTTTAACGTAATCCGTGATATCGAATTCGCGATACATCGCCTGGTTATCCATCATTGCCGATAATAATAAAGTGCCAAGCGCGGGTTTATTGTTCCAATTCAGACTGGACTCGCTCCAGCCGTCATCCGCTCCTCTAAACAGTCTGCTGTTTCTGGTTTGATCTGCATCCGTTATGGCTCCGTACAAATATAGCTTTGCCGAATCCATCTCGCCTTCTATTTCACTTAAATCGAACTTTAAGAAGGTTTGGCGATTGAAGTTCCCGCCGGCATTATTTAGCTCCAGCAATACCTGGCTTCCATAATTGTCGGCTGCAAAGGTTCCGCTTCTAACATGCGCATCTTCGATTGGAAGAAGATCCGTCACTATTTCTTCATAATAGACGCGAATCGCAATCGTCGCCGATTTGGTTACGCCGCCCAATGTTACAGAGGCGGTTAGATGAACGGAACCTGCCGCAAAAGCCGTTATTTGGCCCGTTTGATCAATTGCGGCAATGGATGGATCGTCGCTGCTGTATGCGATGTCCGCTTGGCTTAAATCGACCGGAGCGCCCGTCTCCAGCTCCGCTCGAACTTCCAGCACTGCGTTTTCACCTACGATTAGAACGGATTCTTGGGAATCTAAATCAACGGATACATCGAAGTCCTCCGGCTCGAACAAATAAGAGCTGACCCGCAAATACGGTTTATTGTTCGCGCTTTCCCTGCTGTTAAACGATGTGTATTGACCGGTACCGTCTTGCATGATGGCTAAGCTTGCGATCTGGTCGCCGGCATCTTGGCCGAATATATAATCCGTTATATCAAGCTCATGATACGCGGCCGCCGTATCCGTAAATGCCGATGCCAGATAATCGACTTGCGCGGGTTTGTTATTCCAATTAACGGCCGTCTCTGTCCAATTGTCATTTTCGACGCTAAAAAGCTTGTTTTCCTTTGGATTGCTGGAACCGAAAACATAGAGCTGCGAAGAAAAAATCTCGCCTATAATCGGGCTTAAATCATATTTCAAATAGGAACGGCGATGGAAATCGCCCCCGCCTCCATTGACTTCAAGCCTTGTCGAATTTCCATAATTGGTTTCGGCGTAGGCTCCGCTTCTGACGAAAGCGTCTTCAACGGGGTGCAGATCGACAACGATGGCTTGACCGTATGGGATACGTATCGTTATCGTTGCCGCTCTTGTAACGGCTGCATGGGTTACGGTGGCCGTAAGATGAACGGTGCCTCCATTTAATGCCGTCACATTGCCGGACTGATCGACAGTGGCAAGCGTTGGATTATCGCTGCTGAATTCGACAACCGCATTCGATAAATCAAGGGGTTGACCGTCCTCCAGACTAGCGGAAACATCCAATGCGGCGCTGTCGCCGACAAGCACGACGGACTTGTCGGCCGTCAAATGAACTTGACCCAATTCCGGCCCGCCGAATCCCGGTGCAGGGGCTGCCGTGTCGTAAGCCAGCTTGAAACTGTGAGTGCCGCCGCGCGAATCAGCCGTGTTGACTTCGACTTTGATGTTCGGCGTCGTACGCAGAACGGTAACGGATGGATCCGCGCTGATGACCGATGTTCCAACCTTGTCGATTTCGAACACAAGCTTGTCGCTCGTATGCGTAGGGTCGGATACCGCAAACGTCAGTTCTCCGGCGGCATCCTTCATCATAACGGAAGACGGATTATACGACCACACATCTTCATACATGCCGCCTTCCCAGAAATTAATGCCCGTCAGGCCAAGACTCGTTTCCGTTACGGCTTGAATTTCGCTCGTGTTTTGCAAAATGTGTATGGTTGGATTTTGGCTGTAGCTCTCCGTACCCGCCTCGTCCCGGTTCGGCAGCAATACATAAGCATAGGTAGCATCATCGGGATTATTGCCATGATCAAACCATAAAGAAAGATAGTTTCGTGTAACCAGAGGATCCGGGCTTGGCAAACTGGATGTCGAGATATCTCCCCATCGTCCCGATCTTGCTTCCCTTAAGCTCTTGATCGTCGGCGAGTCAGGGAAATAGTAGCCGATGTCCGAACCGGGCACGCTTCCTCCCAGATGAGCCCAGTTGACGCCCGTCATCGTCTCCGACCAGCCAAGCGCATCCGATTTCACTGTCCCGTTAACGGTCAACGCATTATCGCCGATGGCGTTCAGTTTTCTATTTTCGACAATCGTCTCGATCGTGCGGTTATCCGTGCTTGTAATACCGGCGCCGAGCGCAACCACTTCATCGTCAAACATAAACCAGGACTTTTTCGCCGTTAGCGAGCTCGAAGTAATGACATCGCCGTTTGCATTAAGATCGCCCGATGCCTTCAGATCCATGCCAACCGCTCCGTAAAGCCCATCGAACACAGAACCGCCTACCCACGTATTGGGACTCAAATATTCCTTTTGATATGGGATGCCGGTCACCGTTCTCGCAAGCGTGTCCACAGTCGTTCCCGGCATCCGATAAGGATTGACCGTAGACCAAAATTCTTCGCTGTATTGCGACAAGTCATTGTTATACAAATAAGTCATTCCATCGGCCGTGTACCACGCCTTCATGTTTACATTGCTGATCGACTCGTAATTATAAATGCGGTTGGAAGACATGCTAAGCCCGATTCCGAATCCCGGCCTAAGATGAACGGCACGATCCATATTGGAGAATTGCTTATGCTCGATCAACTCTCCTCTGGGGACAATCGAATTGTCCGCCATAATCTCTTTCGCCAATATCGTATTGTCTATGGGACCGCTTGCATAAAAATTTCTAAACGTATCCGCCTGAATCCAATATTTCAGCATGCTCTTCATTCTGGCCGCATCGGCAGGAGGAGCAAATTGGGATATACGAAGAATAGCCGCCATCGTCAAATGGCCAACGGCATGATCCTGGAATGCATATCTTGAAATTTCTCTTCCCCGGACCATGTCCATCATGGCGCCCTTATAAATCAAGGGCTCGAAGGATTGATAGACCCACTCGTAGAGATGACTTAAATTCGGGTCCGTCACTTCCCATCTGGACCCATGCAGCAGGTCCACGATGACTGCGATCTCCCCGAGCAGCGACTTTCCGTACCCGCCGTTATAGGGGTGCTTGATATGCTGGATAAAGGAACCGTCCCTATAAAAACCATCTCCGCTTTCCGAGTAAGGAAGGATCAGACTGACACGATCTCTCGCGACTTCCAATAATTCCTCGGACTTTACGATGATGCCGTGATAAGCCATAATTTGCGTTTTCCACATCAGGTTGGCGCCGGTCATCAATCGGATGTTCGGATCGGACGAAAATTTGTAGACGGCATTCATATAGTTTGTAATTTGCGTGTTTGTAAACTCGTCGTACATTAACATGACGACAGCCGTTATGCTTTGCGGCGCCCCGATCTCCCAATGATACCAGCTATTGTCTACGGTTTCCCACCCGGACGACAGCGTATCGTTATATCGATTATCGTGCAGCCAATCCATGGCCGATACAATGTCGTCTCTGAGCATGTTATTCCCGTACAAGGTCGAACCTACCGTCGAATAGGCAACCGCCATCGCTTCGACCCGAGAGTAGCTGGATGCCATATGGTGCGATCGGATCGGATTGTTAAGATCGTTCCATAAATAGGTGCGAGCCGGATCTTTAATTAACGTATCCCAGTGAAGCTGTCCCGTATTCGATATTCTGGCCAGCTTGGTTGCGATATCCGGATCATTGACATCGTAAGAAGTATCGCCCACGAATTTATTTCGCAGCGCATCGAATTCATCTAACGTTACCGCATTCGCCGATGCCTGGCTTGATAAGCTTCCATAAGGATTAGGGATGGCGGCCGTCATCAGAAACATTACCGTAATCAAAATTTTACAGATAAATGATTTCATACACGAATATCCTCCTGTCAAACCTCATTATTGTAAGTGCTTTCAAGATTTTAGTCGACATTACCCTCTACCATTTGCACCCCTTTCTAAAAATCGGAATCCGCGATAAATTTCTGAACCTATTGAAACAATCTGACTTATCTAAGCAGCTACTACCGAGTGTAGCCTCGCTTTTACGGCTTGCACAATCGACAACTGTTGATAACGTAGGCGTATGCTAACCTGGTCATGAGATAGAAAGCCGGGTTATCAAATAACAATTCCTTGCGCATGACGTCTTTTTCAAGAGTCTGAGCCAATGTGAAAAAGCCGTCGCCCTCTTATCCGGCGCAGCTTGTTTCATACCGAGATTTAACCTGTATGTCAAAATAACTCGAGCTGCTCCGGCTCGGGAGGCGGCAGCTCAAGCGGATCTCCTCCGCCTGGCTTTCGCAATCCCAGCATGGACATCATCGTCTTGGCATTGCCTGCGGCATGCCCGCCGGAATTGTTGTTAAAAATGACGGCAACGCGTTTGCTTTGCTGCTCCAGCTTTTGCAGCTTCGACTTCCACTCCGTCAGCTCCTGCTCCGAATAATGGTACAAATATCGGACCTCTCTCCAGTTCGGTCCGCCGCCATTATTCCAGTTCGCGACATTTCGTCCATGAAACCTTACGATCGTCGTTTCCGCATCCGTCGCCTCCAGCACCTCGGGAATGCTGCCGATCCCCGCCTGAGGTTCGTCGCAGACGCTATGAATCCAGCCCTCCTCCCGCATAAAATCGAGCGTCCGCTCCCGCATCCCGCCATCGAACCAGCTTTGATGCCTAAACTCGAGGGCGCAAGGAAAACCTTCCATTCTGCGCTTGATCTCGCGCAGCTCCCTGACATTGCGGCTCGCGCAATCAAACCAAGGCGGATATTGGAACAACGCAGCCGTCAATCGCCCGCTGCTTTGCGCAGGCTCCAGCATGTGGCAAAAAGCTTCCGCCATCGCGGCGGGATCGTTGCTACCAGCTGCCGGCCCGCGTTGGTGGCCCGTCATGCCTTGATAGGCTTTGACGACAAAGGACAGGGTGGCAGGCGAGCCGTTCACCCAAGCCTCGAACCGCTCGGGCGGCTGTATGGCATAAAACGTGCTGTCCACCTCGACAACGGGAAAGTGGCTGCCGTACACGTTAAGCTTCTCTCCTTGCTTCGTTCCGGCGGGGTACAAGGTGTCGTGATCGCCCCACCCGGCAAGCCCGATCAATAGGGTCATCCTGTGTCCCTCCTTCGTGCCTAGATGTATGTAAATGCCGAGAAAGTCGCCGCTTGTCCGCGATTAGCCCCATAGTCATCCACTAGATTCCATACCGTTGCATTCACGATATAAAATCGTTTGCCCGTACTCGAGATGCGTATGCCCGTATAATCGTCGACATACCCTCGTTCAGCGACTTGCGCAAGGAACCGAGCCCGCTCTTCGCGCTCCATGGGCTCAGCCGTCAGCCGCGACGGTGTCCGGACGAAGGTCTCCATATCCATTTCCCAAAGCGCTCTCGCCGCCCGGTTGCCGTAGTTTAGCACGGGGTCCTGCTCCGTGTCGTGAGACAGCACGATAATGTCTGCCTCCTCGATGACGGCGGTGGGATTGGCTCCGTCCGGGACGCGAAGCAGCTCCTTGCCCGTGAGCCGACGGTAACTGTCCAGCAGCAGCCGGGCATGGATCTCCCTCGTGCCGCTTCCCCTTATCTCCTGTGCCAACGTCCTCTCTCCCCTCTTAACCTGTTGATTCCATCATGCCGTATCTGAAAGGCTATATCAAGTGCAAGAGCCGCGCGGACTAGTGTCCAACGCGGCTCTATAATGTTAAAGGCAAACGATGTTTCCGTGCTAACCTGGCCGCTCTGCCATTGCTCGCGGGCGGATCCTAGTCGGCGTTCAAGCGAAGCGATTCGTCAGCATCCCCTATATTCAGCCACATCACGCGGATTTTACCTTCCAAACAGGTCAGGCGCAAACTCTGGGTTCCTTCCGAATGGGCAACTCGACAAACCGTTTGTCCTGTATGCCAATCGCGCTCTTGCACGTCCAGGGTAACGGCGCTCCCGTCGTTAAGAGCCAACCGAAGCTTCCCGCTGCCGTCTATCGACTGGAGTCGCAGAGCCACATCCAGCTTCGGGTCTTCATCCGTCCTCTTTCCTTCGCCGCTTCGTTCAAAGTCGTAAACAAACCAGTCTCCGACGGTCATCTCCATGCATAACCACTGATCAAGCTCCCATTCTTCCCCCCCGCCATGTGCGAACGTCGCCGTCTCGCGATCACTTTGGACGAACGCGATGCGCGTTCCGTCCGAGACGCGAAATTGAAGGCCCGCCTGCGCAGTGGATGCGGACTCAGCCGAGCCAAAGCCAAAGCTTGTGCCTTCTCCCTTGTAGCCGTAAAAAACGGCAGGAATACGTACAGGCGCTCTGCGCAGAAGAGCCCGGGCGACCTCGGGTTGATAATCGCAACGTTCCAGCGCCATGTTGTCAAGATATTCCCATAGAATGGTCCTCGCGACAGCCGGCTCCGGCTTCTCTCCGCCTTGCAGATAGTCGACGAGCAGCGGCCATCCCTCCGGCTTGCGGATGGAGCAAGGCGAATTCGTTGTGTCCATCTTTTTCCACGTCCAGAAGTTCCAGGAGATATCACGGTCGTCGAACATCCGGAAGGCGCCCGTGTACCAGTCCTTGTTGTTCTCGCCGCCTTCGCCCATAAAGATGGGCACGTTCCAGCGGTCGCGGAAGTCGAGATACTTCGCGATGCTTTCCGTGTCGGGATTGTTCCAATATTTGTGGAATTGGAGCAGCACGTTGCTGTCAACAGGATCTTCGCCGAAGGCATTCTCGAAGATGGACCAATCCGTGGACCAATGAACGCCTTCCAGAATGATCATATGCCGCTCGTCCGCCTCGCGGATCGCCGCGATCATCTCCTTGTACAACGGCATCACCCGATCGTTGTAGTTCGAGAACCAATCCGGGAGCGGCTCGTTGAGCAGGTCGTATCCCGCGACGATCCATTCGTCCTTGTAACGTTCGGCGAGCGTGCGCCAGATCGCGACGGCTTCGCGCGCGCGGATTTCGTCCGTAAAAAGCTTCGGCCGATCCTGCTCGGAGTCGTCGATGTTCGTGCCCGTCTGCCCGCCGGGCGCGCCGTGTAGGTCAAGGATGACATACAGTCGATGCTCTCTGCACCAGCCGATGACGCGGTCGAGCAGCACGAGCCGATCTTCGCGAAGCCCAAACGGCGCGCGCGTCTCGGATTCGTGTTCCGGTGCGTCTCCATTGCGGATTGAGTCCTCTTCTAACGGATCGATATTAGGACTGGCCCGGTCCGTTGACGGCGTAGCCTCAGCTTGATTCGGGCCCGCTGCTGCGTCGACATGCGTTTCGGCACGGCCGCCCGGCCCTTCTCCCGTCAGAAATCTCGCGTTGATCGGCACCCTCACCGAGTTGAAGCCTTCCTCCGCGATCTTGGCGATATCCTCTTCGGCAATGTATCGGTCATAGTAGACGGACCAGAACTTATTTGCTTCCTCGGATCCGACAAGCGACTCGATCATGGCTTCGATTCTGCGAGGCCGATCGCCTCCTTCGGGAAATCGCCACATATAACCTTCCGGCAGCAGCCAGCTGCCGAAGCCAACGCCCCTCAATAAGATGGGCTCTCCTCTGCCGTTAACCAGCCTGGGGCCGTCCGCTTTGACGAAACCGTATACTTCTTCGTTTCTTATTGCGCTCATCTCTATTTATCCTCCCTACGACTTGATCGCGCCTTCCGAGATGCCATGCAGAATGTATTTCTGCAGCAGCAAATACAGGACGATGACCGGCAACATGGCAAGCACGAGCGAGGCGAGAATCGCGGACCAGTCGTTATTGTATTCGCCGAACAGCATGTTGGTGGACAGCAATAACGTATAGCTTTTGAAATCCGTCAAAATAAGAAGCGGCAGCAAAAAATCGTTCCACATCCATAACATGTTCAGAATAGCGATCGTGGCCGTAATGGGCAGCAGGAGCGGCAAAATGACGACGAAATAAAGCTTGAATTCGCCGCAGCCGTCGATGACCGCAGCCTCGTCCAGTTCCTTCGGCACGGACTTGACGAAACCGTGATACAGGAAGATCGCTACCGCTACTCCGAGACCGATGTAGAGCAGGCCGAGACCGACGGCGGATCCCTGCAGCCCCATGTCGCTGCTGATCCGAACCAGCGTAATCATGATGGAATGGAACGGAATCAGCGTCGACATGACGAACAGTCCGAACAGGAAGCTGCTGAGCTTGCCAGGCGTCCGCGACAGCTTGTAGCCCGCCATCGACGCGAACAGGATGATCCCGGCCAGTCCGACCGCCGCGACGACAACCGTGTTCCACAGGCTTCGCATGTAATCCGTCTTGCGGTAAGCATCGGCGTAGTTACCGAATTCCAGCGTAGTCGGGAGCGCCAGAATGTTCGTCAGCATCTCCCCCTGCGTCTTGACGGAGTTAAGCAGCGCCATGTAGATCGGGAATAGCGTCACGACGGCCGCGAGGATCAGAAACAGGAACATGGAAGCGGAGCCCAGACGGCGCATGGTTTTGCCGCTGTTATTGTTGCTGTTGTTGGTGGTGCTGTTGCTGGTGTGAGCATGGGCATGGTAGGATTGTGCAGATCCGCTCATGCTCTCACCTCCCTGCGCTTCATGACGGCCAGTTGGATGATCGTGATGATCATGACGATGCCGAACAGAATCATCGCCTTCGCGCTGGCGTAGCCGTAACGATTGGAGAAGCTGAACGCCTCTTCGAAAATGTTGATCGCAATGACCTGCGTCGATCGGCCCGGCCCGCCCCCCGTTAGCGAATAAACCGCGTCGAACACTTTGAACGAGCTGTTCAGCGTAAGGAAAACGCCGATTGTCAGAGCCGGGTAGATCATCGGCAGCGTCACGTGCCGGAACAAGGTAAACGCCCCTGCGCCGTCGATCGATGCCGCTTCCTTGAGCGTCTTCGGCACGCCTTGCAGCGCCGCAATGTAGATGACCATCAAGTATCCGACCCCGCCCCATAACGACAACGCCAGAATGGAGAAAAACGAATACTTGGGATCGCCGATCCACGATTGATCAAGCAGCAGCCAACCCGTTTGATCTGCCAGATAGGGGAAGACCCGCGTGAAAATAAACATCCACATGAAGCCGCCGATGATCAGGCTAAGCATGTTCGGCATGAAAAAAATCGTGCGGAACCAGACCTTGCTCCGTCCCATGGCTTCGATGAACAAGGCGAGCAGTATCGCAATCGCATTTTGCAGCACCAGCATGAACGCGACGAATTTGAACGTGAACCATAATGATTTCAGGAAAAAACGGTCCCCCATCGCCTCGACGTAATTGGAGAACCCCACCATGCGGTAAGCGGGGTTCAGTCCGTTCCAATCCGTCAAGCTGTACCAGATGCCCCCGATGGCGGGGGCTAAAGTAAAGGCACAGTAGAACGCAAGCGCAGGGAGGACGAATAGGAGCAGCATCGCGGATGGCTTCATCTTTCTAGTTCTCGTTGTCATCATTTCTTTTCACTCCCGGTCCGATCCGGACGGGTTCTCCCGCCCGCTGCGCAGTCCTAGTTGCTCTTGACGGCGGTCTGCCATACTTTGTCGAGCGCCGCGATGATGTCGTCCTGCGTCACGTCCTTGATGTAATAGCTCTGGAGCAGCTTGGCCGTCTCGTCCGTCACGCCGTTTGGCAGTTTGAGATCCAGATAGGCCTTGCCTTCGGAGACGTAGGCGCTCGCTTCGTTGACCCAAGGGAATACCTCGTACTGATGCACCGTTGCGATAGGATTGAACTTCAATTCTTCGAACAGGGCCGAGGAATCTTTGTCGTCCAGAATGTAGTTAAGCAGATCAAGCGCTACTTCTTTGTTCTCGCTTGTCGGGGACAGGGCGAGCGAGGTGGATGTCGCCAGGTTGATCATGGCGTCCGCCGGATTGTTGCTCACCGGCAGCGGCGCGACGCCGAAGTCCATGTCGGGATTGACTTTCAGAATCGTCTCCGCGTTCCAAGAACCTTGCACCCACATGGCGGCGTTGCCGTTTGCGAATTCCGCGGAGCCTGCTTCGTTGCCCGTCTCGAACGGCTTATCCGTACCGTTTGCCATAATCATATCGATGATGTCGAATACCGAGCGCACATCGGCGTAGGAAGCGGTGCCTTCATTCATCTTTGTAATCCAGTCGGGATGCGCCGAGGAAACCGTGCCGCCCAGCGACAACGCCATCATCAGCTGCGGAATCCAGGATTCCTGGAAGGCAAGCAGAAACGGCTTGATTCCCGCTGCTTGCAGCTTCTCCGTCACGGCCTTCATTTCGTCGAGCGTTTGCGGAGGCGTCAGGCCTTGCTCCTTAAAGATCGTTTTGTTGTACAGATATCCCCACGACAGGCTTTCCAGCGGCAGCGCGGCCACCTTGCCGTCGTATTTGACCGTCTCCGTCACCGCTTCGTACAGCTTGCCGACGAACGGCTGGCCCGTCAGATCCGCGACGTATCCGGCATCGTAGTAGGTTGGAATGTCGTTGGCGTGAAGCGTATACAAGTCGGGCGCGTCGCCCGAGGACAGGCGCGATTGCAGGATTTGTTTCGCCTGGTCGGCGTTCGGCATTTCCAGCTGGATCGTGACGTCGATGTTTTTCTCCGCCAGCTGTTTCTCTTTGAACTGGGCAAAATATTGCTCGAACTGATCCTTAAATCTCGGGAAGCTCATAAACACCTTCAGCTCCACCTTCTTCGGCGGCTCCGTCGTCTTGACCTCGCTGGTCGGGCTGCCGCCCGTGGTCGGCTTCGCGCCGTCGTTCGCTCCGTTGCCGTTATTCCCCGAACTGCAAGCCGCCAGTACCGCGATTACCATCGACAACGTCATCAGCAGATGAAGCGCTCTCTTCATTGTGAATTCCCCCTATGAGTTAGATGCAGCTTCAGTATAGCGAAGAAATTAAGCGCTTTCTTTCGAGGATTTTAACGTCGCTATTTGTACAATATTGATGTGGGGCGACGGCGGCGCTTTGTACTCGGTTTTTCATACACATGTGCCCTCTTAGACCCGCCAACGTCGCATTGTGCTCGCTTTTTCATACACATTTGCCCTCGCGCGCCTGCCAACGTCTCATAGTGATCGGTTTTTCATACACATTTGCCCTCGTGCCCCGCCAACGGCGCATTGTGCTCGGTTTTTCATACACATTTGCCCTCGTGCCCTCGCCAACGTCACTTTGTGCTCGGTTTTTCATACACATTTGATCGCCCCGCCTGCCAGCCAGCCCCGCAGCAGAAGGGAAATACCTCTTACTCTCTCTCTTTGCGGAGCTCTCCCGGCGTAATGCCGAAGTGTTTTTTAAACACTCGGTAGAAATACGCGATGTCTTCATACCCCGACAGTTGAGCTGCGTGCTTGATAGGCAGACGGTCCACTGCAATGAGGGAACGCGCCTTCTCCATCCGTTTGCGCACGATATAATCCGAGAGGTTCTCGCCCGTACGTGCTTTAAACGCGCGGCTGAGATGCTCCCGGCTGATCAGGAATTGCCCCGATACCGTCTCCAGCGAGATCGCGTCCTGAAAATGGGCGTCAATGTAGGCAACGACATCCTCCATATCCAGCCTGCTACGGGACTGACGCAAGGAGAGCAGCCCTTCGACGGCCAAAGCGTAAATCTCGCCAACAGCCAGCGCAGCCTCTTGCGGAGAGGCTGTGCTCCTCAATGTAACGGAGCCCGTGGCCGTATCAATCATGCCGTTCGCGGCGACGCCTCTGTCAAGGAGCAGCTGCTCCAGCGTCACTTCCTGCTCGGACAGGAACTGCTCCAGCATGAACAACAAATCGCTCGCGATCCGGGACGAGCCGCCGGCTTCCGCCACGCTTGTCTTCGCGCTTGCAAGCTCGCGGGCAAGCGACTCGAAGGCGCCTGCGATCCGCTCTTTGTCCAGCGAGAGCAAGCTGGCGTAGATGCGGGAGCGGTGACCGGCGTAACGCTGCACGTCTTCGCCGCTTGCGAAAATGGAGGAGCGGGTGCCCGCTTCGCGGTCCAACTCCTCCTTGCATCTAGCAAGAGCAGCATTCAAGTCCTCGGGGCTGATTGGCTTGAGCAAATACTCCATGGCTCTGGACCGAATCGCCCCCTTTGTATAGATAAAATCGTCATAACCGCTCATGACGATCAGCTTCGTGCCGGGATGGCGCACATGAAGCGCCTGCAGCAGCTCAGCACCATCGATGCCGGGCATTCGCATATCCGTTACAACGATATCGGGGAGCTGATCGCCGATTTGCCGCAGCCCCTCCGTGCCATCCTCGGCTTCTCCCGCCACGCGGAGCCCCAGCTTTTCCCACTCGCCAAGCGCCTTAACGACCTCCCTCGACCACGGCTCGTCGTCCATGATAAATACGTTATACATGCCGTTCCCCCTTCTCGCTTGCGCCTTCACCAGCCAGGCCGTCGGCCGGCATCGTCAGCACGACTAGCGTGCCCTTGCCTTCCGAGCTGAACAGCCTGACTCCGTAACGTCTGCCATAACGAATAGCGATCCTCCCGTGCACGTTGGAGAGACCGATGCCGCGCCGGCTTCGCCCCTCTTCGGAAGCAGAAGCGGACGCGGAAGTCCGTTCGCCAGAAGCCAGCTCCTTCCGCAAGGCTTCCAGCTTATTGCGCCCCATCCCGACGCCGTCGTCCCTAACTATCAACACCAGCGTCCCGCGAATCAACCTTGCCTTTACCTCAAGCGACCACTCGCCTTCCTTGCCTTGCAAGCCATGCTCGAACGCGTTCTCCACGATCGGCTGCAGAGTGAACTTCGGAATATCGACGCCCCCCGTACCTTCCTCCGCGTCCACCTGGACCGAACATCGCCCCGCGAAACGCTGCTCCTGAATAAACAAGTAGTTGCCGGTATGCTTAAGCTCGTTGCTTAGCTGAACCGTCTGCTCCATCTCCGAACTAATGGAATAACGAAGAAGATCGCCTATCACATACGTGACTCGATAAATTTCCGGAGCGCCCTTCGCGAGCGCCATTCCTCCGATCATATGCAGCGTATTATTGAGGAAATGCGGATTGATCTGCGCCTGCAAAGCGATCAACTGAGCGTTTTTGACATCGATTTCATGCTGGTACTCATTCTCGATGAGCGCCTTCATCCGGACCATCATGAAGTTGTAGCCAGCCTCCAGCAAACCGATCTCGTCCTTGCTCTGCACGGACTTCATCTCGAAGTCGTGAATATGCGACTTCCTCATCGTCTTCGCCAGGCTGACGATAGGGCGGCTGATGCGAAGCGATACGACGATAGACAGCAGAATGGATACCGCCGTAAACAACACCCCGGTCCATAGACCGGCCGTCATTGTCCTCTGGGCGATGGCATCGATCGTCGCGGCAGGTATCGCCTTGATGACCTGAAGCTCCCCGCCGCTAACCCGCTTAGAGAACACATAGTCGTGTTTCGTCCTGACGAACGCCACATCCGAAGAGCGCGGTTTGTCTCCTTCCAACACGCGGAGCAGCTCCGGATCGTCCGGCAACGGCGAAGAGCCGGGAAGCAGCTCGCCCTCGTCGCTGACGAGATAGATCGCGCTTTCTGGCCCCGATTGCAATAATTCTCCCGCCTGCCCCCATACTTTGCCGTCAATTCGTACGGAGATGCCGCCAATCAACCTCTGTCCCTGGAATTCGTTCATAGAATGGTACGCGCTCAGCATGTCGCCGGACGCCTTGAAATACAAGCCTGCCGGTTCGCTCAACATACGACTCCACGGACCCTCCCTAATATCCAGCGAATGGGTGATGCCGCTATTGGCATAATTGACGGAGTACGCCCGCTTCGTGGCATGGATGTACAATGTCAAATTGTCGATCTTGCGGGAGAACGAATAGTAAGCCGTGTTCATAGCTGCGAATAAAGCATTCTGCAACCGATAACGCTCCCCCGCTTCCATATCGTCGATACTTGTCAAATCGCCAATCAGGTCGGAACGGATATGAAGCGCATAAAACAAAGTATCCACCTGCTGGATCAATTCGTCCAAATATTGGCTCGCCCAGATCATTCGGGATTCGTTGGCATCAATCATCTCCTTCTCCACGGAGCTTCTCGTATTGTTCGTAGCTTGCCAGGTTACCGTAATAACCGGCAACGTCGTTAACGTGATCATAAGCACCATTAGCCGGAAGCGGATGCTGATTCGTTGCAGCGGCATAGTCTCCTCCTGCTCCCGGCTCTCCGGGACGTACTGTTGTAAGGGTCTTGTCTCTTACCTACAATTCGCTCTCTTGTAAGCGTTCTCCTGCGCTACCGCCTACAAGGTTCGCACGAGCTCGAACCGATCGAACACGGCCCAGGCTCCGGCATTCGCAGACGACCAGACACCGACCTCGATAGTACCGTTGGTCACCGCGATGCCGCTGATCTCGTACGGGGTCCAGACTGCCGTTCCGCTCGCGATCGGAGCGGTCAGCTCCGCGCCGCCGTACCCCTTGGCGTACAACTGCAGCGCCAGGTGTCCCGTGCCGGATCGCGCCCATGCCCTTAGACGGTAGGTCCCGTTCGGCACGGCCAGCGTCTGCCCCGTCAACTGCTGATACGCCGTGCCCGCCCAATGCGTCAGCTTGTAGCTTCCCGCGGCAGGTCCGTCGCCATCCGTCTTCTGTGCGAGCGGGCCGCTATGCCATTCGTTCCATCCGGCCATGCCGCCCGGCTCGAAGCCCGGATTGGCAAGCAGATTGGCCGGCGTAAGCTCGAAAGCGTCGAAGGCCGCCCAATTGCCGGCTTTGGCCTCTGACCAGACGCCGATCTCGATGATGCCATTTGTCACTGCGATCCGATCTATTTCGTACGACTTCCAATATTGCGAGCCGGCACTGGAAATATTCGCTCGCCGCTCGTTGTCCGACGTCTTGGCGTACAGATGGAGCGCGTTCTGCCCGCCGCCCGTTCTCGCTTTCACGCTTAGCCGGTACAAGCCGTTCGGAACGCTCACCGTCTGACGGGTAAGCTGCCGGTAATCGGAAGCCGCCCAATGCGTCAGCTTGCTGGCGCCGTCATACGGCATATCCGTATCGACGCTCTGCGCCGCCACGCCTCCGTTCCATTCGTTCCAGCCGGCCGCGCCTCCCGATTCGAAGCCCGGATTGGCAAGCAGATTGCCCGAAGCCGCGGCTGAAACCGGAATCAGCTCCAGCCAATTCGCGTTCCACCCTCCCGCAAGCGCGGAGAGCCGCAAGGTCTGCGTGCCTGCCGCCAGCGCGACCGTCTCTTGCACGGTCGTCCAGGACTGCCAGCCTCCCGTGCCTGGAACGCTTAGCGTCGCCAAAGACGTTCCGCCCGAGGCGACGCCGACGGCATTAGGCGCTCCTCCTGCATTGCCGCTCGCGACGCGAACCCGAAGTCGATAAGAGCCTGCGACGGGAGCAAAAACGCGATAGTCCATCCAATCTCCCGCATCAATGAAACCAACGTTTAGACCGCCGCTCGCATCCGTCGCCGCCTCGGTCTGCACGCCGAACGAAGCATTGAAGTTCTCCGCTTCGATCGCACCAGGGAGCTCCCGAACGCCAGTTGCCAATGCGTTTAACCCGTAGCCGAGCGGGAACAGCGGAGAGTAGCCGGTGTCATTGAAGTTGGCCGGAATTTGCGCCATGTCGCGAGGCCAAGTAAAGGGCAGCTTGCCCGTGAAGTCGTAGTCGCCGAACAGCACATCGGCCACGCCGGCGCCTTCCGTGCCTGGCAGCCATGCCGCCACGAACGCCTCCCAATTCGGCAGCAGTCCGCCTATGGTCATCGGTCTGCCGGACAGCATGACGACCGCCGTCGGAACGCCGCTTGCCAACACGTTCGCGAGCGCCGCTTGGTCTGCCGCGCCGAGGTTCAAATCCGGACGCGGCTGGCCGGGACCAACGTCGCCCATCATCTCCGCCGACGGCGCTTCTCCGACGACGACGATGGCGGCGTCATGACCTGCGGCTCCCATGCCGTTAGCGGAGTAAGTGACGTTTGCGGCATTTGTCACGGCCCCCTGGATGCCTTGCAAAATCGTCGTGCCCGGCGTTATCGCGCCGGAGGAGCCTTGCCAACTGATCGTCCATCCGCCAGACTGCGTGCCGATATCGCTGGCCTTGGAGCCTGCGACGAACACCTTGGCATTCTTTGAGAGCGGCAGCAGCTTGCCTTCGTTCTTGAGAAGCACCGCGGACTTGCGTACCGCCTCGCGGGCTAGCGCCCGATGCTCCGCTCCTCCGAACGAGCCGTCCGTCAACAGCGACGGATCGCCGTAAGGCGCTTCGAACAGGCCAGCCTCGAATTTGACTTTGAGAATGCGCGATACGGCATCGTTAATGCGGGCATGGCTCACATGCCCTCCGTTTACAAGAGCCGTCAGGGTCGGGATAAATTGCGTCCAGTTGTCCGGCTCCATAAACATGTCGATACCCGCATTCACCGTCGCCTTCAGCGCCTCCGAATAATTGGGATATACGCCCTGGTTCACCAAAGAATACGCCCCGTTCCAATCGGAGACGACCATGCCGTCGAACCCAAGGCCTTGCTTGAGCATCGTAGTGACGAGATAAGGATCGGCATGCATTTTGGCCCCGTTCCAGGTGGTAAGAGAGATCATGACCGATCTTGCTCCAGCCGCGATGGCTTCCCTATAGGGCTGAATATAGGGGTCCAGCGCGCTCTCCGTTAAAGTCACGTTGCCCTGATCATCGCCCGCCGTCGTGTTGCCGTCGCCCAGCCAATGTTTGATGGTGCCGACGGCCTTCGTCCCCTTCAGAAAACCTGGTTCGCCCGGCCGTCCCTGCAGTCCTTCCACGAACGCCGTTCCCAATCTGGCCACCAAGGCCGAATCCTCGGAGTAACCTTCGTACGTCCTGCCCCAGCGGATATCCTGCGGCGCGCACAAGCACGGCGCAAAATCCCACTGAATGCCAGTGGCTCTTATCTCCCTGGCGGTAGCGGCTCCGATCCGGCGCAACAGGTCTTCGTCCCCCGTCGCCCCCAATCCGACATTATGCGGAAAGATCGTCGCGCCATAGACATTATTGTGACCGTGCACCGCATCTACCCCGTACAAAATGGGGATACCGAGCCGCGTGCCGACCGCTGCCGCCTGGTAGCCGTTCACCATGGAGGCCCAGCTTTCCTTCGTATTGGGGGAAGGATTGGATCCTCCTCCGCTTAATACGGAGCCGATGTAATTGGCTCCTACCTGGGCAGGCGTAGCCGCGAGCCGCTCCACCTGCAGCATTTGCCCAACCTTCTCCTGCAAGGTCATGCGTCCCAGAAGATCCGCCACACGCTGTTCGACTGGCAGAGACGGATTCTGGTAATCGTTCGCGTAAGCTTTGCCGGGAAACGCCGCCATCGTCGCCAGCATAGCCGCGGCCAAAACGGCAGATACCCCTTGCTTAAGCTTTAATGATCCACTCATGGCTTCAGCCTCCTACTCGAACACGCGGAAATCGCTAATGGACCACCAGCTCGGAGAAGCTTCCTTAAGAGTTACCCGAATATAACGGGCTTCCGTAATCGGGAAGTTCGCCGCAATCGTCGCGGATACGCCCTCTCCGCTTGCTACCGTTCTCCAGTTGGAACCATTCGAGGATACTTCGATGACATAACCTCTGGCATAGTCGCTCGTGCTGGCTCCAGAATCCATAATGATGTGATTGAACCAGCGATTCGCCCCCATATCCACTTGGAGCGTCTGGCCGCTTCCCTGCGCCACTCCGCCGCTCCATCTCGTCGATGCGCTCGCGTCAAGGACGTTGCCCGCGCTGCTTCCCGCTTGCGTATGCGAAGCCGATGCCGTCCAGCCTGTCCGCGACAGTTCCTTCTCTCCGTATACTTGCAGATCCGCGATTCCCCACCAATTCGCTGCCGTGCCCGTCTGCACAACACGGATATGACGAGCCGTCTGAACAGGGAATTGCAGCAGCAAGTTCGCGTTCATATTGCTGCCGGAGGCAATCGTCGACCAGCTCAATCCATCATTCGACACCTGAATCTGATAACCTCGAGGATAATCGCTGGAGGAAGCGCCCGTCTCCAGAAGCAGCCGGTTGAAAGTCTGCGTCTTGCCCATGTCGACCGCGTAATATTGTCCGCTTGCCTGGTTAGCGCCGGTGCTCCATCGCGTCGCGAGGCTGCCGTCGAGGGCTCCGCCTGCGGAATCGCCCGCTCCCGTCGACGATGCGCTGGCGGTCCAGCCGCTTCTGTCCAGCGCCGGCTCCGAGTACACATGGAATTCCGAGATCGACCACCATTCATGCGCGCTTCCCGTCTGGACGACCCGGACATATTGGGCATATTGCGGACCTAGCACGATAGCCTGCTTCCAGCCGAAGCCTTGGCCGCTCGCGACCGTCGTCCAATTGCTGCCGTCGTTCGAAATCTGCACCTGATAGCCTCGCGGATAATCCCATTTGCTCCCCGTGCCCGTCTCGAACGAGATTTGATCGAACGCCTTGCGTGCGCCCATATTCACCTGGAACCACTGTCCGTTTGCTTGCGGCGTTCCGCTGCTCCAACGCGTCGTAGCGTTCCAATCCAGGGCGTTGCCCGGCGAACCTCCCGCTTCCGTCGAGGAAGCCGTCGCCGTCCAGCCGCTTTTGTCGATCGGCACCGTAGCCATCCATGGCTGACCGTCCGCGAACCGGCTCACGACGTTAATAAATCTCGTATTCGGCGCGAACTGCGACGTGCCGAATTGGCCGAGCTTAGCCGCGATCGTCGCGGAATTGTCGCTGTTGATAATGGGAAGCGGATTGCTGTTCGAATTGTAGAAGCCCCAGTAGCCGCCCGCCCCTTGATAATGATCCTGCCGGACTTTGTAGGACCAGTTCGTCCATGAAATTTCCAGCGCGTTCAGGCCCGACATAAATTTGGCCCATACGTCGTCGTTATGGTACAGCGAATATTCGCCGAGCAGAATCGGGATATTCCAGTTGGGATCGTTCTGAATCGCTCCCACCTGCGCCACCGTCGTCTCGACGAGCGCATTTTGCGCATCCGCGTCCTTGCCGTTCGGCATATCGTAAGGATGCACCTCGTACACGACGTTCTCCCAGCCATATACGCCAGGCGCGGCAATGCTGCTCCAATTGAAGAACGCCGCGAGGTAGATCGTATGATCGGGATCGATGGCGCGGACGGCATCGTACAACCGGTCGTAATACGCGCTTTTTTGGGCGACGTCGTCGCCATCCTCCGCGTAATCGATCAGCGGCTCGTTGATGAGATCATACCCTGCAATCGCCGGATTGCCGACGTACCTTGCCGCGATCGCCTTCCAAATCTCGACGACCGTGTCCTGATAGGCGGGCGTCGTCCAGAACGCGTTGGGATTAGGTCCGACGCGGCCGCAGCTTCCCCACGGGCAGCCGCCTCCCGGCACCGTGTGCAGATCAAGCAGGACGTACATGTCTCTCTCCGCCGCTTCGGCGACGATCCAGTCGATGTTGGTCCATGCGCCGGGCTTGACCGCGCCGCTTTCATCGACGATTTCGAACCAGGCGATCGGCACCCGGATGAGATTCATGCCCATGCTTTTGATATTGTCGATATCGCTCTCCACGATCCACGTGTTTTGATGCGTCGTGTAGATGCTCTCTCTCGTCGACGAGCCGAACCGCTGCCCCAAGGTGGAATACAGCGAGTAGTCGTCGTTATTCAAGCTGACGTTGAGCTCGCCGATCGACCACCAATTGCCGGCGCTGCCCGTCTGATTGATGCGAATGTATCTGGCGCCGACCGCCGGGAAGTTAATAGGCGTCGCCTTGCGCAGACCTTGCCCTGTGGCAACGGTGGTCCAGGAGCTGCCGTTCTGCGATACTTGCACGGTGTAGCCTCTGGGGTAATCTTGCTCCTGCCCGGAATTTTTGGCGTTGTCGAGCACGATTTGATTAAAAGTGATTTTGGCTCCGAGATCGATCTGGAACCATTGACCGGGAGCTTGCGCCGCGCCCGTGTTCCACACCGTGCCCGCGTTGCCGTCCCTCACGTTGCCCGGAGATGCGCCGGACCCGCTGGAGGAGGCGCTCAACGTCCAGCCCGAACGCTCCAGACTGCCGCCGGAGAACACGGATACGTCCGCGATTGACCACCAGCTCGAGCTGGTGCCCGTCTGCACGATCCGGATCTCCGTCATCCAATACGACCACCAGAACTCGGCATGAATGAACCGGGACGTGCCGATGCCGCTGGCGTATTTGGTCCAGACGCCATCCGTCAGTCCCCATACCTCGTACCCCCGCGCGTAATCGCCTGCCGATGCCGCTCCAGCGTCGATCAGCACGCGGCTGACTTCGCGGTTCCCGCCGAGATTGATCGTATACGTCTGGCCCGGCATCTGCGCGGCGCCGCTTGTCCATCTCGTGTTCACGTCGCCGTCGACACCCGCCGCGGCGGTGCTTCCGGACCCGTAGGCGAATGCGGTTGCAGTAAACGGACCATTGTTCAGCACGGGATCGCTGAACAGATTAAATTCCGCCACGGACCACCAGTTCGAAGCCGTGCCCGTCTGGCTGATTCGAACGTAATGCGCCACCTGTGGAATCGTGCGAACAACCGTATTCGCGCTTACGGATGCGCCGCTGGCGATGTTGCGCCAAGTCGTCCCGTCGTTCGACGCTTCAATCGTATAACCGCGCGGGTAATCTTCAGGTCTTCCGCCCGCGTCCACATAGAGACGATTGAAAAACGTCGGCGCTCCAAGATTGATCAGCAGCCATTGACCGCTGGCTTGGTTCGCTCCCGTATCCCAATAGGACGTACTGCTTCCGTCAATCGCATTGCCTGCGTTACCGCCGTTCGCCGAAGCCGTCGCGGTCCAGCCTGTCCGGTCGGCGGCGAACTCGCCCAGAGGCGACATCCAATCCTCTTGCGCAAGCCAGCCCCCGACATTTGTGCCGCGCAACGTCACGATGTCTCCATTGCCGCTATTGTTTTTGATAAACCTCCCGTCCGTCTTCAAGAAATCGGCCGGACCGATCGCCGCTTCCGCCAGTTGCAGCCCCGGTCCCGCGAACAGCGCGGCCTGCGCCAGCAAAGCCAGAATCAGCAGCCTCACCGCGTGAGGCTTGAGTGCAGCCCGAATCCTCGTGTTCCCCATCTTCAACCATCTCCCTTTTGAATGATTGCAACGATGACAACGCTTTCATTTTCCAATAATAGTATACTGCAACCGCTGGATCCGCTCATTCGATTCTGTTAACCTGCCTCATTGCACTATATTGATGGAGATCCGGCAAAAAATAGAGTTGTAGTTTGGCAATTGAAAGTATTAGACTGTAGATTGAGATCATACTGCAATATAGAGCCTACTCAACAAGGAGACCATATGAATAACAACGATTTTTTGCCTATCATACTTGGAAGCGACGAGAACGCATACGGAAATGTCAGACTGATCCACGAAGCATACGGAATCAAACCGCTGCTGCTGTGCAGCCGCCTGCTTATCCCGACCATGAACAGCAAATTGTTCGATCTCGTTCGCATCGACGATTTCGACCGTGACGACATATTTCCTGGCGCTCTGCTGTCGGTTTTGGAGGGACAAGCTTCCAAGGGCCGCAAGCTGATCGTCATCCCGTGCTCCGACTATTATGCCGGCATGCTGTCGCGTCATTACGACAAATTTAAAGGTCTGATCGCCAACCGTTTCATCTCGCACGAGCTGCTAGACACGTTGGATACGAAGGACAAGTTCTATAAGATATGCGAGCAGTACGGTCTGGATTATCCGAAAACGATCGTCTGCGAGCCTCATGAGCGGGAGAAAGCGCTGGAGCATATGGATTTCCAGTTCCCGATCATCGTCAAGCCCGAGAACAGCAACGCCTACGACTATTTGCACAGCCAGTTCGAAGGCAAGAAAAAAGTGTTTTTCTTCAAGTCGAAAGACGAATATTTTACAATGGTACGCAGCATGAACAAATCCGATTATATGGGCAAGCTGATCATCCAGGAATTTATTCCCGGCGAAGACAGCTCGATGCGAGTCATTAACAGCTTCTCCAACAACGATGGCGTCGTCAAGATGATGTGCTTGGGCCAGCCCGTGCTGGAGGAATACGCGCCGAAAACGCTCGGCAATTACGCTGCGATCATTTCGCGCTCCGACATGGCTATTTATCGCAAAATCAAGGAGTTCCTCGAAAAAATCGGTTATGTCGGCTATTCCAACATCGATATGAAATTCGACAGCAGAACGGGCAAATATATGCTGTTCGAAATCAACCCTCGGCTGGGGAGAAGCAGCTTCTTCGTGCGTGCGGCCGGACTCAACATGATCACCGCTATGATCGACCAAGTCGTCTATGGCAAAAACACGGATTGCGTCTACGGCAACGGGACCGGCCTTTGGACCAATGTCCCTAGAACGGTGCTGCGCAAATACGTTACGGAGCCGGCCTTGGCGGCCGAAATAAAGGGGCTGTACAAGGAAAAGAAGGTGCTTTACTCCATCTGGTACAAAAAAGACCTGAACCTGAAACGGATTATTCGGATATCCCGTTACTACTACAGCCACGTCAAAAACTTCAAACATTACTACTTCGATAAGAAGCAGGCAAATGCGGTGAGTGACAAGCAGCGTCTACACTCTTAAGTTCAATCTCGCAAGAACAGCTTCTTAAGCCGCTTAAAGGACAAAGAAGCTTCCAAACCACATCTCGTGGCTGGAAGCTTCTTTTTTAATGGATGTTTCAGTTGCAACAAGAAGCCGCTCTGCGGGAGCGGCCTCATTCAAGCTTGTCCATATTGTAGAAACAAGGTTCATTCTTTTCCTGACGATTGAAAAGCTTTGTTGTAACACTTGCGACAAACGGGCTTATAATCCTCATTGCCGCCGATTTGAATCTGCTCTCCCGAATGGACTGGCTGGCCGTCGCGGAAGCGGATGACCATCGTCGCTTTGCGGTCGCAGTACCAGCAAATCGTCTTGATTTCTTCGATCTTGTCTGCTTGCACCAATAAATTATAGCTGCCTTCGAACAACTGGTTCTGGAAGTCATTTTTCAGGCCGAACGCCATCACGGGAATATTGAGCTCATCGACTATGCGCGTCAGTTCCAGTACGTGATGCCTCTTCAGGAACTGCGCCTCGTCAATCAGCACGCAATAGATTCGGCCCTTCGACTCGAGCTGAGCCTTAACGTTCACGAACATGTTCGTATCTTCGTCTACCGCAATCGCTTCCCGCTCGAACCCGACGCGGGAACCCACTCGGTCGGTATTCCCTCTGGCTCCGATTGTCGGTGAATAGATTAAGACTTGTTTGCCTTGCTCCTCGTAATTATGGGCTACCTTAATAATTTCGAACGACTTGCCGCTGTTCATCGTGCCGTATTTGTAATAAAGCTGTGCCAACCTGCGATCTCCTCCACTGTCTGACTCGTGGATTCCATTATACCGCTTCTACCTGCTTCTTGTCTTTCTCCTCCTTGCTGCTCGACAGGAACCAACCGCAGAGCGCAATAGCTACAAGCACAGCATAGAACGTCAGCTTCCAGCCCGTCGATTCGGCAAAATCATGCGGAATGACATGCAGCGAAGGATGCGCCAACGTATGAACAGCCAGCTTGACGCCCACCCAGCCGACGATACAGAAAGCAGCGATCTCGAGGCCTGGTCTGCTCTCCAGCAGCTTGACAAACAAGGTTGCGGCGAAACGCATAATAATTAATCCGATGAAGCCGCCCAAGAAGATCACAATGAAGTGTCCGCCATCCATGCCGCCGAACTTCGGCAATCCCGATGCCGGGAGCGCAACCGCAAGAGCAACTGCCGCCAAGATAGAATCGATCGCGAATGCGATATCCGCCACTTCAACCTTGAAGACGGTCATCCAGAAGCCGCTTTGCTTTTTCTCCTTGCCGGCCGACTTGTCGGCAGCAACTTCACCCTTCTTGACAACCACTTTCCGGAAGATGTGATTTAGCGCAATAAAGAGAAGGTACAGAGCGCCGATCGCTTGCACTTGCCATACGTCGACGAGGAAGGAGATAACGAATAACGACAAGAATCGGAATACGAATGCGCCGGCGAGTCCGTAAAACAATGCGCGTTTCCGCTGCTCGTCGGGCAGATGCTTAACCATAATCGCAAGCACGAGCGCGTTATCCGCGGCGAGCAATCCTTCCAGCGCCACTAATACCAGCAGCACCCAACCATACTCCAACAATAATCCTAATTCCATTTCCATGCCCTCCACATTTTTAATATTTCCTCCGTAGTACCTCTTACACGAAAAAAAGACCTTTGCCTCTCAACGCGAAAGATTCTACGCGTTTGATGGCAAAGGTCTCGCTAACAATACCATGTCGGCATTGCCAATAAAGCCGGAGAAGCAAGCTTCTCGTAATGACGACTTTACTGTTGCAGCTACTCCCCTTTGAAGGGTGTTCATCCGTTTCCGTGTTGCACAGGGATACATACGGCGAGCATATTCAAATGGTTTCAATATTTTTTTACCACAATAAAAATAATATGATTTCGAGAGGCTCCGATAGAATTTTTCTCATTTTTTTTGCAGCCAAGCAAAAAGTGCTGCTATGATTAGAAACGAAAACATATTCTATGCGAAGGAGTGCCCGACATGCCGCTACAGGAAGTAGACGAACATCAATTGAAGCAACTGGCCGCTGCACAAGTAGGCAGAACTGCCGTCCTGTTTACAACGCCGCTATGCGGCACCTGCAAAGTCGCCGAGCGGATGCTTGAAATCGTCGAGGCGGCCGGGAGTGACTATCCTCTGTACAAAACGAATATTAACTTTACACCCCGGTTGCGCGACGACTGGCAGATCGAAAGCGTTCCTTGTCTTGTTTTGCTTAAAAACGGGAAGGTTATATCAAAAGAATATGCTATGCGTTCGGTGGATTATTTGTATTCGCTTATGAAATCGTCCAATTAGCCGAACGCCTAGATACAATATTATGCTTTAGTTCATAATATCTGATAACTGCTTCGTGCTCGCGACGAGATGGATGCCTGTCATTGTTCGAAGTGATCCTGACACAATGCCTGCAAGCTGTCCGTTCTCGTCAAGAACCGGCCCTCCCGACATGCCGCTGGCGATTTGGGCAGAGATCAAAATGCGCTCGCGGCTATTAATGTCAGCGGTAGGCGCATTAACGATGCCTTCCGTAATGATCGGCGTGTTCTTAAGCGGATAACCTATGGCGAATATTCGTTCGCCATGCATTACGGGCTCCTCGCGGAGCGGAAGAGACACGTATGATTTTCCTGCGGCAAGCTTGGGTAATGGAAGTTGAAGCACGGCTGTATCCGTTTGTTCGTCGTAGGACATTACCTTGACGTTCTTCACGACGGTACCGTCCGCTAGCGTTGCTTCAAGCGACGCCGCCCCCTGCACGACATGGTAAGCGGTAGCCGCCTTTCCGTTCCCCGATAGGAGAAAGCCGGTACCAACCGATCGCAGAGTTCCCGATTCCGTCACGTTCCTCAGATAGAATACGGCATTCTGGGCTTCACGATAAACTTCTTTCGCAATCAACGGTTCCGTTTCAAGCGCCTCTGTTTGATTCATATAGGTTGTCAGACCGACCAAAGTAACTGCGATTAGAAGCATCCACCAGATACTCATCTTTCGGTTCATTGGCGATTCCCCCTTCTCCTTTTCATCGAGATGGCCCCCGGCCTTCATAGCGACCGGGAGCCAACTTGTATCCTCGTCTCAATCTGTTAGCGCTTCGCCGCTCCCATGATTTCATCGTAAGCCCAATGATCTTCAGGCACGTCATGGAATCGAATCGACGCATTGGCTTTCGTTGCCGTATGCAAAATATTGTTCAGCAGCACGACCGCTTCGGCGCGCGATAAGAGTCTGTCCGGACGAAACGTTCCGTCTGGATATCCGTTCACGTAACCAGCCTCCACGAAGGCTCTCACATAATCCCCCGACCAATGTTTCTCCATATCGGAGAATGGCGACTTTCCGCCCTTTCCGATATTCAATTCCAAGATTCTGGAGAGCATGACGACGAACTCTGCTCTCGTCAAGCCTTTCTCCCCTTGGAATGTGCCATCCGGATAACCTTGAACGATTCCTGCCGAAGCGAACTTCGCTACCGCGCTTGCGTTCTTCCCGGTTACGTCCCCGAATGTGGAGGCGATCGGCGTTGCCTCAAAGTCGATTAACAGCGCCAGCGCGGTAATCAATTCCTGGCGAGTAATGGCTTCGTTCGGACGGAACGAGGTTCCTTTGCCTGCCATGTAACGAATCTCGGACGCATTCTTCTTCACTTCGTAGTCAGCTGGCTTCGTAGTGTATCGAACGCTATATACGGTGTCGTCTTTGCTCGTCATGAACTTAATCGTCATGTCGCCCGTTACCCAAATTTCGCCCGTATAGACAGAACTATTCTTCGTAGGTTCCGTGCCATCCGTCGTGTAGTACACGATGGCATCATCCGGAACTGTCAGCTTCACGATGCTATTTACGGCAGCTTGTACAGCCTCTTTGCCGTCAAGCGGGATATCGCGATCGCCTATCGTCATCTTCGGCTCCACGGGAGCAGGCGGCAGCATCGGTACTCCGCCTCCGCCAAAGATGGCTTTGAGAGTCCATTTGCCCGTTGACGTCGCGCTTAATTCCTTGTCGTCCGCAAAAGTGATCGCCTTCACCGTTGTCGTAGCCTTAAGCTCCAATGGAACTTCATATACTTTCGTTCCTTCTTTGCCCGGCACCGGTTCGGTTCCGTTGACCGTGTAATAGATGATTCCATCCGGTTCTGTCGTTGTCAGGCCTACAACGAGCGTACCTTCGAACTGCCCATCGGCTTGGTTGAAGGCAGGAGCGGCAGCCGTCTCCTCAAAAAGAAGAGCCGTGCGGCGAATCACTACTTCGCGTTTTGGTTGTCCCGCCGCCGCAGCGCTCAAGACAACGTCGCCGCTAGGTGCGGTCACTCTGCCCGCCATTGTCGCTCCGGTAGTCGTCAGGCTCGCCCCTGTCGCGCTCCAAGGAATATCGGAAATTCGCGTTAGCGAGAACTGGCCGATAGCTCCGTAAATTGTCATTCCGTCTGGCAACGCGATTGCAATCGCACTTACCCGGGAACGAGTGCTGTCAGCGAATGCTTGCAACTGCGGATAATAGCCAGCCGCTGCTTTCCAATCAGCGGACGCAAGACCGTTAGGCAAAACATTAGTCGATAGTGCCGCACCGTTCATGCCCAATGCTCCTACCGTGCTTCCGCCCGCAACGCGCTTGCCCGTTCCGTCGTAGAATGCGGTGTCCGTCTTCAGCATCTGACGGTTGTAGAATCCGTCCTGAATCGTAGCCGCATCTTCTTTCTGACCTGCGATACCTCCAAAGAAGGTCTGGTTGCGAGCAATCTTGCCATTGGTCCCAGCCACGGCTTCCGCCGCGTTTACAACGTCTGAGATGCTGCCGCCAACAGCATGTCCGACGATACCGCCGGCTCTTGTCAAGGCACTGCCGGAAGCTGCAACATTGCCCGAAAAGAAGGCATTGGAGATGCTTCCTCCGCTGATTCCAGCGATACCGCCGGCAGCAGCATCACTGGCATCAACAGCCGTTACCTTTGCGTAGGAGAATACATTCTCGAGCTGCCCGGATGCAGCATGATCGCCGGCAATACCGCCAGCCATTACTCCGCTCACGGTTCCCGTCGATGAAGCTACCGCGATGGACCCCTTATTGATTCCCGCGATTCCGCCAACGACTCCCCCGTTAACCGTACCCGAAACGTTAATGTTTTCGATTTCTCCGCCGAGTTCATTAACGCCGGCCACGATGCCGACTGCATCCGTGTTCGCCGATCCGGAAGCAATCTCGGCGGTAACGAATTGCAGGTTGGCTATCCGACCGTAGTTGACCGTCGCAAAGCCCAGCGAACCGCTTTGACCTGCCAAACTCACGCCGGTAATGGTATGTCCGGCTCCATCGAATGTTTCACGGAAATCCTCGAAAGGCGTCCAAATCATTCCCGTCAAATCGATGTCCGCTCCAAGCAGAATATCGGAATCAGGCGTCTCCGTAGCTGCACGGTTGTACAGACGATAGAAATCCAAGCCCGTCGAATCATTCGCCAGCAGCACTGCCGTGAACAATTGGTAAGGGTTCAGAATGAAATAAGGGTTTTCTGAAGCACTCATTAACAATGTCGTATCCGTGCGCAATTGCCAATCGCCAAGCCGTAGCTCTGCGAGCTTGTTCTCGTTCGCAAGACCGGACAAGCTGCCGAGGTTGTGGCCGATTGCCGGGATGGCCGCCGCATGGCTCGACTCCTCGATACTGCCTCCTCGATATTGGTAGCCTAAGAGCGCGCCCCTATAGGCGCTTGCTCCTGCCGCGGCAAGCGAAATCGATTCCGCATGCGCATATACGGTGTCGAGTTCTCCGTCGTTATAGCCGGCAAATCCGCCGATATACGCGCGAGTCGCATGATTAACGCCAGTTGCGGAGAGTGTTGTTTGGACCGCATAACCATTCTCTACCTTTGCCCCGCGCTCAATGGCACCGGCAAACCCGCCTGTACGCGTATCGAAGCCGGTATTGCTTACGTTGCCGGAAGCATAAGCTTGAGATACGTCATAACGATTGATTGAACCCGCAAATCCGCCAGCAAGCGCGGTTGTTTTAATGTTGGAAGTTACGCTGCCAGTCGCATAAGCCCATTCTAGCTGCGCTTCAGGCAATGCCGGGTTGTATCCAAGCACGCCCGCGAAACCGCCGACTTGAACAGAATCCTCTTGGTTTGCGCTTGTTACTCCAACGGCCATATTCGTGCTGACATGACTCATGTCCGTACCGCTTGCTTCGCCTACGAAGCCGCCGACATGCGCGGCTGGAAGCTCGGGGAGCCTGGTAACCGGCTTCGAAACTTCGATCTTCGCATCCTGCTCGGATGTCACAAACGTATAATGGATAGAGCCGCCAGACGCAAGACCTACTGCTCCGCCAACATAATTAATCGTGTTTTCGGTAGCATATGCTCCGCCATGCGTATCCGCAGATACGATAATGCCGTTGCTTATGCCTGCAATGCCGCCAAGCGCGGCCAATTTGGCGCCGTTAACCGATACGGATGCGTCGGTTTCGCTGAAATAAATCGAAGCGCTCGATTTTCCGACGATACCGCCGGTCGCAATCTCGGCTGTATTGCCAATCCCGCTGGCGTTGATCTCTATGGCAGGAACGACCGCTTCATAGATGCCTACGTAATAAGGCAGTTTCGAACCTAATTCAAAGTATCGATCGCGATCGGTCGCCAGCATCTCGCCTGCGATGCCTCCGATTGCAGACTGTCCGCCGCTCGCCGTGAAAGCAAAGACTGGCTGTACGCTGGCCTCTCGCAACAGACTGTCTAGGCCTTCGCCTGCAATGCCGCCGATATTGGCTTGAACGCTTCGAGCCGTCAGGTTGCCTTCAAATGAAAGATCAAAAGCCGCAGCATTCGTAATGGAGCCGAAAAGTCCACCGACGGCACCCTCTGCCGCTCCTTCCGGCGTTGTCAAGGATACGCCGTTCGCCTTGAGAGATTCGACATCGTACTGATCCGCTGCTTGTCCTTCCTTCGCTCCTATTACGGCACCGACCGTTCCTCCGATGACAGGCGCTGCAGTCTCGTCCGCCGAGAATGCCAGTCGTTTCACCGTGTTGCCGCCATCCGACGCGCCCACGATGCCGCCGGCAATAGAATTCGCGCCGATCGACTTGATGTTGCCTTCTTGCAGTCTGAATTTAATATCTGTCAACTCGCCATCTACGTATTGACCGATAAATCCTCCCGCAATGCCGCCAATGCCGCTAGCCGATATTTCATTTTGAAGTACGATGTCAAAGTCGGCTACATTGCCTGCCGATTGACGACCGACATGTCCGCCGATCACCGCTCCGTTAGCTGAACTCCGAACCGTTCCAAGCAGGACAAGCTCTGTCCAGTCTGACGGTATCAGGTCGCTGCCGTTGTCGCCGAATAAAGCGCCGCCAGCGGCTTCCGTTCCGACGGCTTCAATAATCGCTCCGGTTGGGAAATGAAGGGCAATGTCTTCAACCGAACCTGTATTGCGTCCCGCCAGGCCGCCAACCGTCTGGCCCGTTAATGTCGTCTCTTCCGTTAATTCTACTTTGATGTTGGACAAAGAACCATGGTTGATTGCGGCTACAGTTCCTGTATACCCGTTGCCAATAATCGTGCGAGGCTCAAGGACGACATGATCCAGTACGCCCGACTCGCCGATGACTCCGAACAAGCCGCTCATATCCTGTCCCGGTTCTACGGAAAGCCCGTCGATCAAATGTCCGCCACCGTCGAATGTGCCCTCAAACGGAGTCGTTTCGCTTGCGCCCACGGAAGTCCAGTTCTCCGATTGAATATGAATCGGATTAACAACGCGAATGGTTTTGCCTGCGAAATCTTCGCGTTCTCGTCCCAATATCGTTTCGTTAACAAGCTGCGCCAAGCCCGCCAGTTCTGCTTCGCTGCGAATCTCGAATGTGATCGCATCCGGATTGCGAGTGTACCAGTTCAAACTGGCGTTAACGCCCGGAGTCGTGCCTCCGCCGCTGTTCGCCTTGCGAATCAGCTCAGGGTACAAGTATCTTGCGTTCACCGAACCATAGCGCCATACTGCAGTCTCCTCGTTGCCCGCATCGGCGAATATCCATCCGGATAGTGCCGGAAAGGCCGTACGATCGCGTAGCGTTTCTTCCAGCAACGTGCTTAGACGAGCCGGTACGTTCAGCCAACGAATATTGCCCTCTGCGAAGTCGGGCAAATCCTTGTTAATGCCTGCCGCGTCATCCTTCAGGTAATACGTCTTATAAATCAGGTTCGTGCTGGTATTGTCGTACCGTCCCGCGAAACCTCCGCCTTCGGCGCTTGCCGCGGCTTCCACGCTAACCGCGGAATAGCTTTCGGCAATTTCGCCCGCTACGATTCGGCCTGCGAAACCGCCTGCCAAGCTTCCCGTCTTGCTAGCCAGAACTCGCCCTCCGGAATAGGAATGACGGATCGATCCGCCGAGCTGTTCGCCAACAAGACCTCCTACAAGACTATAGTCGCCGCCGGCGGTCACGTTGGACACGCTGTACGACTTGGCGATGCGGCCTTCGTTCACGCCGACCAGACCGCCGATAGCGACCGCTTTGGACGAGGTGCCCGTGGCTTGCGACGTCACGTCGATGTCGATGTAAGAAGATAGAATTGCTCCCTCATTCAAACCTACAAGACCGCCAACCGTAATATTCTGCCCCTGAACGGAGAGATTCGCGTTGGCATACGTGTAGTACAATGTGCCCGCTTCGATATTGACTCCGGTGTGGCCGCCAACAATGCTGCCAGTGCCCCTGGCGAGAAGCACGCTCTTGTCGATAACGCTGTTATTCGCTACCAAGCTGCCGTTCACGCCTACAAGCCCGCCTACGACCGCATTCGGACCGCGGCTATCGATCAGCGGAGAGCTTGCGTTATTGACATTGCCAATCAGCCTCGTATTCTGAATCGTGCTTGGCGTAGATGCCGGATCGGCGCCTGCATCGATCGATCTGGTATCGTTGACGCCGATCGCTCCACCAAGCACGGCTTCATTCGCCTCTGGCAGACCGCGGATGCCCATCGTCTCCAAATAGCTGTCTTTGATGACGGCCGTACCCGTTCCCTCATAGTAACCGGCAATGCCGCCAACTTTGTTCTGCGAACCATGGATGCTGATATTGACGACCGAACCATAGATGGAGTCGATTGCCGTATGGACACCGTGTCCCGTAACGCCGCCTACGAGCGCGTTGCCGGCATTCGTCGTTGTCGTCACAAACAACTGTTGAAGATTCAGATTGTCCAATCCGCCAATCCCCTCGATGCTGCCGCCTTCCGATTGTCCGGCAATACCGCCCGCGTATATGTCAGGCGCATTGATCGTCAGGATAACGTAATCGGAATTTTCCGCTTTCGTTACGGGATTGGTAATCGTAGTATCATTGGCTACGCCCGCGATTCCCCCCATGCGAACGTTCGCCGCGTTAGCCGTAAGAAGAGGTGCTTCCAACGATAACGATGTAGCATTTTCAATAGCGGGGTCTGCCGCTCCTTCATCAAGCGGTTTCGAAACGCCGGCGATACCGCCGATGATCGCCCCTTCCGCATCGGCCACCAGTGCCATGTTTACTGAGGTTACGTTCGCTAGAGTCCCGTGATGAGAAGCCGCTATACCGCCGCCTCGGTTCGAAGCTCCTTTCAGAGCAATACTGCCGTCGGTTGCCGTTGCGTTGACGAACGTACCGTCATTGCGTCCCGCTATTCCGCCAGCTTCAATATCCTCGCCAAGTGCCGAAATCGTTGTACGAAGACCGTCAATCCTTGTAGACTCCGCAGTCTGAGCGCCCTCGTTCCAGCCTATAACGCCGCCTGCAACAATGCTGTCGCCTGATGCATCGACTGTTATACCCGTCGTTTCAACAACGACTGACGATGAATCGCTGCGGCCGATCGCTCCGCCGATAACGACATTGGATGCTTCTGCCGCTACAGTAAACGACTCCACCGATACCGGGGACTCAATCGTACCAGCGATAGCCGTATCCGTCAGTTGTCCCGCAATACCGCCAAGTGTATAGCCACTGCGTCCAGTCTCATTTAACAATGCCAATCGGGCTGCCGATGAGCCCGTAATCGTCAAGGAATCGGTATTGACGCCAACGACGCCTCCCGCGGTGAATTCAAGCTCGTTGCCTGCGGCAGCATCGACTCCGATAATAACCGTATTATTGATGCTAGCCGATTCATTGCCGACAACGGCACCATTAACCAGACCTTGCGCTTGCGCCGCTACGCCGCCTGCAACGCCGTTAGCCGTTAGAAGCGTCATATCCAAATAAGCGATATTCGCTCCATCCAGCTCGCCGTTCAGGTAACCTGCAACGCCGCCAAGCTTGCCATCGGAAACGATGGTGGCATATTCCTCTGCGGATTTTCCTGCCGATGCATTCTTAAATAGACCATAACCGGCGTAACCCGCGATGCCGCCGGAGTAAGTGTATGCTCCGCCGCCTCTTGCATCCAATACGCCGTTAAACGTTAACGATGCAAGCTCCGCCAAGCTCCCTTCCGGCTTCGCGTAATAGCCGACAATGCCGCCGGTCGCAACAAAATCGCTTTCGGTCGAAGTCGTTGCCGTTACGTGGATGCCGCTTCCGAACGTCAAGTCCGCCATGCCGTGATCCGCGGCATTGGCAGGTAGCGTGCCGACGTATCCGCCAGTATGAATCCGGCTATCGCCATTGACGATAATATCGCCGGTACTGCTCACGTTGCCTGCGGCTCCGCCGGTGCCGGCGAATGTCCGGTTGCCCGCGATGCCTCCCGTGTACAAGCCCGCATCTCCTTCTACCGTGACGGCTCCGCTGTTTCCGTACACGCCAGGCACAACGCTCTCCAGCAGAATCCGGTCTCTCGAGAAGCCGACGAGACCTCCGGTATAAACTTCGTTTAGAATGCCTGCTGAAACTTTAGGCGTTACGTTAATCGTTCCGCTATTTCTCGCGCCTGTCGTCCACTGCACTTGTTTCTCGGCATGGCCGACAACTCCTCCCGTATGCACTTCTTCGCTTCCCGTTGCGACTATCGCAACCAAAGACGAGGTATCATTCGTGAAGACAAGCGTCGTATTGAGATATCCCGCGATACCGCCCGTATATACGTTCGATCCGCCGTTATTCGTCACGCTTCCGCTATTCGCGAAGTTTAACCGGACGGGGTACTCTCCCGTCTCTCCCAACATCGCTCCGACCAGTCCTCCTGCCGCCGACTCGATCGCATCTGGAGCGTCGATCAGCACGGCGCCATTGTTCGTCGTAGACAAAGAGAATGTAGCGATACCGTCCGTCTTGCCGACGATGCCGCCAGCGTAACTCCAATGTCCGTTCCGTACCGTCACCGCGCCCGTATTCAGAATCGGAGTTTCATCCTGTTCCATTTGCAAGAAACCGGCCGAATGGCCGACGATGCCGCCGGCAGCCATGTCTCCGTCAAGCCCGGCCTTCTCAACCGTCACGTTGCTGTTATTCGTAACCCGGAGGATGGTAACCCCTTGCGGGCCGCCATAACCGACGATCCCGCCGGCAGCCGCGTCTTGAGCGGTTGCTTCAAGCGATCCCGAATAAACGGATCTGGATACCGTGCCTTCCGCATATCCGGCAATGCCGCCTGCATAGACGTCTTTTCCCGAAGCGGTTACCGTGATCGGCACGCCGCTTTCAATGTCATAGACCGTGCCCAGGCCGATAATCTTGCCCACGACGGATCCGGCATAGATGGAATCTCCGGAAGCCGTTACATCAATCGAGGAACTCGCCCCGTCGATGGAAAAGCCGCCGATTGTCGCGTTTGCCGCGTTGCCAACCAATCCGGCATAAGTCATGCTGCCGAGAACGTTCATGCCCGAGACGGTGAAGTCTTGTCCAACAGGCGTGAACAATGTACCGCGGAACGGATTGTTCTTCGTGCCGATAGGCACCCAATCATGCGCCGACAAATCGATATTTGCCGCGATCTGCAGTATTTTCCCTTCAAAGCCGTTAACGCTCCCCGCGTTGACCAGCTTGGCTATGCCTGCCAGCTTCTCCGCGGAGTCAATCGTATACGTGTCGTTGTTCGGATACGAATCGTACCAGTCCGTCTGCGCGTAATCCGTCCATTTCGTGCCGCTTGCGCCAGCCGCTAGCATCCATACGCCCAGCATTGCCGCTACCAACGCGCCAATCAGAGTCAAGCGGATCGTCGTCTTGCTCTTCCCCTTCATTCATACACCGCCTTAACAGAATAACCTCATGCAAGAATGGCATTGGCAGGGCCCCATCAGGTGCCCTGCCTCCGCCTCTTCTAGTTTTTATCCTTCGTTACTGTCCATGCTGTTCAGTCAGCCATTGCTGGAGACGCGTTGCGATTAGCGCAGCTTGCGCGCGGCTCAATTCGCCGTTTGTATTGAGATTACCGTTCGAGTCACCGCCGATAATGCCATGCTTGACGGCTAATGCGACGGATGCTCTTGCCCATTCCGGAACGCTGGACCCGTCTCCGTAGCGAGCCAGCAAACTCGCAATCTCCGCTTCAGCCGGTCTTCCTTCGGCATCGTATCGCTCTAGCAGTCTTCCGATCATGGCCATGCCTTGCAGACGGGTCAGCGTCTGGGCAGGCGCATAACTTCCATCCTCCATGCCGGTAACCAAACCTAGCTTGCTTGCGATGCCAACGCTGCGGTAATACCAAGCACCGGAAGCCACGTCCGGGAAGGAAGCGTCCGACCCTTGCGTCATCAAGCCAGCTGCACGAAGCAACATCGTCGGGAACTCGGCGCGGGTTACGCGGCCGTTTGGATCGAATTTGCCTTGACCTTTGCCCATGACAAGAAGCTTGGAGGCTGCTTCCCCAATCCCCGCTTTGCCCCAGAATGCGTCGGGAACATCGGAGAATTCCGTCGTTCCAGACAGGAAGTACAGACTCCCCAGGCCTGTCAGCGCGACGTCCGCATATGCCTTGCCGTTAACCATGACAAGCTCCCATGGCACCGGAGTCCAATTGCCATCCGCCGACACGAGCATAACGGAGGTCAATTCTCTCAGGCTAACGCCATTCGGAATCGCGACGCGAGACCATCCTTGCCCCTCCCAGTCGTCATCGTTCACGTTAATCGCTATGCTTACTCCAGCTCCCTTGCCCAGTAGCTTCGCTTGCGCGGAGCTCGCAATTACGCCGGCATCGCGAATGCCTTCAATGCCGTTTGGCGTGATGGCAATATCCAGGTCTCCCTGCACCTTAAGCAACTGTTCCGCGCTTAGCGTCAACTTCGCTCCAGGAAGATCGATAACGACCGACTTTCCAATCGCTGCGGTTGTTTGGACCACATCGCGTTCGACGCGGATCAAATATCCCGTGGACTTGGCGTTGTCGGAGCCGATACGCAAATCGCCATCGTTATCCTTGACATGCTCGGACTTAATGACCGCCGACAACATATCTCCGATCCACTGCGCTTCAACTTGCGCTCCGTTGATGGACAGGGAACCCGGCTCAACCGTTTCTTCGCCGCCCTCTTCGCCTTTTCCAGGACCGATCGGCCCAATTGGACCACCTGGACCTCCCGGACCGAAACCGCCGCCTGGCGTCCAGACAAGCGCATTAATCGCATTCGAAGAAGAAACGGCTTTTTTATCCAAGGAAGTACGTTTGGCAACGATGATTTTGTCGCCCGACTTCGCTTCGATCGCCCCGCCTTCCGGCAATAGCGTCCAATTCGCGAGATCATCGCCGAATGCGGGTTTGGAAGGCGTCGCGCCGTCCGAGAACAAACGGTAAACCAATTGATAGCCGAGCGTTTCGCCAGCATCCGTCACAACGACTCGAGTACGCCCACTCTGGCCATTAACCAGATTTGCGTAGGCAGAGACGGACTGAAGCGTTGTTGGCTCTACCTCTTGTACCTGAATCGGAAGGTAAGACGTTAACCTTACGTCCTCCGATACGCGGTAGGATACCTCGACTAACGATGCTCCGGTCGAAAGACCAAGCGCGGAGCCATCCTCGTCAAGCAACACGCTCTCTCCCGTCATTAGGCGGTATTCCAGCTTGGACAACTCGCTACCTTTAATCGCGACTGTTTTGAATAGCTGCTTGCCGTCACCCGATTTGCCATCCGGATAACGAAGTCCAGCTTCAATTGCTTTCTCTTGGCCAGGGGCGACTGTCATGCTCCTGAGCACAAGACCGACTGGTACGGCAAAACCATCGTTGGTCACGTTGACGATAGCGCTGTTCTCGTTGCCTGCGCCATCTTTCGCCAAGAACGTCAGCGCGATGTTCGGCTCGGACGAATTGACCGGTACGTTGCCGCTGAAGCTGCCATCTTCCGCCGGACGGATCGTTACCCCTCCGACCGTCAAGACGGCGTCGTTGCTCGTCCTTCCTGCAACCCTTATCGTTCCGCTCGATGTACGGGCTCCCGTCTGCGGCTCCGTAATGTACAGAACAGGCGCTTCCGTATCCACGGTTACGTACAAGATCGTAATTCGTTTATCCTTGGTAACGGTGTTCCTCGCCATTAACTCTACTGCGTAGATACCATCAGCTTGGAAATGATCGAAACTCAGCGTTCCTCTGCTTCCGCTACCCGAATTCGTCAGCGCAGCGCTGCCGATCGTTTGCCCGTCGAATTTCGCCTCGATTTCGATGTTCGGCTGGTCGGAAACGATCGTAACGGTCTGTTTCGTCTGATTCGTCAACAGCTCCATCATCGGGCCGAATCCGGTATCGCTCGATAAACGAAGTTTCGGTTCAACTGGCTCAGGCAAAAGTGTCAGCGCGCTTGCCGTTGCCTCCGCGAAATGATAGTTCTCGTTTTTGTCGTGCGACTTCGGAGGTTTCGTAGCCGAAGTGACGCCAACCATGTAACGATTGTCTGTTTTCAGCCCCGTAAATTTAGCCTCTCCGTCCGTTCCGGCGGATACTTCGGTCCAACCGCCGATCATAATGCCTTCATAGCGGCCGGTCGACGCGTTCCAATTAGACGCCAGTTCGCTTTCCGTAAAGAGCAATTCTCCGAAGTTCTCATACGGCGCAGGCTTGCCATCCTGCATCGTTTCCGCATGAATGACATAGCTGTGTTCGTAGCTGGCATGTCCTTGTTTCTTCGCCGAAGGCTTGAAGGAAAGGGAGAACATGCCGTTGCCTGCCGGCTCCACGCGCACATCGCTAACCGAGTTAGGAGCAAGCGGGTCAATAATTTCGAACTTCTGCGTGGAAGTCATCGTGTCGAAGGCCGCATAAGATTTCAACTCGGCCCTCAAGTAATAATCGCCCTGCTGCAACAAGCCGCGAATATCTTCGGTATCTCCCAAAAGTTGAACCTTCGTTACGTCAATCGTGTGACTGCCTCTGCCGCCGGTTCCAACGGGGAGGTCCTTCGCGATCAGCAGCCCTGGATCACCAGGCTCCAGAATTTCGGAGGAATCCGCCCCCGGCTCTGACGTAGAGACGGAATCCTTGCTCAAATAAAGACTTACAGTGTCTCCATCTTCGACGTTGCTTACGTTCCAGGAAGCATTAAACTTGTTGGAGTCGTTGGAGTCGACCTCCAAATCGACGCTTGTCAACTCAGGAAGCGTAGGCACGGACAACAGCTTGCTGTCGACCGGTGTCTCCGATGTCAGCGTCCATGTTCCGGTTGCTTTCTGCTGAGGCACGATAACATATAGCTTGCGGGAATCCACCCCGTCGCTTGCCTGTTTGGCAGGAATCCATTGCGTAAAGGCGTTGGCCGACGGATCCGTATTATCGTTGTCGATGATGATCTGGTAAGGCTTCCCCGTACCGTCCTTAAGCGTCAGCTTCGGAAGCTCTGCCTGATCGTAAGTGATCTCGATCAAAGCGTTGCCGCCTACTTGCGTCATCGGAATCTGATGAGTCCGGCCGCCGTTGGTCGTCGTAATGCCGCCAATGCCGACGTTCATCGTGCCTTGGTCGATCATCGTGACGCCGTTGCCCAGTTCGCGATACACGATCTCTTGATTTTCTTGTTCAGGGGACAACCATGATGTTGCCACGGTCTCAATGCCCTGTCCGATTACCATAAGCTGCGAGCCCTTCTCGGGATCCTCGAGAATCATATGCATGAGTCCATCCGGCAAATCTTCGTTGGACGTACCGAACTCGACTCCGCCGCCCCAATAGTACGTAATGCCGAGGCTGATGAACAAAATGCCCACGCTGCCCCAGATTTTGTCGTTGTTAACGCCGAAGAATACGCTCGATAGCGGCATGCCGCCTACGATTGGAACGCTGCTCGGCACCTGAACCTTCGCGCCGATGAAGCCTTCAAAGTCGATTCTGTTCTTCTCCAGGTTCTGTCCGACGAATATGCCTGCTTTGCCGATAATGACATCCCAGCCCATAACGTCGACCTCGGCTCCGACCCGTACGAACCATGGAGTGACCCACTGGGCTTCAAGCAACGCCTCCGTAATCATCGGCATCAAGTCATCCCCATCTGGACTCGTGGAGAAGTCCAGCTTGCCCACAATCTTGATGCCGGTTCGTTTCAGCGTCAAGTCGATATCGCCAAAATTATATGCTGGAGCGATACCGAATCTCAGGGATACCCCGGCCTCCAGCGTCAGCGGGAACGGATCGTCCTTCGTACCGCCCGCGATCGTGTCGGCCAGCTCTCGAATCGCGCCGCGAATCGCCGTCAGATAAGTGGCGCCCGTAATCAATACGCCTGGTTTTGGAAGTGTCGAGCTGAAGCCGATCACATCCGGCAGAATTCGGCCGTCATCGACCTTCTTCAAGGCAAACTCGACTCCAACCTCCATCATGTTGCTGAGCTCGGCATTGAATTCCAGTCCGTAATAATTGTTAATGCCCTCTACCTTTTGCTCGTAGTGGGTAATGTCAATCTGACCGCCTACGCCTTCCGCCTTGCTATCCGGCTTAATAAGACCCATATCCTTATTCAGCTCGAATTTCAGGCTGGCGTCTACGCCAACAAAGCCCTTGCTGTTAAAGATAACGTCCTTGATCTCCGCATCCACGACCTTGAACGAAATGCCGCCGCCAAACGAGATGCCGCCTTCGCGCAATATAAAGTCGTTGAATTTAAACGTGAATCCGCCAAGAGACAGCGGCATTACAGTAAACAAGGATTGACGATTGAAGTATACGTCCTCGATCATAACCTGACGCATAGGGTTCAAGCGGGAGCCGATTGCGCCTTGCGCCCAAGCGAGAGAACCGTTCAGTGTATCATCTTCGGGATTGTCGTTCTCTTCCTCTTCGTCGCCATCTTCCTCTTCTTCCTCTTCTTCTTCCTCTTCATCGTCTTCTTCTTCCGCCCGAGGCAAGCTCTTTTGGAAGCCGTTATAGAAGTCCAACGTCCATTCGCCGCGGTGGAATACGAATCCGCTGCCCGCTACGCTTAATGTGCCGTCGCCCTTGGCAAACAGCGTGTCAAGCAGAGGAATGTCAGGATATTTCGCGCCGAACACTTCCAGATTTCCTCTTGAGAATATGAGGTCCTTTCCTTGATAGTTAACGGCATCATTGATAATGGCAGGTTCCGTCGAGGTGTCGATGATAACCTGCAGCTTGTCGTCCTTGCCGATCTCTCGAACCATGCCCTGAATCGTAACCAGCGACTCCAGCTCGTCCCGATCCTCGAAAAATTCTTCCATTTCTTCTTCGGATTCAAAAGACCTGTAATTGTAGATCGGGAATTCGCCGAATACGTCGTCGTTGTTTGTTTCGTCTACAAACAGATCGTCCACCTCGTGATCCGGGTCGATCACTCGGCTTTTCAAGGCCATAGCGGCCCAGGCCGGCACAAGCGCCAACTTGGCACTGTACAAATCGGCTCCCGGCTTAAACGGTTTGTGATACATGATTTCATTGATTTCTTCGAGATCTTCTTCACTCATATTAGAAGATACGAAGGACAGATCTACCAGATGTTTATAGATGACTAGCAGGTTGGCGTTGCGGATACGAGCTTCATCGTTTTCCGTAACCAAGAAGGTTTGAGCCGTGACGATGTCGTATAGCGCAGCTTTCTCCTTTTCTATCTCCGCATCTACGACTTCATTTTCTTCTTCATCTGTGCTTCCATTTCCGCCGGTATCTTCACGGTAATCAATCTCCACTTTGTATTCGCCAATCGGCAACTCCGGTCCGAGATCGGCTTCGATCTCGTTGCCGTTCGCGTCCACCAAGGAGCCGCCGCGGTAAGTAATAATCATATCCCCCGTAGACCCGTCATCGGTTGGCTGGATGAGCACGGAGCCCTTAACAGGAACCTTGTATCGCGCACCTGTAACAATTTCTTCGAAATACAAGTCGAAGTTGGGATCTGCTTCATCGTTCCCCGTCTCATAAGCCTCAATGTTAGACATGTTAAGAGTAATATACTTCTCATCCGTTGCAAACGCTTCATCCGGCGATAAGCCGTACACGTACGTCGCGCTTGCTTCCCCGATAGGAGGCAGCAGGATAAAGTTTGCTTTGCTGGACTGGTACTGAGCCATTACACCTTCATCTACTGGCTCCGCCTCATCTTCGCCCTGCTCGTTTTTATTAATCTTCACGGCGTCAGGATGTTCGGTTGCCAACTTCTTCAGCGTCTCTTTGCTGCTAACCGAAAGCATATATTGTTTGGTCGTCGGCCAAGGTCTTCCTTTGGCTTGCACCTTGTATGTTACCGTTATCGTGTCCCCTGGCTTGTATTTCGGTATGATGCCCTGCTCCGCCTCTTCGAATGTTGGCGTCTTTTGTCTTGTAATATTTTTTGTTCGCACGTTTTCCAACTGCGCGCTGCCGTCGGGATTTCGTACGATATTGCCAAGCTCGTCAACCCTTACGAAGCTTAAGCCGCTTTCCAATGTCATATCGATAATCATATTGGTATGTTCCATATTAAACGATGGCAGGTTCTCGATTTCCGCTGTAATGTCGAAGATTCCTTCGTTTGCATAAGCGCTTGCATCATCTAGAGTTGCAAGCTGCATGACGGGATCCATGTAACGGATCGAGAAAACTTTGTCGGGTGCAATAATCTCCCCAAGACCGTATACGGTCTCGAAGGATTGTGTTCTACCATTAGCGAGAGGCTCAGGCAACCAGTAGAAAGCTACTGCGGAGTCTGCACTCCCGTAATCGTTGGTATCGCGCGTGAAATCCAGGTTCCGATTAACCTGGTAATCCCACTTGGTGTTCGCCAGTCCGTTCCAATGGCCCACGATCATCTCGTCCACGATGTTGGTCGCGTTCTCGGAGAAGTTATTGAAGCCGTAAGCAATTACATTGGTCGCCAAAGGGTTCGTGTAATCCAGCTTATCTCGCATGACCCAATATGCCGGTATCTTGTTATTGGCGATATCCTCAGCCGGAACGCCGATAGCAGCTGGATCATGCACGAGCCTATGTTCTACAGTTAGCGGAGATTTGTATATGGTTCCATTCTGGAATTCCGGACCATCCTTGCCCGCCACCATTGTGTCAAGCAAGATCCTGGATCCCAACTCCACTTGCGCACCGCTGCGGTTCAATACTTCGTAACGTACGTTCACATTGCCCGCGTTTTTGAGATCTGCGGAATTGGAGTACAGCATCAAAATTTGTTTGATTTGTACGCCCTTAATGGACCAGATCGTCTCGATCTGTTGCGTGCCGTTCGTATTCGTAACAATTCTCGGCTTCGTCGTTTCGGAGAAGAAATTGACGCCGAATTTATAAGGGTTGCCGAAAATATAATCCGTGCCGTCAATCCGGAACGTCGTGAACGACGTCTCCGGATCGTCGCCGCGGAACAACATATTGACATTATCGTCGTTCTTGCGGATCGGCTGCCCGTCTACCGTACGGATGCCGAAACGGCCCGTTGCGTTATCCACGGTTATTTTGATATAACCGTTGGACAACTGCGTAGTATTTGGCGCAACTGCCGCCTCGATAGCATACGTGATCGCGCCGCCATGCGTAGTGATGAATAAAACGAATACGAGCGATGCGATCAGAATTTTTTTGACTAACTTCACCTTGGCACCTCCAGCCATTCTTTCTTACTTGACCGAGCTAACGAAGAACGTCGCGAATTCGCGTTCACGCTCCTGCGTGCGAACGATAATCGTATACCAGCCCGCTTTCGGGAATTCCACCGCGAAGCTTTTGGAAACAAGCTCATCGTAGGTAAGCTTCGTCGCGATCGTCTTCAACTGTCCTTCTCTGTACAGACCGGATTGGTACAGAACATCGAACGTGCCCCATTCGTTGATCATATCGGTTCCGCCAACGTTCATGCGGTTGAATCCGCTAATCGTGAACGTCAGTTTGTTGGAATCGAACAACGTTGTCTGACCTAGAGACGATGAGATCAACATGCCGTTAGCAAAAATCAAAAGTCCATCGCCGTTGACGACATACACTTCTTGCGTTACGGAAGAGGAGTTTCCTACTTCGTCGGTAGCTGTATAAGTAATCTTTTTGTGTCCGAGGGTGCTCAGATCCAGCTCTGTGACGGTTACAGTCACATTCGCAGCTTCGGAAACATTGTCGCTGACCGTGTATCCGCCCAGATCGACCTTCGCATCAAAGTTCGCCTTGTTTCTGACGACCCCGGCAAATGGCTGCGACAACGTGATGGACGGTGGCGTATTATCCAATCCTTCAATCTTGACTGCTAATTTATTTGTCTGTCCAAGAATATCCGTCAATGGCACTACGATTGATCCATTGCCCTCGATTATGCGAGTTAACGTATACTTCCCTTCGTTATCGCTAATCAAGTTCGTATATTCGCCAGCTACGTTCAATGCTGGCTTAACTCCGCTGAATACAAGATTATCCGGCATGGTCTCGCCGCTAATCGACAACTGGACCTTGCCTTTCGCATAACGTTTGCCACCGATCGTTTTGATCATGCTCTCCGGCAAAGGAACTCCATTCACGTCCACGAACGTCGTCTCTACGCTAGCAGGAATCGGAGCGGATTCTACAACGTGATTAATGGTGTCGCTCACTATAGTCGTATTGCCGAAGCTATCGCTTACCGTAAACGAGTAAGTGCCGTTTTTGTTCGTTACAATTGAGGACTGACCGCCGACCACGTTAAAATCCTTTCCTTGCGGATCGCTTTTCTCCACCGTCAGTATCACTCCGGAAGCCAAGCGCACATTTCCGGTTTCCCCCAATATCGTACCGAAGGAGACGTTAGACCCTGCTTGTCCTTCGTATGTGCGTACAATCCGAACGCTCGGAGCGGTCTTGTCGATATTCGATACCGTCGCTACGGCCATCGCTTCGTTGCCCGCTTCGTCGGCAAACCGGAAAGTAAATGAACCATTATCCGTAAACGTGTAGGTATTCCGTCCATTGTTGTTCAGAACCCGCACGGCTTCATTACTTTCGAGCTTGACAACGGCATTGCCGTTCGTAGGCGTCACGCTCATGTAGTAGATGCTTCCCACAGGAGGCGTATCGTCGATGTTGTCGACGACTACGTAGAGCTTGTCAGTCCGTGAAGTATCGCCAAGATCAGTAAGATCGAAGGCATAATAGCCATTTGCCCTGACCTTGAAAGTATTGCCGCGCTGTTCGACTCCGGATGGCGGATTATCCGCTGCCGGCTTGACTCGAACGCCGAGCGGCGGCGTAATTTGAATGTCCACTCCAGTGGAGGATTTGACCGGCTTGGTGTTGCCCAGCTTCGCAAGCGCGTAAACAGGCTCCCTGTCAGGCAATTCCCCGATGATCAGGTCTTGTAGATCTCCGCTCGGACCGCCATTCTTTCTGAATTTAAGTTGAATTTTCAGAAGTGTCGTATTGTCGGTTGGCAGCTCGACCGATACAAAATTCGTATAAGGCTGCCATCTGGACCAGATTGTCCCACCATCGGCAGAGATCGAGTATTCATATCCGCGTTTATCAGGCGAATCCAGATCTAGCTTTATGATGCCGGTATAACCATCGTTCGAATCTCCGTAGAGATGAATCAGATTAGACTTTCCACCTGACGGAATCTCGGAGTTATCCATCGCTAACGCGAATAGTCCCGTAGAGGTAATCGTCATATTTCCTGCCGCGTCCGCGGCATATGCGAATAAGCGGAAATTCACGGTTTCGCCCGGTGCGATAAGACCTTCGGCATCAATCTCGACTAGACCCGAAGCTGGCAGGTCCAGCCATGCGCCAGAGAGTGCATCGGGATCGGCGCTTCCCTCTTTAACCCATTGAAATTTACGAATGTTGATTGCAGCACGGCCCGCTTCCTCAGCCACGGCAACAGTCACTTCATGCTTCTGCTGCGGATAAGGCACGGCCGTGCGGCTAAATCCAACCGTTGGCGGCTGGTTGTCAAAGTAATAAGCCTTGGCGAACGTATATAGTCGGCTGCCGTCGCCAGGGTCGGCAACGACATGAACGTATACCATGCCGTTCAAAGCCGGATCGATCGGCAAGACGTAACCGTACTCGCCGCCAGCTACCGGCGCAGTTACGGATTCTGAATCGCCTGCTTCTCGGATGATGATTGGTTCTACCGTCGTGTAAGCCCCATCGTTGGTCGGACGGGCAACGCTGGAAGTAACGGCATACTTGACGTTAGCCGGAACAATGCCGCTGAGATAAAATTCCACTAGATGCGTGTTTACGTAATTTGGGTCCGAAGCCGGCAAGAATGCGGATCGGACCGTGGACGTGGAATCAATCGTAATCGACTGATCCAGCGGCACTGTTACTTCGTTGCCCGCTTGGTCGGAAGATTTCACGAATAGCGTGTATTTCCCGTCCTCATAGACTTGGTTCAGCGTTGAAATCGTTGCGATACCACTGCCGTTCGGCGTTAAAGCCTGCCAGCTTGCGTCGCTTGGTTGCTCGTCTTTTTTGACGAATTGGAAGGCTGCATCCCGTAGTCCGCTATGAGGATCCTCAAGCCGAACTGTGATAACAGCTTCCGCCGTCAAGTTGCCGGCAATATCCGTAAACGTTACTTCCGGTACGCGATTATCAAGCAAAAATGGCGTCATGCCGTATTGCCAGTTGGAATCGTCTTGCTTGAAATCTTCCAAACTCCAAATATCCAGATCGGCGTAATCGCCAACCGCCGCGAGCGCTTTTGCATCCGCATAAATAATTTTGTCGGGTTCGGACCCGTCGCGCTCGTCCTTCCAGGCTTGATATTGATCGGGATGGTCAGCGATATAGGTTTTCATCTTTGCATACTGCGCAAGCTCCCTTGCGGAATCCCATGTCATATCTGCTGTCCATGCATGCATATACCAGACGCCGCTGTTTGCGGGGAGCAATGCTTCCGAAGGCGGAGCAATCATACTAGTTTTGTTGTTGACGACCGCCAAATTCAAGTCCGCATATTCGCTCGGATACAGATCCTCGCGCGGCTGTTTGCCCGTAAGCGAGAAGCGCTTAAGCGCGGCATACTCGTCAATCCCCTTGTCTCCGAACGGATTGGCTTGGCTTTGGCTCCACACGTAGTAAACCAAACCAACGGACGGTGCCGCTTCCCCCGTCATGTTGGACGGCCTGTATATTCCCCGGCTCGGAAGCACAGTAGGCATTTCGATCCCCGGAATAGTCGGCTCGAGAGGAGGCACATTGATAACGGGATCGTCTGCCGCGATCGTCACCTTGCCGTTCTTTCGGTACGTTTCGGCCGTCGCTCCCTCATCCTCGAAGAAGAAACCGATCGTCGGAGGCGTGTTGTCGATCATCAAGTTCGCCCAATCGATGGTAGAGTCCATATAAGACGTATCGCCGTCGACATGGTTTCCTTTGTAATTCGCCGGTTGGAAGAGCAGGTTGCCCGCATAATCCTGAACGACCAGCGTATCCGTAGGCTTGTTGTCATGCGCTAGCATGATGACTTTGAGGAGCGGCGTCTCCAGATCAATATCGTCTGTCAACGTCGTGCTGAACAACCAGGTTTTCGTTCCCACGCCTGTTCCTGGACTTGCCTTATAGTAGGCTTTCATGCCGTTATTAAATTGAAGGAACATACCGGCGGGGTCCCATGAAGAGGTATGGTTTCGCCAAGCGGTGACCTCTTCCGTAAATTGAACTGCGAAGTCGATCGTATCATTGTCGTTGACCGTAACTCCTGTCAGTATCTCAGGTTGAATGCCGTTGCTCGTTTTTGAGTATTTCGGACGAACCGCATCAACTATGATGCGGAAACCGCTTCTGTCGAAGTTAAATGGATCGTTTACGTTTTTTCCGCGAATATGTTGATCGCTGGCGCTATCCGGCTTAATATCCACATAATTAATGACTGCGCCGTTACCTGCCGCATCAATAAATTCCGCTTCCTTTAGCTTTTCTCCAAGCAGCATGCCGTTGTTTGCGTCGGTTGTACCGCTAATCGCGGGCTCCAGTGGCAAATTGCCGCTGGTATGGTAACGAGTCCCCGTATAGTTGTATGTAATCGATTTATAATATTTTTTCAAACTGTTTTCAGTACTGTCATACTGTTGGTTAATCAGATATTGCTGTTGCCCCTGGGCAGGCAACCCCGTTCCGTCTTCGTTAACGAATAATTCGTGACGCAGGAAAGCGTCCGTATCCGGAGGTAATACATTGCCGGTCTTTGGTACAATACCGTAAGGACGAACAGGCTCGCTAAACTGATAAGTCAAGTTTATGTACTCATTTTCTTTGACATATAGTTCTTGTTGACCTGTATTAGGATTGGTTCTTTGCAATCCGTTTCCACCGAACGTATAGGCGGTTAGAACTGGAGCGACTTCGTCCTTAAAGTGAACATACATTCTGTCGACTCCGACTGGCTTTTCCTGAATGTGGTCTCGCACGCCTGCTACGCGGATCTTAATCACCGAGTCGGTCGTTATGTTGGCTGTCAAGCTGCGAGAACCTACTCCGCCGTGCCATGCTTCCTCTTCCAGCCTCTCCACTTCGATGCCATTGTTCTCGACGATCATATGCGCGTAGGTCCCTTGGTAGTTATAATTTGGGAAGCCTTCTTCGGACCAAAACAAATTAGCCCAGCCCATCTCAACTTCAGCGTGGCCACTGGCGGCAAGTTGCCTGAGAGTCTCATTCTGTCTTACATTTATTTCTAATTCAATCCAACCACCTTGGCGCATCCTAATGGTGCCACCGCTTAATCCGGCAGTCTCTACAACGTGAGTTCTATAAGAAAACCCCGGAGTATTTGCTGCAAAGTTGGAAAACATGTTGCCCGGGTCTTCTGACTGATTGCCTATCAAGGCATTACCTACCAAAACAGCCACATCCGGGATATTGTCCTTTACCGCAGCACTCACTTGTGAGATAGGCCACAACGACAAGACCAAACTAATCGCCAGCAGGATCGATATTCCTTTCCTGCTCTTCTGCATCAATCTCAACGCCGACATTCCATTTCTCCTTCTTCCATTTCGACAGGATTTGCTAGATCCGGACGAAATTCGTTTTTTTTAAAAGTATATCAGTGCGCGTTGAACACATACTGAACAAATGATGGTCATTCAGACCCAATTTACGCATACTCATGGTCTTTTGGACTATTTTTTTTTCAAAACTTTAAATAAGTTTTTGTCGAACTGGTATGGTGTAAGGAATTTGATAATCAGAGTTGTCTGGTAGAAGGAGTCATAGATGCTGGTTTGTTGAAAACGATATACTGAACTCGTGCAATCGTGGTGTTCAGAATATGTTTAACGGCCTCGTGTATGATAGAAGCAGAGAACGTCAAAAAATGTCGATAACGCCAATATTGTAGGGAAATGGCTCGAAGCTTTGGTGTTGAAAAGGTGGAATTCACGATGCTTTTTATTTTATGGAACGCACTCGGCGGCCTGCTGTTTATAATGTGCTTATTGCTTAGCTTTCGCATGATGAGAGGCTCCAAATACGAGCAAGAAGAGGTTAAGCCTCGTCACAAAGACATCGCCTGACTATTGAACTATTCATTCAACCTTCCAACATCCAGTTACTTCCTCGTTTTTCCAACTTCACTTTTACTCCCGCTTTCTATCTAAATTGAATAAAATCACCTTCTCCTCGTCGATTTTTCTCGTGGATCTTTTTTTCGTTCTACCAACTGCCGCTTGCAATCCCCAACCTTTGTTCAGTTGTATCCTCCACCCTCAAACCTTTATAGTAAAAGAATCACTATTACAGCTAACAGTTAGGAGATTCACGATATGCCCGAATACAGACCGCAGCCCACGCAACATCTCCAGCCTTCTGGCCCATGGCCGCCGCCGCATCGTCGCAGCCCCCGCGGAAAAAGCAGGAGAATTCGCAATTGGCTGGTTCTTCTCTTCCTTTTGATGTTTGTTGCCTCCATGCTTGCAGTCCGCACGGACGAACTCGGCAGAATACTGCCGTTTATACAGAAAGACGCGCCGCCCGTCACTGGTCTTCATCCCGTCGTATTAGCCAAGAGCAACGAGCTTGTGGAAGAAAGCGCAAAGATCGGCATCGGAATTCTTATTACCGACGACTTCAGAAGCCATGCCGATCAGGATACGTTGTTCGAGCAGGGACGGACGGCAAAAGGTCCAGTCGTCACTCATGCGCGCGGTGGCGAATCCTATCACAACTACGGACTCGCGATCGATTTTGCTTTGAAGACAAAGAAAGGACAGGTCATCTGGGATATGGAATATGACGGAAACCGAAATGGGGAACCAGACTGGCTTGAGGTCGTAAACATAGCAAAGGGGCTGGGGTTCAGCTGGGGCGGCGACTGGAAGGGCTTCAAGGACTATCCTCACCTGCAGATGGATTTCGGTTATTCGATCAGCGAGCTGCAGAGAGGGTATCGGCCGTAAAGCCTATTAATCTTCTAAAGTGTAAGTTCAAAAATGCCGGTTTTCAGCAAAGTTATAGCCCTCGGCCTCGATTTCGATTACTATAGTAGGAGATTATGTTGGGACGATTCTCCAACTATTTAAAGAGGTGACAGTAATGGCATTAATCGATGTTGTCAAATATGATGGTCCTTCCGATGTGTATGCCTGGAAATTCCCGGATCAAGAGTTGGGAACATGGACCCAATTAATCGTTAATCAATCCCAGGAAGCCATCCTGTTTAAAGGCGGCAAAGCGCTGGACAGCTTCGGGCCTGGCCGGCATACGCTAAGCACGGCGAACATTCCCATTCTTAATCATGTCATTAACCTGCCTTTCGGCGGCAAATCTCCTTTCACGGCCGAGGTCTGGTATGTCAACAAGGCCAGCTCGATCGATATTAAGTGGGGAACGAGTACGCCGCTCCAGATTAAAGATCCGAAATACAATATTATCGTTCCGGTGCGCGCATTCGGCCAGTTCGGCCTGACCATCGAGGACAGCCGCAAATTTTTGCTCAAGCTGGTCGGCACGATGCGAGAATTTAACAGGGAAGAGCTGAGCCGCCATCTGCGCGGCGTCGTCATGATGAACATTACGGGGATTCTGACGAGTTATTTGATCCAGAAGGGAATCAGTACGCTCGAGATCAACGCGTTCGTACGGGATCTTTCCACGCACGTGGAGCACGAGATTGCGGTGGAGCTCCAGGATTTCGGCATTAAAGTACATAATTTTTACTTTGAAAATATTAACGTGCCCGAGGACGATCCTTCCATCTCTCAACTGCGCAAGGTGCTGAACAAACGTTTGGAGATGGATGTCGTCGGCTATTCGTATCAGCAAGACCGCTCTCTGAGCATATTGGAAGGAGCCGCGAACAACTCCGGCGGCATGCAGCCGTTATTTATGAGCGCCAGAATAGGAGATTCGCTTGGCAACGCATTTGGCCCCCAAATGACACAAGTGGCAGGAGCCATGGACGTGGCGCCGCCCGGGATATCCTGTTCGGGCTGTCACACGACGAATATGCAAGGCGCGATGTTCTGCAGCGGCTGCGGCAAAAGCTTGACAGCCCCTGCGACGCCGCCCCCTCTTACGGTGCTTCCGCACAATTGCGACAAATGCGGCAAGCCGCTGGTCGCGGGAGCGAAGTTCTGCGCGCATTGCGGCGACCGATACCATGCCTGTCCCTCTTGCGGCGCCGATACGCCGGAGGGCAGCTCCCACTGCAGGGAGTGCGGAACTTCCCTGCCCAAGCCTTGCGTGAGCTGCAAAGAGACGATTGATGGCAGCGCGCGCTTTTGCAATCATTGCGGCGCCGGGCAAACGCAAGGAGGATAAACCGATATGAGGTCCAGAAACTATGCGCCGATTGCGGCGTTTATCATCTTCGTTGCCATAGCCGTCCTTACATTGGTAATCGTATGGACCGCAAGCCCGCTTCCGACGGGAGATGTGCGGTCACTGGCCGCGTTATTCGCCTTGCTGTTGGCAGAGACGGCCGCATGGCTGTACGTCTCGCGGCTTCTTCGAGGCGAGCTTCGCTCCTCAATCGCCGCCTTTGCGGCATTCGGCTATGTGGTTGCGGCTTATTGGCTGGGTACCATTATAGCGGCTTTTCTAGTCTTTCTTCCGGCCGTGCTCTACTTGAGCATCCAAGCCCTGCTGCTCGTCGGAGCGGCTCTAGCGGGAGCCATTCTGTATTTATCGAACAACCACATCAGCGGCGGCGAGCGCAGGGACGAACGTCGCACCGCCGATTGGAATGAGCTGCTAAGCGACGCTCAGCGAGCCAGAGATATGCTTCAGCTATGGAACGAGGGAGAGCGACGTTTGCTGGCGAAGGAGATGGACCAACTGGTCGACTCCATCCGCTATAGCGATCCTGCCACCGTGTCCGAGCTTGCTACCGTCGAATATACGCTTCAGATCGATTTGCGTCTGCTGACGGATAAACTAGAATCCCGAAGCGGAGGGAGCGCCGCCGAGCAAGCCGCCTCCGTTCCCGAGTTGCGCCGCGCCATCATCGGTCTTAATAATGACATCAAACAAAGAAACCGGCAGCTAGCGGCAAGCAAAGGTTAGGAAAGGAGAAACGACGTGCGCGTTCTCGGAGCTATTATGTTTATCGTTGGGGTATTGGCGACCGTAACGATGTTTCTGCCCGTGCTCATATTTATTTTTATTGAAAATGACGACATGGCTACTAAAGTTGCGGCAGCTATTATTTTATTGATTTTTTTAGGAACCCCCTGTTTTCTGCTTATTTTTTTCGGAGTCCGATTGTTTCGAAGAAAGAAACCAGCAGTTGAAGCTCCTCGTCCCTACGTTCCGGAGCCTCCGACGGCTGCTCGGCCTGCAAGACCGGCACCGGCACCGGTGCCTCCATCCGACTCTTATTCGAGCTATGAACATAGCAATAACGCACCGGATCAAGTGGATGAGTGGTTGGACACTTTAAACAGGCGGGCCAAGGAATTGAACCAACAACGAAAAGCATCTTCCAGGTCGACTTCGGAGACTTCAGAGACTTCGGCAGCCCCTTCTCCTCCTCCCGAGCCAAAGACGGCCGTATGCAAAAACTGCGGCGCCTCCAAAAATGTGGCCGGCGGAGAAAAGGCCATTTGCGATTATTGCGGCACTGTCCTGAGCTAAATGGCGCTATCTGAGAGAGGAGGGACATCATGCGCGTATGGGGCACGATTATGTTAACGATTGGCATTATTTTAGGAGCTCTGATCTTTCTTCCTGTATTCATCGGCGTTCTTATTACCGAAAAGGACACGCAAAACGTCAACTATTATTTAACTTTTACGGTTATTTTCTTCGGTGTTCCCTCCCTTCTTCTTATTCTGTATGGGAGAAAGCTTCGCCGTAAAGGGCAACTGGCAGCAGAAGAAAACTTCCGTCAGCAGCAATTGCGAAACGGTGCGTCGGAATACGCTGCATTTGGCGACAGGGCAAGGCAAGCCGTACGCCGACCGGCTATGGAGACCATGCAGAACAAACATAACGTTCCGCAAACCGCACCAAAGCTGTTTGTACCGAAAGTAACTGCGCCTCCTAAGACGGTCATATGCCGAAACTGCGGCGCATCCAAAAATATGGTCGTCGGACAAGAAGCAGCCTGCGATTATTGCTCCACCATATTAAAAGCTTAAAAAGAGCGGAACCCCAATCAGGAGTTCCGCTCTTATTCTTTATAACCCCGCAATAATTTCGTACGACCGGACGCGCGCAGCGTGATCGAAGATATGGGCGGCGATCATAATCTCGTCCGCGCCAGTCGCTTCGATGTATTGGGACAGCTTCTCCTTCACCGTCGCGGGACTGCCCGCGATGGAGGAGCCCAACTGCTGCTGCAGCATGTATTTCTCCTGCTGCGTCCACAGCGACTCCATATCCTTGACCGGCGGCGGCAGCGGTCCCGGCCGCCCTCTGACAAAGCCCAGAAACAGCTGCTGCATGGAGGTAGCCAGATAAGCGGCCTCCTCGTCGGTGTCCGCTGCCACGACGTTTACCGCGACCATCCCATACGGTTCGTCCAGCACGGCTGACGGCTTGAAGGAGCTGCGATACAACTTCATGGCCGGCACGGTAAACGTTGGAGAGAAGTGGCCAGCGAATGCAAACGGAAGGCCCAATTGCCCCGCCAGCTGCGCGCTGAAATCGCTGGAGCCGAGCAGCCAAATCGGGATGTCGGCGCCTTCGCCCGGGATGGCGCGAACGGCCATCGCTTTTTCGAAGCTCTGCGGGTCCATAAACGCTCGCAGCTGCTCCAGCTGATCCGGGAAGTTGCCACCATTGGTCCCTCTCTCTCCCCTAAGAGCGGTTGCCGTTAGCTGATCCGTGCCTGGAGCGCGTCCCAGCCCGAGATCGATGCGTCCCGGGAACAGCGCCTCCAGCGTTCCGAATTGCTCGGCAATGACAAGCGGCGCGTGGTTAGGCAGCATAATGCCGCCGGCGCCGACGCGAATATGCGAAGTGCCGCCCGCCACATGGCCGATGACGACCGATGTGGCGGAGCTTGCGATGCTTGGCGAGTTATGATGTTCCGCCAGCCAGTAGCGATTGTAGCCCCAGCTCTCGGCATGCTGCGCCAAATCTAGCGAGTTGCGAAGCGACTCCGCGACCGTCCCGCCTTGCACGATCGGTGCAACGTCCAGAACGGAAAACGGGATGCCATAGGAGGCGTGCGGCTTGTTAGGCTGCGACTGAGGTTCTTTTTTGGCCATTATCATGATCACCTGCTGACTTTAGAATACTGTAATTTTATTATATACAGTTTATGAAGTCAAATTTTCCTTATCGACTTTCCTTACAGGCGGAATCCATGGAACGAACAGGATCGAAGCGACTATTATGCCCAGCAGAGTGCCGGATATGGACGAAACCACGAACATGCCTAACAGATTCGCGCTGCCGAAGTAAGTCCATTTAACAATAATAGCGAGAATAGCGACCGCAAAGACCACGCACCAGTATCCCGTTTTCAAGCCTCGCGAGACGGAAGGTTCGAAGGGAACATCGGCAGAAGCTTTCTTTAATGTTGCAATCATAAATAGGATAATAACGCTAAGGCCAAGCAGCGAGCCTCCGTGCTGCAATAGCTTATAAATAGGAAATCCGAGAAGCTCCTCCCTCAGCACTCCCCACCTGGATACAAAAAAACCGGACTGGTGCGTAAAGGCATCCACAAACACATGCGAGAAAAAGCCGATCGCAATGGAAACGAGAAGCTTCAAGATATCCCCGAGTTTCCTTAGACGCCATTCTCTCTCCCGAATCAAATTCCTCGCTCTGCTATCTAATCCGAATCGGCTTGGCAGACAAGCCGACAGAGGCTCTTTGATCAGGTAATGGAAAAGGAGCGCCAAACCACAACTGACAGGCAGCGCAAAAAGATAAAGCCCTTCCAGCGAATGCCCGATCGTCTCTCTTGGCTCGAATGCCCAAAAATATTCGAAATCGGGCGACATGCTTCCCAGCACGAGTCCAGTCAAACTAAACAAGCCAGGCTTTACCAGCTTGAGCGGAGCCGCATACAGCGGATGCGCGAACGTAAATGGCATATCATACCTCCCAGGAATGTGATGCCTGTCTCCTTATTGTCCTCTCATTGTACTATAATGAGATTAACTGTTGCGATGGCGGAATGCCTTAATCCATATCCATTAACGAACGAAGCGTCAAAGGAGAACATCATGTCCGTTTCACTTACTCGAAATCAAATTATCAGCCTATGCGGTCCAGAAAACTATGAGAAAGGCGCCGCCTATGCAAGCGAAGGCAAGGTTGCCGTCGAACGCTCCGGCAGCCGTTATTCGGCGACCGTATCGGCCAGTCGTCCTTATGTCGTGCATGTCAGGCTTGGAGCGGGCGGCAGCGTCGAGCCGGAATGCGGCTGCTTGTCCAGTCTGGCGGAGGATCAGCATTGCAAACATATTGCCGCAGCGCTTATCTCCATCGTCGAAGCATCAAGAAAAGGTCGGCTTCGTACGAAGCCCTCAGAGAGCGTGGGTGCCAAAATCTATTTGCAAAGCTCCCCGGATCGCGAGCTCGTCGAGCATCTGCTCGGGCTGTTCGGCGAAGATACCTCCGTACCCGTCAGCTTCGGAAGCCCCTTGCGAGACGATCGGATGGCGCTTAACGTCGAATTCGGCATCCTGCTGCTCCCCGCCCGGGACGGCAGGCATACGATCGGCCTGGATATGAAGATCGGGTTGCAGAAGCTTCACCCCGTCCAGCATTTGGCGGGATTTCTGCGCAGCGTCGAAGAACAACGGGAGTGCCAGACGGCCAAGTCCTTCCGATATACCCCCAAGCAGCATCGTTTCTCTCCCCAGGACGAGCCTGTCATCGAAGAGCTGGTCTCTTTACTAAGAGAAGACGAACGATACCGCTCCGCCATGGCATCCGGGGCTCTTCCCTCTTCCGGGCCGGGACTGGAGGGCAACGAGCGTTTCCTTGTCGTTCCGCCGCATAGCTGGGCGAGACTGCTGACCGTGTTATCCCAAGCATCAAGCGCAAAAACGGAAGTATTTGGCGCTCAAGGAAGAGAACGCTCCAGGCCATCGACCTTCGGCAAGCCTGTGCCAGGTCCTTCGCATAGCCGTTTGCCTCTGCAGTTCAAGCTTGATCGTTCCCGTGAGGATGAAGGTTATTCCCTTACGGCCAGCGGCATCAGAGAAGCGATCGTGCTGGAAGCTTACGGAATGGCCTTTATGGGAGGCGTATTCTATCCGCTCCCCTCCGCCCGACTTGTTCAGCTGGCCAAGCTGAAGCGGCTGCTGTTTTCCGGGATCCGCGATACGGCCGACGAAGAGTCGGTAACAATCGCTGCGGAGCAGATCGACCGCTTTATGGACAAAGTCGTGCCCAGCTTAACGAAGCTTGGGGAGCTGCAGCTTGCCCCTGCTGTCGCGGATCGAATCTGGGTACAGCCGCTGAAGGCGCGTCTCTATCTGGATCGGATTCGCGGGAGACTGCTGGCCGGGCTGGAATTTCAGTACGGCGATATCATCATCAACCCGCTTGAGAACGGGGACAAGCCCCGTGGATCCGAGCGCATTCTAATGCGAGATTCCGAGAAGGAGAAGGAAATTCTGAGGTTGTTCCAGCAGGAGGGGTTCGTAAAAACAGAAGGCGGATATGTAATGGAGGGGGACGACGACGAATTTCTGTTCCTGCACGAGATCGTCCCGCAACTGGAAAAGCTGTTGACCGTCTATGCAACGGCGGCCGTTAAGCTCCGTATCCTTAACGAAACGATCCCTCCCAAGCTGTCGCTTACCTGGGACGAAAGAACGGACTGGCTGGAATTCAAATTCAAGATGGACGGCATCTCCGCGCAGGAGATCAAATCGGTCGTAGAGGCGGTCGAAGCGAAAAAGCCTTATTACAAGCTGGCGACAGGCGCTTTGCTGCCGCTTAGGACGGAGGCGTTCGAAGCGATGCTGCGCGTCATGAACGGCGTCGGTTTGCATCATCTTGCCCTTCATGGCGATATGGCCAGGGTGCCGATCGGCAAGGCTGCCGCGCTCCTGGATATGCCGGGGTCCGATGCGGTAAAGCTGGGGCGCTCCCTTAAGGAGCTGCTGGACAGCCTGCGCGACCCCGAGCGGCTCGATTTCCCTTTGCCGGAAGCTCTCGGCGGCATCTTGAGAGATTATCAGAAGATCGGCTATCAGTGGATGAAGACGCTCGCCGCCTATCGGTTCGGCGGCATTCTTGCCGACGAGATGGGACTCGGCAAGACGATTCAGAGCATCGCCTTCTTGTTGTCCGTCACGGATGACATCCGTGCCTCCGGTCGGCCGGCTCTGATCGTATGCCCCGCTTCCCTGATGTACAACTGGCGAGGCGAGCTGACGCGATTTGCACCTGGCTTGCGCACGGTTATCGCGGACGGGAGCAAGGAGGAACGGCTGGACGCCTTGGATTGGACGATTGCAGGCGGTGACAGTGTCGGTGGCGGCGTCAGTCGTGGAAAGCCCGATTTTGATAAGGACGGCAAAGGCGACGGAAGGCCTGACGTCGTTATCGTCTCTTACCCGCTATTGCGGCGGGACTGGGAGACGTATGCCGCGCATTCGTTCCATACGCTCATCCTGGATGAAGCCCAGGCGTTCAAAAACGTAAATACGCAGACGGCCGGAGCCGTACGTTCGCTGAAGGCCGAATACCGCTTCGCCTTGACGGGCACGCCGATCGAAAATCGGCTCGACGAGCTGTGGTCGATCTTCCGGGCCGTATTCCCCGCGCTCTTCCCGGATCCTCGAGGCTTCGGAGAGCTATCCCGCGAGGAAGTCGCGCGACGCAGCCGTCCGTTCCTGATGCGCCGGCTTAAGTCCGAGGTGCTAAAGGAGCTGCCCGAGAAGATCGAGACGCTTCAGACCAGCGAGCTGCTGCCGGAGCAGAAAAAGCTTTACGCGGCTTATCTCGCCAAGCTGCGCGAGGATTCGCTCAAGCATCTCGACAACGGCGACGAATTCGGCAAAGCCCGTATCCGCATATTGGCGGGCATTACGCGTCTTCGCCAGCTATGCTGCCACCCCGCCTTGTTCGTCGAGGGTTATCAGGGAAGCTCGGCCAAGTTCGAGCAACTTCTGGAGCTCGTCGATCAATGCCGCAGCGCGGGCAGACGCGCGCTCGTGTTCTCCCAATTCACGGAGATGCTCGGTTTGATCAGCCGCGAGCTTGGCTACAAGGGCGTACCCTACTTCTACCTGGATGGCAGCACGCCAGCCGCCGAACGAGTCGAGTTATGCAGCCGATTCAACGAAGGGGAACGCGATCTGTTCCTGCTCTCGCTGAAGGCGGGCGGCACGGGGCTTAACCTGACGGGGGCGGATACGGTCATTCTGTATGACCTTTGGTGGAATCCAGCGGTGGAGCAACAGGCAGCGGACCGTGCGCACCGAATCGGCCAGCGAAATGTCGTTCAGATTATACGGCTCGTCTCCGAAGGAACCGTGGAGGATAAGATGGTGGAGCTTCAGCAGCGCAAGTTAACCCTGATCGACGATGTTTTGTCGCAGGACGGCCTATCCTCCTCCTCGCTGACGGAGGCGGATCTGCGGGAGCTGTTGTCGCTCGGCAATCGCTAGACGCTTGCGTCTCTACATTTCGACAGCTTTCCCTTATAATAGACAATAACAGCAACACGAACGGAACGGTCTTACTTCGCAGTTGGGAGGAACGATTGGAATGACTGTCATGCACGATCGCGCGGCTCTGGCCAAAATCACATTACCCACCAGAAGAGGCAGATTCGTGACTCGCGAACGGCTGCTTCAGACTCTTAATCGATCCCTCGCCGGCAAGCTGACGATTGTCTGCGCACCGGCCGGATATGGCAAAACATCGCTTCTCGCAGAATGGGGAAATCAAGTCGGAAGACCTGTCGCATGGCTTTCGCTGGACGGCGCCGACAATGACAGCAACCGCTTCTGGCGATGCCTGACGCATGCGCTGGCTGCTTCCGTGGACGATCCTGCCGCAGAACGTTTGTATTTGCTCGCGGAGGGAATGAACTCCGTGTCCCGGCTAACCTATATCGATGCTTTGCTGAACGAGCTCGCCCTGGTCACGCGCCCTCTCCTGTTTATTATCGACGATTATCATGCGATCACAAGCGAGCAGTTGCACGAGCACATCGCTTATTTCATTCAATACATGCCGGATAATCTGCATCTCGCCATAGCAAGCAGGCAGCCGATTCCGTTCCCCACGATGAAGCTTATGATTAGCGGCGAAGCGGCGGAGCTGACCGTCTCCGAATTACGATTTACGCTGGAGGAGACAGAGCTCCTGCTGTGCGACTCCGCCCCTGCCACTGTCGAGTGCCTCATCGAGCTGTTAGATCGGACTGAGGGCTGGATTACCGGCATGATGCTCGTCCGGGTGATGCTGCGATCCGGTCAGACGATGGAACATGCGCTACGCTCCTTCAAGGGCCACGAGCGCCATGTGTCCGATTATCTATTTCAGGAAGCTGTAGCCTCGCTCCCTATCGAGCTCAAAGACTTCCTGCTGCGCACATCGTTGTTAACAAACTTCGATGCGTCATATTGCAACGAGGTGACCGGCCGGGATGACGGTGATGTCATGCTGGAGCAAATCCATGAGCTGAATTTATTTCTGCTTCCGATCGGCGAGCGTTCCGGTTATTTCCGGTATCATCGACTTTTCTCCGAATTTTTGGCGGAGACGTTCCGGATGGAGCATCCGAAGGAGTGGCGGCGGACGCACGGCAGAGCAAGCGTCTTGTTCGCCAGGCACGGCATGCTTCATGAAGCCATCGACCATGCCTCGTTTGCCGGAGAATATGACATGATGGAGGAGCTGCTGGGCAGACACATCCCCGATGTCCTGCGCCGCGGCGAACTGGTAACGCTGCTCCGATGGTTCGGCAGCTTCCCGGACGATTATTCGCTCTCGCATGAGATGTCGCTGCTCCATGCCTTCGCGCTCGTGCTGACGGGACAGCTTGAGCCGGCGGAGCATCTGCTCCAGCGGTTGGAGCGGGTGCTGGAGCAGGCCCACGGCTTGCAATCAGAGAAAAACGAAGATCTGAAGTCGGGCATCCTGTTCGTCCGATCGAATCTCGTATTCATCAGCGGCGATTATGAGCGTTGGCTGGCATACAGCACTGGCATTTTGGATGAACTTCTCCCGGAGAATCCGCTTTTCTACAACTTTAACTACAACCTCAAGGAGCCTTTCGTCCGTAGAACGGTAATGGGGATGAACGGCGTATTATCGCCGACGACCGAGACGATCGCGGAGCTGTTCAGCGGCACGCTGGATTCCCACGGCTGGGACCGCTCCCTTATCAATCTGTACGTCAAACAATCATTGGCGGAAGGTTACTACGAATGGAACCGGTTGAAGGACAGCCTCAGCCTGTTGAGAGGTATCGAGCAAGCGGTGGCGAGCCGCGGCATTCCCGGTCTGCTCATTCCGCATCGGCTTACCGAAGCATCCATCCATAAGGCGCTCGGGGACATAGCTCAAGCGGAGCAGGTCGTCGAGGATGCGTTGCGATTCGCGTCTGGTCTTGAGGACAAACATTGGCTTATCGCGGTATACGCATTCCGGACGAGATTGGAATTATCCATTGGCAGCTTGTCGCAAGCGAAGGATACGGCCAAACATATGTCGGTAACGGCCAGGGAGCTTCCGATATACGCGAAGGAGTACGAATATTTGACGCTTGCCCGCCTGCTGGGACGTCAACGCAAAGAGAAGGAGGCGCTGCGTCTCCTGGAATTATTGAAGCCCCAGGCCAGAAGGGAAGGCCAGTTGAGCAGTCTTGTGGAGCATGCAGTGCTGCATGCCCTCTTCGAATACAAGGTCGGCAACCGGAACTCGGCCTTTGCATCGCTTGAAGAGGCGCTCATAATTGGTGCCGAGAACGGATATATCCGCAGCTTCGCGGATGAAGGAGCGGAGATGACCGAGCTTCTGCACCGCTACAAAGAATACGCCGTGGCCCATGGCCGCATTTATTATCCGCGCAGAGGCCGAAAGAGCAGCGTAGATGTGCTGCCTGGAGTAACAGGCTCCTACCTGGATGAGCTGATTGCCGCCTGCCCGGCTCCTGTTCTCCCGCAGGTTAGGAAGGGACGCGCCTCGAAGGAGCCGCTGACGCGCAGCGAGCTCGAGTTGCTGCGCCAGTTGCGAAAGGGAGCCTCCAACAAACAAATCTCCGCCGCCCTGCATCTGTCAGAAGGTACGGTAAAGGTCTATTTGTCCACGCTGTACGGCAAGCTCGGCGTATCCTCCAGGACGCAGGCGCTGATTGCCGCACAGGAGCGCAAGCTGCTCTAGAACCTGGGGGGGGACGAACGTCGAATAACCCGTTAAGCCGAAGCGTGCTTGCTGCACGTTGCTTAACGGGTTTATTTGTATGCGGCTTGCCCGCTATTTTTGGCGGATCAGGGCCGCGCTGGCTGGCTGGGAGGACGAGCGGATGTGTATGAAAAAGCGAGTTCATTGGGGCCCTGGCGGGCGAGGACGAGCGGATGTGTATGAAAAAGCGAGTTCATTGGGGTCCTGGCGGGCGGGGATGAGCGAATGTGTATGAAAAAGCGAGTTCATTGGATGGGCCGGGCAGGCCCGGTACAGCGCATTATAGCGGGTTTTTCCGCTATATTGGGCGGATCAGCCCCGGCCTTAACCATTGTAGACTACACAGGGAGCCCGTTGTAGTATACTTTTATGCTTCTTTCGGCGATTCAGGCAACCTACGAGCTCACTCTACTTGAGCCCATAGGAGTTTATTTCCCGCTATAACTTAACTGTCTGATCAAGTCTGGTGCGGCTCATTTTGAAAGCAGCCATCAGCTTCATTAACAGATCAGCCAATTCTTTATAATCGGCAACGATGTGGTGGGGCTGATCGTCGCTCTCCGGCTGAGCCCCCCGGTAATTGAACCAGACGACTGTCCAACCCGCGCCCAAGGCGCCGACCACGTCGTTGCGCCAGGAATCGCCTACATAGACACATTGCTCAGGCGTCGTTCCCGTAGCCGCGTTAATGTGGCGGAATAGCCGAATGTCGGGCTTATCCCACCCCGTCTCGCCGGAAATAAAGATACGCTCCGGAGAAACGAACTCTTCTAGCCGCATAGCCTCGATTTTGCGTCGCTGGTGGTTTCCTGCTCCATTTGTGATCAAACCTACCGCGATGCCCGATGCCGCCAACTTGGCAAGCAGTTCTCGCGAGCCAGGGAACATCTCGATGTCATACTGGCAGCCGATATAAGCCGCCTGCACCTCCGCGGCTTCCTCGTCGCTCAACTGAATGCCAAACTCGGCCAAAGTCAACTGAAAACGCCGCCTTCTCATCCCTTCGGTCGCCGCTCCCGCTTCCATCGCTCCTGCGCCGCCCAACTCTAATGACAACTTGTCGCTATAATATCGGAGCCGGTGATAAGCTTCCTCGAAGGGGAAGTCCGGCCTATCGCTCGTCAAACCTTGTATCGCCTTCCGAAACGGCAGCAGGTGGTCGTACAGCGTATCGTCTACGTCAAAAAATACCGTTGTATGCATAGTAGCGCTTCCCATCTTTCCTTCTTTCCTTTTTCCTTCTTCTTGTTCCAGTATATCAAATGTCCCTTAATCCCGCCCTAACCTCCACTAGCCCGCCTCAATAGCTGAGGCAGGATAGCAAGGAAATATATCCGGTCAACAGAAACGTCCATTACGCAGCTTGCCCTGCCCAGGTTATCAGGCCACAGAAACAGCATTTACCCCGAATCAGGCCTGAAATCCGCGGACATCAAGCCGACATAAGCATGGAATACGAGGCTTGCGGACCCATCGAGGTTGCACCGTAGCTTGGAGACTGTACGCTCCAGCCAATAACCTCCAGTCTCCCCGCAGAGGTCTGAGGCACATATAGCAGCCGTATTAGCTCGTCGGTTCGGCCAAAAACGTAGGCTTCCCGGACTTGCCGCACCATCGCTTCCGATTCTAAATCTTCCGTTCTCATAACGTGGCCCTTATCGTAATCGCTATCTTGAAGCAAGGACGTCCTTACGTCCTCAAGCGCACGACGCGCTCTGTGCAGTGCAGCTTTTACCGCTCCTTCGCTTGTATCCAGCAGTTCTGCAGTCTCCGCGATGGAGTAACCGAGCGTGTCGCGCAGCATGAATACGGTTCGCTGGATCGGCGACATCAGCCGATAGATCGCGGCGATCGCCCGATCCGCTTCCTCCGTATCCTCCTGAGGCGGCTGACCGCCAGCCTCTTGCAGCTGCCCGATACGTTCTCGCAGCATCCGTCTTCGGCGGCATTCGTCGACCCAGCCGTTCTTGGCTACCCGGATCAGGAACGCCTCCGGATTAACATGACTCTCTATCTTCCGGCTCTGTATCGCCTTCAGCCATGTCTGCTGCGCGAGGTCCTCCGCATCGGGGATAGAACCCGTCAGCGAAATGCAGTACCGGTACAACGAGGCCTGCAACGCTTCCAGCTCCATACTTGCATCCCGTCTCTCGATCCCTCTATCCGCAATGCCATCTTTGCTCATCATTGTCCAGCCTCCTTCACCCGCTGCAAGCGAAGCGGATATCGTCCTTCTGGGGTAAACGAACGAATACGCTTAAAAGTTACTCTCCGCGTTATACTTATATCCTATCCCGAATTCGCGTATCCTTCCAGCCCCCTGGATCGTTTACCCGGCGTAATCCAATTCAAACCTACGGGAGGTTACCCCATGAACATTCCAATACCATACGTCGTCGAGCAGACGAACCGCGGCGAGAGATCGTACGATATCTATTCGAGACTGCTGAAGGACCGCATCGTCTTCGTCGGCTCGGAAATTAACGATGCCGTTGCTAACAGCATCATTGCGCAGTTGCTGTTCCTAACGGCGGAAGATCCCGACAAGGACATCCATATGTACATCAACAGTCCGGGCGGCTCCGTGACGGCAGGTCTTGCCATCTACGATACCATGCAATACGTGAAGCCGGAGATTAGCACCATCTGCACGGGCTTCGCCGCTTCCTTCGGCGCCATTCTTCTGCTGGCAGGCCACAAAGGCAAGCGATTCGCGCTGCCCAATAGCGAGATCATGATTCATCAGCCTCACGGCGGCACCCGGGGACAAGCGAGCGATATCGCCATTACCGCCAGACATATTCTTAACACAAGGGAAAAGTTGAATCGCATTACCGCAGAGCGCACCGGTCAGTCGCTGGAGAGGATCGAGCGGGATATGGACCGAGACTATTACATGTCCGCGGAAGAAGCGGTCGAATACGGCATCATCGACAAGGTGATTGTTCAGCGCTAACGCCGTTCCGGCAACCTGATTCCATCAACTCTATTAAAATAACGCTCTATCGGGACAGATCGCCTTCGGCAAAAGTACAAGCAAATGCTAGAGCTAAATCATAGCATATAGTACTTTACGAGAAGAAGGTGAAAGCATTTGGCTAAGAACAAATTGTTGTTCAGTACACCCGCTGAAGGCGTATCGCTCCGTACGGGCTCGAGCAGAGTGTTGACTCGAAAAGACCGTCACCATCATCATCACCATCACAAAGACCGAGGCATCAAAGTCAAAAAATATGAAACCATTCGCCTGTTCGCAGAGAACCGCGGCACATCCGCGACGTCCGTAAATGTCGCCATGACCAGCACGCAGAATGGTAGAACCGACAACTATAGGCTCGCAAGAGTGAGGCTCGCTCCAGGGCAATCGTATACGGACACGTACAGGGTACCCGGCAAATATGTCAACATTGTAGCATACTCAACGGGATACTCCGGCGGCTGCGGCGGCAGAGGCAGAGGCAGAATCGACACAATCGACGTGCAGCTGTACGGCCGCAAGTAAGTCAAAGAAATAAAATAAGACAAGGTGAAACGTCTGTCGCCGTCCTTTGGCGGCGCAGCGCGTTTTATTCCGAGAATTATAGGTCAAGTACGGAGAAAACATATACTTTCTTATAATTTGAAAAAGGTCGAGCAGAGGTTCCCTTTGCTTCGACCTTTTCCCTTTGTTACATTGTTAGAAATGCTCTCCTTGGTGCGCTCCTCGTATTCCGCTATTATTTGGACCAAAGTTCCACGCGGGCTTTGACCATGTTCGAGAATTCCTCGTTCAACTTGGCCACGCCGGCATCGTCCAAATCCTTCAGGAAGGCGTCATAGATTTTGTCGAAGTCTTCCGGCTTCGCCAGGATCGCTTCGGGAATACGTTTTTTCATAATGTCCTGCGTCTTCTGGAAAATAACGTTCGCCTGCGAACCCGTCTCAAATGGAAGCGTCCAAGCCGCTCCGTATTTGCGCTCGGGGAACGCGTCGTTAGCCGGCCACAGATCTCTGTACGTCGTTGCACCGTAAGCCGCCAGCGTCTTTTTATCCGCTTCGGAATAAGCCGTGACGATCTGCTCCGGGAAGTTCGTTGTATAGTAGTTGCCGCTTGGATCCATAACGCCGTCGCCATAACGGGCGGAGATCAGGTAGTTGCCGATGCCCGTCGTTTTCTTGAACGTATTGTTGTCGTTCGACTTCTGCGCTTGTACGTCGGCAGGGATAACGCGTTTGCCGTTCTCTACGTTGTAATGCTTGCCTTCGATCCCCCAGTTGACGAGAACCTGGCCTTCATCCGATGCAAGGTAGTCCAGGAACTTGATGGTGCGGACCGGATCCTTTGCGTCTTTCGTGATCGCAATGCCGTAACCGGACAGGTAACCCGTTCCTTGGAAGGAATGGTCTTGGTAAGTCTCGTCAAGCGTAACCGGGAAACGTGCGTACGTGGAGTCGAATTTGCCTTCGGCTTTCAGCGCGTTTTCGGCATCCGCATAGTCCCATTGTTGATCAACCAGACCAAGAACGCGGCCGGAAGCGATTTTCGCTTTGTATTGGTCATACTTCTGGACGAAGCTCTCGGGATCCAGCAAGCCGATATTGTTCATGTGGTTCAGCCAACGGAAGTATTCGCGCTCTTCGGGACGCTGGTAATGCATGATAGCTTCGAACGTTTCCTGGTTGATGTAGAATTCGCCGTCATCCGGAGCGCCCGTCGCGTAGAACGCGGGGTTCGTTACGGAGATAAGGATCTGCCATTCGCCGCCGTTCAGCGACATGCCGATCGTAGGTTGTCCGTCTTCGGTTTTCGGATTTTTTTCGATGTAGGCTTTGATTGCGTTCTCGTAATCTTTTACCGTTTTGATCTCGGGGAAACCCGCAGCTTCAAGAACCTTATGCTGCAGCTGGAAGCCGCCGCCCGCTTCGAAATAAGTGTGGCCTACGCCATCTTGCGGCAATACGTAGATCGCGTCGTCTTGCTCGCTCCAACGAAGACGGTTGAAGTATTCGCCATAAATTTTCTTAAGGTTCGGAGCATGTTCTTCGATCAACGGACGAAGATCGATCAGCGCGCCGGCATCAACCAGCTTGCCCGCGTTGCCCTTCGGCATAACAAGGTCCGGATATTCGTCGCTTGCAACCATCAGGGCGAACATGTCGGCATCGCTTCCGCCAACGGGGAACTCCTGTTTAAGCGTTACGCCCGTCTTGGCCAGAATCTCTTGGCCGACTTCGCTTTTCATGTCATCCCAGTTTGCGTTCACGTCGCCGGATGCAAGGCGAATCGTAATCGGTTCAAGCGATTCCTCGCCTGCATTGTTGGTGTTGCCCGAATTGCCGCCGTTCGCCGCGCCGGTATTTCCGCCATTGCCTCCATTGTTGCCGGAGCAAGCTGCAAGGAAAACGAAGACGAGGACAAGCAGCGTGCTGAACATCATTTTGGCTTTCTTTTTCATCTGAATGTTGCCTCCCTTTTAATAATGTACCTAACTATATAGAACAGGATACCTGTCACTACCAGATAAAGGTGGTTAAAAAGTTTACTTTTGATCACGAAGCATCTCATGGATGCTTATTCGGCGTCGAATCTTGAACTCAGCCGGCTCCTCCGGTACTCACTTAGCGCTGCTAAGCTCCGTTCCTCGGATCTCGGCTTCGCCCAACCTTCTCGGTGCTGAAAAGCAAACTTTTTAACTTCATTTGAACTTCAAACCTTTAAACCTTAAGCCTTTAAACCTTCAAACCTTCTATCCTCACAACATTAACTTTTGACCGCGCCTAGAGTCATGCCTTTGACGAAGTAACGTTGCAGGAACGGATAGACGAGCAGGATCGGAACCGTGACGACGATGGTGATCGCCATCTTGATGGATTCCGGGGATACCGAAGCGATAGCTTGCTGCGCGTTCGGATCGCGGTAGTTGTTGCCCGATTGCGTCGACTGCAGCACCTTCATAAGTTCGTACTGCAAGGTCGTATTTTCCGCCTTCATGTTATTGAAGAGGTAGGTATCGAACCAAGCGTTCCAGTGTCCCACCGCCACGAACAAAGCGATCGTCGCCAGCACCGGCTGGCATAGCGGCAGGATGATCCGCCAGAAGATGGTCCAATCGTTTGCGCCGTCGATTTTGGCCGATTCCTGCAAGGCGATAGGCAGGTTATCGATATAGGAGCGGACAACGAACACGTTCCATACGCTCAGGATAGCCGGAATGATATATACCTCGAAGGTACCGATTAAGCCCAGATGTCTCATCAGCATATAGCCCGGAATCAGGCCGCCGGAGAAGTACATCGTCATCGCGAACAGGACGGACATCCACTTTCTTGCTTGGAAGTCGCGGCGGCTCAGCGTGTAAGCCATCATGGAAGCCGACAGGACGCCGACGATCGTGCCGATGACGGTCCGCAGGACGGAGTTTTTGAAGCCCGTGAGCAATCCGTCGAACGCGAAGATCGTCGCGTAGTTGTCCAGCGTGAATTCCCGAGGGAAGATGGTAATGCCTCCGCGCACCGTATCGACCGAGTTGTTGAACGAGATAGCGAGAACGTTAAGGAACGGATAAAGCGTGACGATACCCGCAATGACCATTAGACAATAGAGGCCGATGTCGAACAATTTGTCGCCGTATCTGCGTTGTGAAACATTCATGCAAAGGCCTCCTTAAATCACCGATTCTTTGGTAATGCGTTTGTAAATGTAATTCGCCGCAAACACGAGGATGATGCTGACGACGGAGTTGAAGATGCCAATGGCCGTACCGTAGGAGTAGCGGCTGAGATTGATGCCGTAGTTCAACGCGTATAACTCCAATACCTCGGAATAATTGCTGACGAGCGGGTTCCCCAGCAAGAACTGCTTCTCGAAGCCGATGCTGATCAGATGGCCGATCGAGAGGATGAACAGTACCATGAAAGTTGTCCGGATGCCGGGCAGCGTGATGTGCCACATTTTGCGGAAGCGTCCCGCTCCGTCCACCGTCGCCGCCTCGTATTGCTCTTGATCGATGCCCGCCATGGCCGCCAGAAAGATGATGGAGTTCCAGCCCGTCTCTTTCCAAGCATCCGATGCCGTGACGATGCCCCAGAACCACTCGCCCTTGGCCATGAACTGGATGGGCGCGTCGATGATGTGAAGCGCCATCAGCAGTTGGTTGACCGCGCCGCCATCTGTCGATAACATCTTGTACACCATACCGGAGACGACGACCCATGAAACGAAGTGAGGCAGATAAGAGATCGTTTGGATCGAACGCTTAAAGAATTGATTCTTGATTTCGTTAATGAACAGGGCGAAGATGATGGGAACCGTGAAGCTGACGATCAGCCCCATAATGCTCATGCCGAGCGTGTTCCGCAATACGAGATAGAACCTTTCGTCGGTGAACAATTCGATGAAATTATCGAGGCCGACCCATTTCTGATTCAGGATCGAGAATCTCGGCTTGTAGTTCTGGAACGCCATCAGCCAGCCCCAGATCGGGACGTAACTGAACACGATGATCCACGCTACGAAAGGAAGCGACATCAGGTACAAGTACCGGTGCTCGATCATCCTCCCGAGAAAACGCTTACGCTTATTGACTGCCGACGAGCGGCCGTGTTCCGTGGACGGCATTGTTTTCATCTGGCATGTTTCCTCCTCTGCTGACGCCATGCGACCTGCTTTTGTTGTTGTCCTAATCTTAACGGAAAATACACATCCCCCGACACCGTCCATATCGGTCATAAAATCATATCAAAATCGGCGATGCTTCCGTTACAGATCCCAACTCAAGACGCAGACCTCGAAAGATCCGACTGGATGATGACGCTGGCAACTCTCGCATACAAAAAGCCTCCAAAACCACACTAGGAGTGGTCTGGAGGCTTTTAATCGGTTCGCGGATTTCTCGGACGGGTACTGACAGACGTGGCGCCGGATTCGGCACGCGGATTTGGACGCTAGCTTCCGACATCGAGCTCACCAGAGTTCCCGCCAGGAAAGGGTTCCTGGGCCGGCGGCAGCATTTTTCTAATCCGAGTGCACCATAGCCTCAGCACGGTACAACGACGGTTTATCGTTCCGCTCCCGACCGAAGCAAACTACTTTTCCGCCCCGCTCTTGAATGACGAGGGGGACACGCCTTTATACTTCTTAAACTTCGCATGGAAATAATCGACATTGGCATAACCTACGCGCTCCGCGACCTGATGCACCTTGTGGCCTTCGCGCAGCAGCTTGATGGCCTGCTCGATGCGCACCTTGTCGAGGTAGGTGTTAAAGCTTTCGCCCGTGTGGCTTTTGAACAGCTTGCCGAGATATCCGCTGTTGTAATTAAATAGCTCGGCAAGCGTCTCCAGCCGAAGCGGCTCGCTGTAATGGCGCTCGATAAAGTCAGTAACCCGCTTCATGGTGCCGCTGCTGTCTGTGCCTCCGATCTTGGCGGTTAAATCCGTCAGCCGCGTCTTAAGCTCATCCAGCATTTCTTCGTAGTGGTGGGCCAAGTACAGCCTCGTTACCATATAGAGATCGTCCTTCAACGACAGCTGTGGGTGGAAGGCTGCGGCTTTGTTCAGCATAAGCGTCAGCAGCTGCGCCCAATTGCTTTTGAGCGTCTGCTCGGAATCGCCCAGCCGGACAAGCTCCTCCGCGAACTCGTCGACCTGCTGCAGCACGTCGTGTCCATTGCCGAGATCTACTCTGTAAAATAAGACTTGCGCCATCTCCTCGATGCTTAGCGGCTCGCGTTTAGCCTTCGCCCCGTTCTCGTCCGATGCCTGCGAATTGTAGATTTTTCCGCTACCAAGCAAGAAGCGGCGCCTGAGCCGTGCCTTCGCCTCGCTGCTTGCGCCGGGCAATTGGGTTAACGCCTTCATAGGAGGTCCCGCTACAGCCGTGTACCGAATCCGGTCGCCGCATGTTTCCTCCAGCGTCTCTCTTATCGGGGTCATGTCGCCGCGCAGCCATGGACCGTTCTTGAGCAGCAGACCGATATACGGTTCCGTCGAAAATACCCAGCCCAGCCCCCGCTCCTCGATCAGCTCCGTCAGCTTTTTCTTCGCTACCGCCTTCATCGTGAGAGAATGCTCCCGACTATATAACTCGATCAGCAACAGACGGCTGCCCGCAAGCGAAGCTTCCGACCCGAACAGGCTGGGAATATCGAAATCTAACTGCGCCTTGCCCTCCGCCAAGCCTTGAAGCAGCTCTTCCCGAAGCAGCGACGCATTACGTTCGCTCAGGCCCGAGCCGACATCCTTGCGCAAGCCCAGTTCCTGCGAGGCGCGCTCGACATAGCTCTCCAGCTCGTCCTCGTCAATCGGCTTGACGACATAACCGCTGACGCCGTGAACGATAGCTTGCTTGGCATAATTAAAGTCCGCATAGCCGCTTAAAATAAGAATGCGGCAATCGGGATCGCTTTGCCGGATGCCTTCGATGGCCCTCAGACCGTCCATGACCGGCATTCGGATATCAATCAGAATCAGATCCGGGCGCAGCAAGGCATGCTGCTCGATGGCATCCTTGCCGTTGGCGGCCGTCCCCGCAATCTCGAAGCCAAGACGCTCCCATTCGATCAAGGTTTGCAGTCCTTGCCGGATCATCGGTTCGTCGTCCACGATCATTACCTTATGCATGACGTAATCCCCCCGTCGGAATATTGAACGTAATAAACGTTCCCTCGCCAAGAACGCTTTCTATTCGCAACCCGAATGATTCGCCATAAATCATGATTAACCGTTGATGTACGTTGCGAAGGCCAATCCGATATTGTTCTTCTTCTTCCATATCGTCGAACGAACGAAGAATGCTCCCCATCCGCTCCTCGTCGATGCCGGAGCCGTTGTCCTTGATCTCGATCCCGACGCCCTCCTCGTTCCGATAGACGCGGACGGATACGAAGCCGCCTTGCTCGACATGGTCGAGACCATGCACGACGGCATTCTCGACAAGCGGTTGAATAACGAGCGGCGGAAGCTCCACCGAAGCGCAGCTTTCATCGACATCCAGCAGGAAGGAAAGCCGGTCGCCACCGTAACGGAATTTCTGAATTTCCAGGTAACACCGCACGACCTCGATTTCGTCGCGGATCGCAATGCGTCGATTGCCGACCTCCAAGTTTTGCCGAATCATCTTGCCGAGCATCCGAACGACGACGGAGATTTCCTTTTGGCCGTTCATATGAGCCTTCATCCGGATGGATTCCAACGCGTTGAACAAGAAGTGCGGATTGATCTGGCTCGCCATCATCTTGAGCTTGATCTCCCGTTGGCGGAGCAGCAGCTGCGCCTTCTGGCTTTCGGAATCCGCAACCTCGTCCATTAATCCTCTGATGCTGACGACCATGTTATTAAATTGACGGGACAACATGCCGATCTCGTCGTTGCCGCTGACGGAGGAGATGACGTTTAAGTCGCCCATCGCCACCTTGTTGAGATCCTTGTGAAGGAGCAGCATTCGCTTGGAGATTAACGTTGAGGTCAAATAGATAAGCCCCCATGCAACAGCGAGACTGACTAACATGATGGCCAGCCCAAGCAAGCTGATCCGGTTCGCTCCGCCGACAATGCTGTCCACGGCGAACACGGAGACGACCCGCAGTCCGTTCCGGCTCGAAGTCGGGATAAGCTTCTCGATCACGACGCGGGAAGGTTTGCCGTCATATCGGAATTCATAGGTCCCCTCCGATTTGCCTGCTATGGGACTGTTAAAGGTCGCGTCATTGATGTTCTTGCCGACAAGCGCGCCGTCCTTCGCCGCTACGATGTAGCCATTGTCCTCGATGATCATGGTGTCGAACGCTTCCTGACGCATCATGCTGCCCAGCACCTCGGGGTCGATCGTGATGACGAGCACTCCGCTTGTCCGATATAGCGGAAAATTGACTTTGCGCACCAGACTGAGATATTTCTGATTGCCCTTGGTCTCGTCCTCGACGTATTGCCAGCGGATGCCGTCTTCGGTCATCGCTTGATGGAACCAAGGTTCGCGCGTCTTCTCCGGCGTGATTCGGAGGAATTCCCAGTTGTCCAGCATCGTCGGGTTCGTATAATAGAAGCGGATATTATGAATTTCGTTATACAGCTTGACGGAATCGCGGATGTCTCTGTATTCCCGGTATGCTTCTACAACCGAATACGTTGAAGCATACTGCGTATTAACGACGTTCATCAACCGAGCGTCGCTGAGCAGATTATCCGAAACTTCAAGCGGCATGCGGACGATGTTCGCAATCTGCGACTTCACCCTGTCGACGTTGCTGCCTACTTGCTGCGTGGCTTGATCCAGCACATTTTGGCGAAACGCCAGAGTCAGAAATACGCCTACGATAAGAACCGGGACGAACACGACCAGAATGAAGGAGACGATCAGCTTGGGCTTGATTCGAATATCATTTGTACGGTTCGCAAGCCGCCTGACAAATTCAATGAACATGCTGCTATCGTCTCCTTGCCGCCATGCCGGCTAATATTTCCTCCATTCTAGCATAACCGTGATGGCTCCGCTTTCCCGCCTATAGCACCAACGAGAACTCGACCGGCAAACACCCGCGTCCCGGAAAGTGCCTCCGCGTCCAGCTGTTCGAAGCTGATCCAGCCGCTCCGTCCCGATACCGCCGAATGCCAACGCGCCCAGTCTGCCGTTGCCGATCGGCAGCGCCTCGTTCCAATCCGCTGCCGGCTCGTTATGCCACAATTTCATCGCCTTCACCACCTCCGTCCAACTTCCCTTACAGTCCATCATAACGAACGTCGACCAACCGCAATACCGCTTTCATTCCACATAAAATCATATGGAAATTAGACATGGCCAGCACGGAAACGATTACGCTATTCTTATCGAAAAAAAACGGACAACACAGCCGCTATTGCCTCGATTTAACGCTTATGCGCGCTTCAACCGACCAATAACGTCCCTGCGGTCCGTTACAATCGCGATATACTTCTCCGCCCAAGAACGGCGGGGTTATCCTTGTTGCTTCCGTCTGCCAAGGCTAAGACTAGCCCTTCAGCGTGACTGCGAAGCTCTCGCTCGCGCCGCCCGCCGGCACTTCTACCTTGCTTCCTTCTTGGCCCGCGATTTCGAACGCGAACGTATGGCCCGCCGAACGCTCCACCTTAACGGTGACTTCATTGCCATTGCGCGTTGCAACGGCGCTTAGCGAGACGCCGCCCTTCGTATCGTGCACGGTCGCGGTTGCCGACTTGCCGTCTTCCAGAGCGAACAACTTTAACTTCACGCCATCCGCATATTCGTAGTCCGGCACGTTGTCGTTCGCGCCGATCGCGAGAAGCGTATTCGGCCTTACGAATAGCGGCAGGCTCATAAAGTCATGGGTCTCCTTGCGCCACGAGCCGCCTTGCACCGTCTCGCCCGTAAGCAGATGCGTCCAAGTGCCTTGCGGCAAATAATACGTGACCCGTCCTTCTTCGTTAAAGATCGGCGCAACGAGCAGGCTGTCGCCAAGCATATATTGGCGGTCGATCGTCTCGCAGCTTGGATCCTCGGGGAATTCCAGCACCATCGCGCGCATGGACGGCACGCCTTCTTCCTTTGCCTGCACGGCCGTGCGGAACAGGTAAGGCATGAGCGAGCACTTGAGCCTAGTGAAAAATCTCGTCACGTCCACCGCTTCCGTGTCGTACGCCCATGGCACCCGGTACGATCTGCTGCCATGCAGCCTGCTGTGGCTGGAGAGCAATCCGAAGGCTAACCAGCGTTTAAACACATGCGCCGGCGCCGTGCTCTCGAAGCCGCCGATGTCGTGACTCCAGAAGCCGAATCCGGACAAACCGAGGGAAAGACCGCCGCGCAAGCTTTCGGCCATGGACTCGTAATCCGCATAGCAGTCCCCGCCCCAGTGAACCGGGAACTTCTGCCCGCCCGCCGTAGCCGATCTCGCGAACAACGCCGCTTCGCCTTGGCCGAGCTTATCCACCAAAACGTCGAATACCACTTCGTTATAAAGGTACGTGTAGTAGTTGTGCATTTTAAACGGATCGGAACCGTCGTGGTAGACGACATCGGTCGGAATCCGCTCGCCGAAATCCGTCTTGAAGCTGTCCACGCCCATGTCCACCAGTTCGCGCAGGTAGGAGGCGTACCACTCGCAGGCTGCCGGATTCGTGAAGTCGACCAGCGCCATGCCCGGCTGCCACATATCCCATTGCCAGACGTCGCCGTTTGGACGTTTCACCAAATAGCCGTTTTCTTTGCCCTCTTTGAACAGTCTGGAGCGCTGGGCGATGTACGGATTGATCCATACGCATATCTTGAGTCCCTTCTCCTTCAAACGCTTCAGCATACCGACGGGATCGGGGAAAACGCGTTCGTCCCATTGAAAGTCCGTCCAGTGGAACTCTCTCATCCAGAAGCAGTCGAAGTGGAAGACGTGAAGCGGCAGATCGCGCTCCGCCATGCCCTCGACAAAGGACATAACCGTCGATTCGTCATAGTTGGTCGTAAACGACGTCGTCAACCAGAGGCCGAATGACCATGCAGGCGGCAGAGCCGGCTTACCCGTCAAGTCGGTATAGCGGCCCAGCACTTCCTTCATGCTTGGCCCGTCTACGATAAAGTAGCTCAGCGATTCGCCTTCGACGCTGAATTGCACCTTCTTCACCTTTTCCGACGCAACCTCAAGCGAAACGAGCTCCGGATGGTTGATGAACACGCCGTACCCTTTGTTCGTCAGGTAAAAAGGAATGTTTTTGTAGGATTGCTCCGAGCTTGTGCCGCCGTCCTTGTTCCACAGATCGACCGTTTGGCCGTTTTTTACGAACGAGGTGAAACGCTCGCCAAGTCCGTATACCCATTCGCCAACGCCCAGATCAAGCTCTTCGCGCACGTACGTCTTGCCTTCGCCTTCGGCTTTGATGTAGGCCATGGACTTCTGGGCGCTGCCCGTCAACCGCTCGCCGCCGCGGTAAAAATCAACGCGCCATGTGTCTCCCTTGCTAATGCGCACGCTAAGATTGCCCGTCGTCAGCGTTGCCGCTTCGTCCGTCTCCTCGATGACCGCGTGGCTGCCGTCGCTTGCCAGCTCGAATGCGGGACCGCGTTCCACCACGCCCGCATGGTTAATCAGCTTAACCCCGATAACGCCTTCGATCGGCGAGTGGAACTGGACCGTCAGCAGCATTGTATCCAACATGTTGGAACGCGACAGAATGGGCCGGGGCGACGCGTAGGCCGTCAATTGTCCCTCCGATTTCTCGAAGTCGTGCGCCTGCACCGCGCTTAGCACCTCATACCCTTTGCGTATCATCCAGTTGCCGTCTGTAAATTTCATGTGTAAAGCACCGCCTTTATTTTGATGAACAATCGTTTATTGCAAGTTCCCGATACCCACGATAGCAATCGAAGCTTCGCTGCCATTGCCGATTCCTTTCGCGAGACCCGAAGTTAGGCGAAACTAAGCGTTCTGCCACTAAATCGCCTATCGGACATAGATTTTTTAATCTGTTGTTCACAAGTCTTGAAGTTGCATCATTTCCTCTACAAATAATAAAATGGAATTATGTTATACTTGCAGTATACTGACTGGTAAGCGTTTCATCTAACAGAATTATGCCTGTTTATAGCACGATTCTGATGCATGGGAGGGGATGAATAATGGATCGTTCGCAGAAGGAATCGCTCAAGGAGAATCGCCTGCACGGAACGGTAGCGTTCCCTCTGGCGGCATACCGCATCGGTCCCATCCCCCCCGGAGAACCGGTGCTGGAATGTCATTGGCATGCGGAAGCGGAATGGTTCTATATGCTGGAGGGAGAAGTACTGTTTCAGGTCGGGACGGACTACTTTCCCGTCCGGGCGGGCGAGGCCGTCTACATCGACGGCGGGGATATACATGCCGGTCATGCGCTTGGGGATTCCCCGTGCTCGTATTGCGCAGTCGTCTTCGATACGGAGCTGTTGGCGAGCGCGGCGATCGATGCCGTGCAGGAGCGTTACGTCGTTCCGCTGCGGGACAAGTCCCGCACCTTCCCACGCCATCTGAAGCCGGGGACGGACTGGAGCGATGCCGCACTGGGTTACTTGTCCGGCTTGATCGACGCAAGCGAGAGACAGCAGACGGGATACGAAGCCGCGGCGAAAGGGCTGTTATATTTGATGCTGCACCAATTCGCATCCTCGGAGCAGCTCGTTAGCCGAAGCGACCACGGGGGCAACGCACAACTTCAAATTAAGCTGGAACGGCTCAAGGCCGTCATCGGCTATATGCAGGAACATTTCGGCCGACCGATCCGAATCGCCGAGCTGGCCGAGCAGATTCCGATGAGCGAAGGTCAGTTCAGCCGCTTCTTCAAAAGCATGACCCATCAAACTCCCGTCGAATACTTGAACGGCTACCGAATCAAAAAGGCGGCCGAGCTGCTGCTCCAGCCTGACGCCAAGATCGCGGCTGTCGCCATGGACGTCGGCTTCGATCATATCAGCTACTTCGTAAAGGTGTTCCGGAGCCGTATGAAATGCACGCCGTCCGAATACAGAAAATCGCATATGATTGGCTAGGCTTGAGCCGGTGCCGGAGTTTAAGCTGCAGGAACATTCGCCGTCGCTCAAATCCATTCTCTAGCATGTCTCGAACTTCCCATTAGTAATGAAGGAGGCCATATTAATGAAACAAAACAAATACGACGAAGCGGAATTTTTTGATGCCTATGGCAAGATGGAGCGGTCTTTGAAAGGTTTGGAGGGCGCCGGAGAATGGCATGTGTTGCGAACGCTAATTCCCGAGCTTCGTGACCGAAGCGTGCTGGATCTGGGCTGCGGCTATGGTTGGCATTGCTTGTACGCGCATGAGCAAGGCGCAAACGACGTAACCGGCCTTGATATTTCGGCGAAAATGCTGGAGAAGGCTTCAACGTTGGCCCAAGGAACAGGCATACAATATATGAGGCTGCCTGTCGAGGATATCGTGTTCCCGCCAGATCGCTTCGACGTTGTCATCAGCTCTCTGGCTTTTCATTACGTAGAGGACTTTGGAGCAATCTGCGAGAAAATCTACAATTGCATGAAACCTGGAGGGACGTTCCTCTTCTCCGTCGAACATCCCGTCTTCACCGCCCGTTCAGAGCAAAGCTGGGTGTATGGAGAGGATGGCAAGGCGCTGTATTGGCCGCTGGATAACTATCAGTCGGAAGGACAACGTGTCACCTCGTTCCTGACCGATAACGTCGTGAAATACCACCGGACTCTGGCAACTTATATAAACGCGGTCATCCAAGCCGGCTTCGTCGTGACGGCTGTCGCGGAACCGAAGCCGGCAGAGGATAAGCTGGACATCCCCGGCATGCGGGACGAGCTGCGTCGACCGATGTTCCTCATCATTTCCGCCACAAAGTGAAGCTGCACCCCGATTTTCTCGGGGTGCAGCTCGCATTGGCGCTTCCCTTCAGAATGTAACCCGATTTTCTCGGATTACAGGCGCCGCGATCATTGCTCGATTTCAGCTACCATTGTATTCGTTAGCGAACCCAGCTTTTCGATCTCGATCGTCACGACGTCGCCTGGCTGCAAATAAACCCGCTCATCGACTGGCTTGCCAAGCACAACACCTTCAGGCGTACCCGTCAAGATGACATCCCCTGGCACCAGTGTCATAAGCTGCGAGATATAACTGACAATCTCATCGCAATAAAAAATCATGTCTGAAGTGTTGGAGGCTTGGCGAACCTCTCCGTTAACGATGCATTTGATCTCCAACTGATTAGGATCGCCGACTTCGTCCGCCGTTACCAGATAAGGACCGAGCGGCGAAAATTTGTCACAGGATTTACCCGTCAGCCATTGCGACGTACGGAACTGCAGATCCCTGGCGGACAGATCGTTGACGTTGCAATAACCAAGCACATAGGACAACGCGTCTTCCTTGGCCACGTTTTTGGCCTGTTTGCCAATCACGATTACCAGCTCCGCCTCGTAGTCGACCTCGCTTGATACCTTCGGCAGCGGAATCTCATCTCCTTGACTTGCCAGCGTATTGCTGAATTTATTAAAAAGGACGGGATAAGTCGGAATCTCTGCGCCTGTTTCCTCCGCGTGTTTGCGGTAATTGAGTCCGACGCAAATCATTTTGTTAGGATGCGTTACGCAAGGTCCAAGCGTAAGGGTCGACTCCGGGCGAATATAAGCAAAACGGTTGTCCGCGCGGAGAGCAATCTCGACAAAGGTCCGAAGCTTATCCATTGCATTCGCACCGCCTTCGATAACCGCCTGCAGCGTGACAGGTACTCCGTCTTCTACGTCCGTGCCTGATACGTTGCCCAGTGCCGCGGCTATGTCCAATATTCCCTCTCCTTCCCCGCTATGTACGCCAAGCTTATACGTCTGATCCTCGAAAAAGGTTAACAGTTTCATTATCCATTCGCTCCCTTGTCAAGTTGTGATTGTGTTTTGCTATCGCTAAGCATCTTTGCCAAATACGGCACCGCCGTCGATATAAAGCGGCGAACCCATCATAAACTTTGACTCCTCGGAGGCCAGGAATACTGCTGCGTGCGCCACATCCTCGGGCCGCCCCATCTCGCCGCTTAATTGACGTTTTTTGAGAGACTCAATAGCCGCTTCGGGATCGTCATACGATTGCTTGAGGTAATTCTCGACAAATGGTGTCAAAATCGTGCCCGGAAGCAAAGCGTTAACGCGGATGCCATAAGACGCATAATCCACTTGCATCGATTTCGTTAGCGCCAGCACCGCCCCTTTGGTTGCCGAATAAGAAGCGCGTTTTGCCAGTCCAATCTCCGCCACGCAAGAAGACATATTGATAATGACTCCGGACCTGCGCTGCATCATGGAGGGTAGTACATACTTGCTCGGGAGATATACGCCTCTTATGTTGACTCTCATGACTCGGTCCCAGGCATCCGGCTCCACTTCGTGCAGGGCGCCCACTCCGCTAATGCCCGCATTATTAAACAACACGTCGATTTGGCCGTGACGCTCGATCGCTTGTTCGACCATCGTTTCTACCGAGGACGGATCCGTCACGTCCGCAACGATCAACGATGCCGAGCCTCCGGCGGCCCGAATCTCCTCAACCGTCTCTTCTCCCTTGCCTTCATCCAGATCGTTAACAATGACCGTCGCGCCTTGCATGGCAAAGGCGATTGCGGAACACTTGCCGATCCCGGATCCCGCACCTGTAATCAACGCCGTTTTATGCTGCAATCGATGTCCCATTATGCTCATGATAACCTTCTCATCTCCTTTTTGTTTATTATAATAAACCTTGTTTTATATAATAAAATAGTAACACAGTCATTCCGATTCCACAATAAAAAAGAAGCCGTTCCAAACGGCTGCCTCGTAGATCAGTAGGTTGAGCGAATCCCTATAAGACCCTCTCCGTATAAGTCTCTCTCTTGAATCTGAACAAATGTCAATGCTATACTAAGGCCAACGGTCGTGAAGCACATGCCGCTTTGATACTTAAGTGTATCGAAGCGGCATTTTTATGTTTAAGCGAGAAAACGGGAGAATACGTCACTTAATAGTGGGAGGATGGGTTTGTGTTTAAAAAAGAATACGAATTATGGTTGCAGAAGCAGATTTATCAGGAGAAAAACCATCGTAGAAAAGAATTATTACAGAAAGGACTCAGTCATGGATCCTTTGAGATGCTCCGGCTGATCTGGTATCCCGTTGTCGGTAATTTCGATCATTTATATCCCGAATGGGAGGTCCGTGATTTTAATAACGGCTACCGTTATCTTGACTTTGCCTTTTTGCGGAGCGGTGCCAAGGGCAGTATTGAAATACAGGATTATCGATCCCACGCCAGAGATTTGGATACACGTCGATTTAAAGACTTATGTCAACGACAAAGTTTGTTATCGCTCGATGATTGGGTCTATTTGCCGGTCGCATATTTATCTATCCGTGATGAACCAGAGTTTTGCAAGCAGTTACTATTATCGTTCGTTGGCAAGTTCCTATCAATCAATGTGGATGCCGGGTTAAATGGCCTGGAAGCGGAAACGGTACGATTCGCGCGACGGAAGCTCAGGCCGTTTACACCGAATGAACTCGCCGAACATCTTCGAATTACTGACCGTTATGCGCGAATGTTGCTTCATCGTTTAGTCGAGGGGCAACAAATAACAGTCGTTGGCGGAAACATAAGATTTCGAACGTATCAATTGAATATGGGAGGACTGCTGGGGCCGTCAGAGGACTGTGAAAGACCAGAATAAGAGCTTGGGGAAATGAGAGACATTATTATTCGCAGAGGAACTTGGAAAGCCGGTGGAAGCTTGTGGAACTGAGAGACGTTATTCGTCGGAAAAGAGGGCTTTTTGATCCATAGCGGAACTGAGCGCCTTTATTGCTTTCAATTTAAATGGAATCACCAGTAAAACAGGCGAATAACGGCCCTCAGTTCCATTAGGCATTAAAATAAGGGCAGAATTCCTCAAATAAGCCCCCTCATTTCCGTCCCTCGCAATTGAAGCAATGCAACTGGAGCAATGGGCGTTCTTTGCTTGCTTGCATAGCGCCTGTCCGACTCTTGACGACGCCAACCGCAAAGATCAATTTGAACGCCGTGCTCGCCGTGCTCGCCGCGCTAATGCCGTTTATAACCTATTGATCATGCTTGCCGCTTCCTTTTGCGCGAATGACCTTCTGCCTTCGCAATCCAAGAATCCCTACCCTCAGCCTTTGAGGCAACGGGCAAACGCCTGCTGATGCAGGTTTATCCGCTACCGGGCTAACGCGTACTTTAGCCGCATCCGGGCAAAGGCCTAAAACGCCCGTCTATATGGGTCTACTGTCAAAACGATAATCTAGCCGATAATTGCTTAAGTTCTTTAAGCACTTTGGCCCCTTTAGTCTCCCACCGATGCTTGAGCATCGAACAACTGACGGCAGAAACCACTTGTCCGCCTCGTGTAATCGGAACAGCGACGCAGCAGAAACCTTGTACCGCTTCCTCCAAATCCTCGGCGTACCTTTGTTCTCTTACGATTGCCAGAGCCTTCTCCAACGTGTCGAGATCGGCGATCGTATTCGGAGTCATTTTTTGTTGCCAGGCATAGGCGCTATACAGCTCCGCTACCTGCCCGGGAGATCTTGCGGCTAAAAGCACTTTGCCCAGCGCCGTCGAGTGTGCCGGCAACCGCATGCCCGGCTCGGACATCAGCTTAACGGGACCGGGATACTCTTCTTTGGCCAAATACAGAACCTCTGTGCCTGCAAGCTCCGCCAGTTGTACCGTCTCCTCGATGACGGTTTTCGTTAACGCCGCTTCTATATGAAAGACGTCGATTAGATCATGATATTGAACGTATCCGCTCACGAATGCACCCATCGCTGTGCCCAGCCAATACGTATCGTCTTTGTCTTTACGAATCCAATTTAATTTCTCGAGCGTGTTAAGCACAGAAAACATCGAACTCTTATTAATGTCTGTTCGTTTGGATAACTCCATAAGCCGCAGCTTGCCCGGATGCTCCGCCACGAGTCGCAGCACACGATCTGCTCTCTCGATTGCTGGCACCCAATATTTATTGTCCGTCATTACTGCCCGCCTCGATTTCTTAGCTATTTTTGCGAACCATTATAACAAGCCAAAAACCCCGATTCAATAGCTCTCACTCTTTTGGACCACCAAAATAAGCAATCGTTTTCTGAATGAACAATTTGGCCGCTTGACCTAAATAACGGTCCGATTGATAGATGACGCAGAGATGCCTCTCAGGCGCTCCGCCTTCGATCTTTATACACCGGAACGCGGGATCGTTTATGCTTTCGATCAGGGCAATGGGCTGCACGGTCGCGCCGATATTGGCTTTTACAAGCTGCAGGATGGATGTGACCGAACCCGTCTCCATAATCGTTTTCATGACGAAGCCGTGCGACTTAAAGGTCACGTCTACGAGCGTTCTTCCAATCGCGCCGATCGGGTACATTACCATGCCGACCTCCTCCAGCTCCGCAAAAGCAATCGAATGGCGATCTGCCAATGGATGATGCTCCGATACCACTAATCCGTATTCCTCCGTACAAACCGGAATCGTTACGAGCCGCTCATCCTTCACGGGCATAAGCCCGACGCCGATATCCGCCTGTCCGGTCAGGACAAGCTGCTCGATTTCAATCGATGGCGTTATGCTAAGCTTGACTTGAGGGTACTCTTGATAATATTCGATCAGGAGCTGGGTGATCCGGTAATCCAAATCCGAAGGCAGGACGCCGACGGATACCGTTCCCAGCCGAAAACTTCTCAGATCGTGGATGGAGTCTCTTGCATATTGCATCCTTCGCAAGATGTCTCCGCCCTGCTCTCTCAGCATTCTCCCCGCTTCGGTGAGGGCGATTCGTTTGCCGATCCGATCGAATAACGTTACCCCGAATTCATTTTCCAAGGCGCGGATTTGCAAGCTTAGCGTCGGCTGGGATACGCCCAGCTTCTCCGCCGCTTTCGTCACGTGCAATTCCTCGCAGACCGCCAGGAAATATTCCAGCTGACGAAACTCCATCGTCATCCCCCTCGATCATTGTCAAAACTTATCATCATCATAGTTTTCATTGTATTGATTAATCGGTCCTATCGCAATACACTAGATCATATTCCACAATGAATGAATACAGGAGGACCGCCATCATGCGCAAAACAACATTGCTTCTTCTAGCGTTATTTCTCGCTTCCCTTAATTTGAGGCCAGCCATTACCTCCCTCGCTCCCATGCTGGAGACGATTCGGCAAGCGCTTGGCATTAGCGGCACGATCGCAAGCTTGCTCACCTCCATTCCGGTTCTGTGCATGGGCTTGTTCGCGCCAACCGCCGTTATCTGGAGCCGGAAGTGGGGATTGGAGCGCACGATCATGATCGCGGTGACGCTCATCGGAATCGCCACGGCCGCCCGCTACTTTGCCTTTTCGTCCGGCATCCTGCTTGCCAGCGCGTTTGCTGCGGGCATCGGAATCGCGGTTGCCGGTCCGCTTCTATCCGGCTTTATCAAAAAAAACTTCGCCGACAAAGCTTCCTCCATCGTCGGCATCTATTCCATGGCGCTCGTCGTTGGCGCCGCAGTCAGCGCCGGACTTTCCGTACCTTTGCAAACCGCTTTCGAAGGGTCCTGGCAATCGTCTGCCGCAATATGGGCTTTATTTGCTTTCATCGCTCTGCCTTTATGGATCTATCTGACCAGGAAGAATCGTATTGGCCTCGTATCCCAGCCATCATCGTCTGGCAGCATTAAGCTGCCAATACGCAATAAACGCGCGTGGCTGCTCACGCTCTATTTTGGCCTGATGGCCTTCGAATTTTATTCCATCACTGCATGGCTGGCCCCCACCGTGGAAAGCATGGGTTACGACGCCGGTTTCGCGGGAGCCATGTTGACCTTGTTTACGTTCATCCAAATACCGGTCAGCCTGCTTATTCCGTTCCTCATGTCCCGGTTCCCGCGAAGGCTGGTATGGCTGCTCGCCTGCGGATCGCTGGAGCTGATTGGTTTGGCTACGCTCGCTATGTCCGGCAACCCTTGGTTCTCCACGATCTTGCTTGGTCTTGGCGCCGGGGGACTGTTCCCGATCGCGCTGATGCTGCCGATCGAGGAAACCTCCGACGCGGAATCCGCGAGCTCCTGGTCTGCCTTAAACCAATCCGGCGGATATGTGATCGGCGCGATGGGACCGATTCTTGTCGGCTGGACGCATGACGCAACCGGCGGCTTCGCGCTCGCCTTCGCGGGACTCGCCGCCATCGCCATCGTGATGATGATCGTGCAACTGCGAATTGGCAACAGAAAGCCGATTCCTGCAGCTAAGCGCAGCGCCGCCTAACGACAATTATTGCCGGGGAAATGGTCTTTTCGGCATATGCTGCTTCTTCGAGAAAAGAGCTCATCTCCTACTTTAGTTTCGTAGAAAATGAGCTCTTTTTGTTTTGTGGACCCGCTTTAGTGCCTTCGATGCTTCAAGCGAGCCCTATTTATGATGTTAGTGCGAGTCTCCGCGATGTTACACCATCACTTTACAAATATCGTTCGTAAATTCCACTGGATCCTGGAGTGGAAGTCCTTCGATCAACAGAGCTTGGTTGTACAGCAGCTGCGTATACAAATTAAACTTCTCTTTGTCAGAGCCGTGTGCGTTCTTAAGCGATTGGAATACGTCGTGGTTAACATTAATTTCCAGAACCTTGTCCGCTTTCACGTCGCCGCTGTCCGGCATCGCTTTAAGGATTTTCTCCATCTCAATGGAGAGCTCTCCTTCAGCGGAGAGGCAAACGGGATGACTTCTCAAACGTTTGGAAGCTTTGACGGACTTCACTTTGCCGGAGAGCAGCTCTTGCATGCTGTCGAACAATTCCTTGTTCGTGTCCGCTTCCTTTTCGGACTCCTTATCCTTTTCGTCCTGCTCGAAACCAAGATCGCCGCTGGAGATGGAGCGGAACTCTTTCTCCTTGAAGTTCATGATCATTTTGATCGCGAACTCGTCGATGTCGTCCGTCAGATACAGAATTTCGTAACCTTTCTCCAGCACGACTTCGATTTGCGGGAGCTTTTCGATCCGCGCGATCGATTCGCCGGCCGCGTAATAGATGTACTTCTGATCCTCCGGCATGCGGGATACGTATTCTTCAAGGCTGACCAGCTTGTTCTCCTTGGAGGAGTGGAATAGCAGCAGCTCTTGCAGATCGGCTTTGTTCATACCGTAATCGTTGTAAACGCCGAACTTCAGCTGACGGCCGAACGCTTTGTAGAACTTCTCGTAGTTGTCGCGATCATCCTTCTGCATCCCTTGAAGCAGGCTTTTGATTTTGTTCTTGATGTTCTTCGCGATCAGCTTCAACTGGCGGTCATGCTGCAGCAGCTCGCGGGAGATGTTGAGCGACAGGTCCTCGGAGTCGACCATCCCCTTAACGAAGCTGAAGTAATCCGGCAGCAGATCGGCGCATTTGTCCATGATCAGAACGCCATTGGAGTACAGCTCAAGCCCTTTGGCATATTCCTTCGTGTAATAATCGAACGGCGCGTTCTCCGGAATGTACAGAATCGCGTTGTACACGACGGCTCCGTCGGCGCTGATGTGAACATGCTTAAGCGGCTTGTCGAAGCCGTAACGTTTCTCCGCATAAAATGCGGCGTAATCCTCGTCCGTCAGCTCGTTTTTGTTCCGGCGCCAGATCGGCACCATGCTGTTGAGCGTTTGCTCTTCAATCGTTTCCTCGAACTCGCCCTCGCTGCCTTCCTTCGGACGCTGGCTTGTCATATCCATCTTGATCGGATAACGGATAAAGTCGGAATATTTTTTAATAATCGCGCGCAGACGATACTGCTCCAGGAACTCGTCGTATTGCTCGTCCTCCGTATTCTCCTTGATGCGAAGCACGATTTCGGTACCGACTGAAGCTTTCTCAGCTGGCGTAATCACATAACCGTCGGCGCCTTCGGAGACCCATTGGTATGCCTGGTCGCTGCCAAGCGCCCTTGTCGTTACTTTTACTTCGTCGGCCACCATAAATGCGGAGTAGAAGCCTACGCCGAACTGACCGATAATGTTATGGCCATCCTTTGCTTCGTTCTGCTGCTTAAACGCCAGCGATCCGCTCTTCGCGATAACGCCGAGGTTATTCTCGAGCTCCTCCTGCGTCATGCCGATGCCGGTATCCGTCAGAGTCAACGTACGAGCGGACTTATCTGCCGTCACTTTAATGAAATAATCTTCTTTATTGAAAACAAGGCTGTCGTCCGTCAACGCTTTGTAATAAATTTTGTCGATGGCATCACTCGCGTTTGAGATCAGCTCCCGCAAGAAAATCTCCTTTTGCGTATAAATCGAATTAATCATCATCTCCAGCAGTCGTTTGGATTCCGCCTGGAATTGCTTCATAACCATGAATGCGCTCTCCTCTCAATAGTGGAACTATGTAATCGGGCTCCGTAGTCGGCTTGTCCGACACTTCGTGTTAGCACTCATTCATCAGGAGTGCTAATCCCTCCTTTTATATACCATATCTATAATTTTGATGTCAACTCTTTCGTTGGTTCTTTCGTTCTTTCGTTCTTTCGTTCTTTCGTTCTTTCGTTCTTTCGTTGGCTTCCGTTTGTATCGCGGTTATCCGTTTGACTCCCAATCGGTTCTACTTATGCAGATGCAGCTCCTTTATCCTCCGTTTGAAGCCATGCATAGTTTTCTAAATCACAACAAAATCACCCTTGCGAGTGATTGGAAGTTAATGTATGCAAGTACGCCTCTCCTAACAACCTATGATAGACAGCAGAGGCGCTATTTTGTCGATTTTCGACATTTTCGAATTAAAAAAGTCCTTATTCGCTTCGGTTAACACAACCCAGCGAGCGTGGAGCGAATGGACTATGATAGCGGATATATCCGCTTTATTCGGCTGTGCCGAGGGCGCTCGGACTATTATAGCGGATTTATCCGCTTTATTGAGCTGAGCCGGGGGCGCTCGGACTATTATAGCGGATTTATCCGCTTTATTCGGCTGTGCCGGGGGCGCTCGGACTATTATAGCGGATTTATCCGCTTTATTCGGCTGTGCCGGGGGCGCTCGGACTATTATAGCGGATTTATCCGCTTTATTCGGCTGTGCCGGGGGCGCTCGGACTATTATAGCGGATTTATCCGCTTTATTCGGCTGTGCCGGGGGCGCTCGGACTATTATAGCGGATTTATCCGCTTTATTCGGCTGTGCCGGGGGCGCTCGGACTATTATAGCGGATTTATCCGCTTTATTCGGCTGTGCCGGGGGCGCTCGGACTATTATAGCGGATTTATCCGCTTTATTCGGCTGTGCCGGGGGCGCTCGGACTATTATAGCGGATTTATCCGCTTTATTCGGCTGTGCCGGGGGCGCTCGGACTATTATAGCGGATTTATCCGCTTTATTCGGCTGTGCCGGGGGCGCTCGGACTATTATAGCGGATTTATCCGCTTTATTCGGCTGTGCCGGGGGCGCTCGGACTATTATAGCGGATTTATCCGCTTTATTCGGCTGTGCCGGGGGCGCTCGGACTATTATAGCGGATTTATCCGCTTTATTCGGCTGTGCCGGGGGCGCTCGGACTATTATAGCGGATTTATCCGCTTTATTGAGCTGAGCCACAAGGTTGTACTGCTAACGGACAGGAGCGTCACTATTTTTCGAATAAATGATGTTTCTAAAATCTAACGGACACACGCGCCTCTATTTGCACCATCCGAGCGGCATTTTGCTATAATTTGGCCATATAACGGCGCTCCTGTCCGTTAGAATATGAAACTTAAGCAAAACAGGCTATTAATGTCTCGTGAGTCCGTTAGCTTCAGGACCGGTCCCTTTTTTATAAGTGTAACTCCGTTCATTATCCTCATTTGAAATATTATCTTATTTTGAAAAAAAGCTGCCGCATCACAGATGCGGCAGTCATAATTATTCCAAATAATATTTTTTAAAATAAATTTCCAATATCGAATCGACTGGACGATCCTCAGTCAACGATTTCGCTCTCGCCTGGCTTGATGCCGAGCTCCTCGAATATGCGCATGGTCACGAACAAGGCGCTGATCGACTTTGGGAATCCCGCATATGGCAAACAATTCATAATGGCCTCTATAATTTCATCGGGCGTGAGCCCTGCGTTAAGTCCACCGTGAATGTGGAAGTCCAATTGCGCATCGGAACCGGATGCGATCAAAGCGGAGATCGCGACGAGCGACCTCTGCTTGTGATCGAGGCCCGGCCTGGAATAAATCATGCCATACGGGAAAGATACGATCATATTCGCGAAATCCGGACTAAATTTCTTCACTTTCTCAACCGTTGCTTGCAGCATCTCCGGGCCAACCATCTTGCTCAGCGTCTCGATTCCTTTGTCATACGCCTCCGAATTCATCGTACTCCCCCTTACCTATCCTTAAATAAAAACTTGCATCATGTGATACGCGAAACCCTGCATACATTCGCGCATCCATCTATATGTCGGCCGATTACAGCCGAAATTAGGCCATCGACAACAGCCGCGTCAAGATCGGCGGGATTTCCAGCGGATCGACCATCACTTCGATCACGGTCGGTCCGTTCGCGGTTAGCGCCGCCTGAACGGCTTCACGGATATCTCTCGGGTGGTGGCAGCGATAAGCCGCTGCTCCCATCGACATCGCGAATCCGCTGACATCGAGGGGATGCTCGTATACAGCGCCTACGGAGCGGCCCGTATTGTAGGACATCCCCTTATCCACCATGTCCAGTCGGCCGTTGTTCAAAACAAAAAAGATAACGGGTACGCCATGGCTGACCGCCGTCGATATTTCGGTTCCCTGCATCAGGATGCAGCCGTCGCCGGTAATACAGACGACTGGCTTATCCGGCTTCGCAAGCTTCGCGCCTATGGAATAACCGATTGCGGCGCCCATTGCAATAAATACTTCATCGAAGTAGAAGGTACCCGTGCAAGGCATATCCAGATGCTGCACGGCATAAAAGGAGTGGCTGCCCGCATCTCCGAACATAATCGCATCCTCGGGCAACGAAGCACGCAGCGCGCGGAACGATTCCCCTGCTTCCATCGGGACGCGCTGGTAACGCTCCGGATCATAGCCGGGCAGCGGCTTCAATTTGTAATCGTCCGGTCGGCCTTTGGCGCCGGCCGTATGTATGACTTGACTCAGGTTGGCCTTTAAGTCGCCAAGCACGATCTCCGTATATACATCCACCGACTTGCCCGCGAACGTCAGATCATATTCGAATTGCAGCATATGCTTTGGCTTCATCTCTTCCGTAAAACCAGACAACTGCATGTCGCACAGCTTGCTGCCGATGACGATCATCAGATCGATTCCGGATACCATATAGTCCATCGCGGTTGGCGACCCGCCCAGCCCATAACCTCCATGGTACAAGGGATGGGTTGTCGGGAATGCGCTCTTGCCTCCTGGCGCGGTAACGACGGGAATACGCCAATGTTCGGCGATGATCCGAATCTCCTCGAACGCTTCCGCCGTAACTGCGCCTTTGCCGAGGAACAACACGGGACGAGCTGCCTCGTCCAGCATCGCGACCGCCCGATCAACGCTTCGGGCGATCACCGGCGATGCGTAGTCCGGCATCATAACCTGGAAGTCCTCGATCTCTTCCATTAATACATCAAACGGGATGCAGAGATGTACTGGCCCCTTCTCCCCATGATAGGCTCTTTCGATAGCATGTCTTAGATATAACGGGAGCAGATCCCCGCGTTCGACCCTTGCGCTAAACAGTGTAACCGGCTCGAACATCTTTACAAGATCCATGCCGAATTGGCTGGAATCCTGACTGAGCGCCTTGCCTGTATCCTGCATGGAAGGTTGTCCGGTAATAAACAGCACGGGAACCCCGAATTCCTTGGCCTGCCCGGCGGAAGTAATCATATTGGTGCCGCCGGGTCCCGATGTTGCGATGGCTACGCCTAACGAGCCGCTCGCAAGAGCGTAACCCGAAGCCTCGAAGCCGCAGCCCGTTTCATGACGGCCCAGCACATATTGAATTTCCTGACTGTCCAGCTCCAGCATGAGCGGGGATATCGATTTGCCCGGGATGCCGAATACATGCTTTACACCCCAGCGCTTGAAATGTTCTACTATGATCGAATATACCTTTTTTTTCATTTGGTCTCCTTCATCTAATACTCGTAATGGCCATACGGTTTCAAAATACCTTCCATTTGCTCGGCAGGCAGCGGCCGGTGGAAGTAATATCCTTGCACCTCGCGGCATCTCAGCCGCTTTAAATAATTTAATTGATCCTCGGTCTCCACGCCCTCCGCGATGACGTCAATTCCCAAGTTGTAGGCCATGGCGATGATAGTAGACACAATGTCGGCGTCGATGGAATCCGTCATAATATCCCTTACGAACGACTGGTCGATCTTAAGCCTGTCAATCGAAAATAACTTCAAGTAATAAAGATTGCTGTAGCCTGTGCCGAAGTCGTCGATGCACACATGGATTCCCAGCTTTTTGAGATCTCCAAGCACTTCGATCGCAAAATCAACATCCATCGTCATCGATTCCGTAATTTCCAATTCCAGCAACGAGGGATCGAGCCCCGTTTCCAACAGAATTTTCTGCACGGTCTCCACCAGATCACGCTTTAGAAATTGCCTTGTCGACAAATTAACGGAAATTTTCATCGGCGATACGCCTTGATCGATCCATGCCTGATTTTGAAGACATGCGGTTCGCAGCACCCATTCTCCGATGGGCACAATTAATCCCGTCTCTTCGGCGATAGGGATAAACTTGGAAGGCGACACGAGTCCCAGCGTAGGATGGTTCCAGCGCAACAGCGCCTCCGTTCCGATAATATTCCCGGTCTCCAGCTCGATCTGCGGCTGATAATGCAAAACGAACTCATTGTTATGCAGGGCCTTCCGAATGGAGCTCTCCAACGTGAGCTGCTCCATGCCGATACTGCTCTTTGCGGCTTTATAAAGCGCGTAATTGTTTTTGCCCCCGTCCTTGGCCAGGTACATCGCGATATCCGCGCGTTTCATCAGCGTCTCCGCATCTGTCCCATCCTGCGGATAGAAAGCAATGCCGAGACTTGACGTAATGTAGAATTCGTATTCGTCAATCTCGAACGGCGTCTCGAATGCCTTAATGATGTCATCCGCTACCTTGATAATCTCTTCCTGACTTTTTATGTCCTTCACGACGATCGTGAATTCATCCCCGCCCATGCGGGCCACGAAGTGCTTGGAGTTGCGGCAGCAATTTTTAAGTCGTCCAGCGACCAGCTTCAGCAAGGCATCCCCGTTGTTATGACCAAGATTATCATTAATTTTCTTAAAGCTGTCGAGGTCAAGGAACATTAAGCCGAACGGGCTGCGCTCGCCTTCTTGCGAGTCCAGGAGCTTCGTCAGATGCTGCGTAAAGAAGCGGCGATTCGGCAAGCCGGTCAAATCGTCGTGGTAGGCGAGATGATTAATCTGCTTCTCGGCCTTGGATCTCTCCGTGATATCGCGAAATTGAGCAAAGGCTCCCATAATCAGGCCCTTCTGGTCATAGATCGGGAAGGCGTCGAACAGGCAGACAAGCCGCTCGTCTTGATTCTTCTGCTTAATGCTGATCTCCATATCCTCATAGACAATGCCGTAATGGAGAACCTCGTTAATGTATTGGCTAATCTTAAGCTCGACGATCGACTTGTGAAGCACGTCCTGCTTCTTTAGATCCGTAATATACTCGGCGAACTGATTATATTCGGTAATTTTGCCCTCGCGGTCGGTAATGATGATGCCGTTTCTCGTCGTCTCGATAACCACTTGATTAAGAATATGTAGTCTTCTGTTCTGCTTTTTGAGCAGGAGCTCGCGCTCGATGGAATCTACCACCGTGCACAACATCGCCAGCAGGAACGGATTATGCTGGTCGATCGTCGTCATTATGGTTATCGTGCCTAAGAGGCTGCTGACATCGGTGTGTTGGAACGGTACGGAATAACAAGCACTTTCTTCCAAAAAGTGAAAGTAATGATCCCTCCCGATCAACTGGAACGGCTCTCGATGATCCAGTGCCAGGTTTATACTGTTCGTACCTGCTTCTTTCTCCGTGAAGACAAGTCCGATCTTGATGCCGGACTGGCTGACGATGGTTTTGATCGTCTCGTCCCCGGCCATCTCCAGAATACATCCGTTCTCATCCGAGATGAGAATCAGCAGCGGCAGCCCCTTCATGAGCTCCAGCATCTTGTTGACAAAAAAATTAATGACGGACAAAATCTCCTCGTACTCCATGCGCTTGCTCGCGAGCTCCGCTTCTGTCAGTATAGTCGTGAACGCCGGCACGACCTCGGGGTTAATGCCGAGCAGCTTGCACCTGTTTTGCGATTGCCGCAGCCAAATCTCGTTATCCATCTTGTTCCTCGCTTCCAACCATCCATCTATGAAATCACAAGGTGAAACGGCTGCGCCATCGCGAAGCGCGTTTCATTCCGAGAATTATAGGTCAAGTATAGTGAAAGCATATACTTTCCTATAATTTAAAAAAACATAATCTATGAAAAAAGCCAGCCTCATAGACTATGCAAGGTTAGTCGATCTGGCTGACGTTAGGCAATGAGTAATAAGGGATTTATAGACTATTTGAACTTGTACTTACACCTTTTATCTATTTTACTTCACGGATTGTCAACGTTCAACAGTAATATGCAGGAATTTGCAGGAAAATTGGGGATTTGGCGATTTTCTCAAAAATGCCGACTCGAATACTGCGCTTTTATTTGTTTCGTCGAACGCGTCAACTGTGATACGATAAAAAAGACAATGATCACGAATGGAGGACTTCCTTCATGCAGCTGGATTTGACGCCGTACATCTCGTTGATTACGACCTCGGGCGTGCTTAATACCTTCCTGTGCCTATACGTCTTTTTCAAAAAAAGAGAATTCCCCGAAGCCCGGCTGCTAGTCTGGTGGACAGCCCTGCAATCGGTCTATATCTTCGCCTTCGCCTTCGAGCTTGCCAGCGATACATTGGAAGAAATAAAGAGATGGGGCGTCGTGGAATATATCGGCATCGCCTTTACGCCCGTAGTGGGACTGCTCCTTATCATGCGTTATATTGATTGGAACATATCGAGAAGAACAGCTCGCGCGATGTTTATCATACCGGCCATTACGTTCCTGCTCGTCGCAACGAACGAAAGTCATCATCTCTTCTACAAGGATGTTTACCTCCGTTCCGATACGCCCACGCCCATGGCCGACATCGTCATCGGTGACTGGTATATCGTACATGGAGCCTATACGTTCGGTTGTCTGTTCGCTGGCGCCATCCTGCTGCTCAGGCAGTGGTTCAAGACCAAAAAAACCTTCCGTATCCAATTGCTCACTTTGCTCTGCGGACAGAGCTTGCCCATGATCGGAGCCTTCCTCTATCTGATCGGCGCTACGCCATATGGCGCGGATCCCGTACCGTTTATTCTCAGCATCACCTCGGCCCTGTATATATGGGCCATTCTCTCTACGCGCCTCCTCATGATAGTGCCCATAGCCAAGGAAAATATATTCGAGAGTATGAGAGAAGGCGTCATCGTGCTCGACCGGTCGGGACGTCTGATCGATTATAATAAAGCGGCTTCCCGGATGATTCCCGCGCTCCGCAGAAGCTTGCTCGGCAAAAGGCTTGTCGATATATGGGAAAATCTGACCGGCTTGCCGCACTATGGACTTAAGCGGCCGGGTGCAGATGAGACGGTACAGGAGCTGCAGTGGGAGAGCGGCGGCGTCCTTTCGATTTACCAGGCCAAATTATCGATCGTCCGTGGCCGGGGCGGCGATGTGATCGGAGATCTGCTTATGCTGGTCGATGTTACAGAACAGAAGCGGCTTGAGGAGCAGCTTCGTCATATGGCTTATTACGACGGCTTGACTGGCATCTATAATCGAACGCAGTTCATCATTCGCGCCAAGGAACAGCTCGAGCTGTCCGCTTTGCGGGAACGCCCGACCTCCGTCATCCTGTTCGATATCGATAACTTCAAAGCATTCAACGACTCGTACGGTCACGAGACGGGCGATGAAGTGCTGCGCCACGCAGCCGCCGTCTGCCAGCGCGAGCTGAAGCCGGACATGCTTTTCGCGAGATATGGCGGCGAGGAATTCGTCGTAGCGCTTCATGGCGAGTTGCCGGAGAGCGCGGACTTGATCGCGGAGCGGCTGCGGATCGCCCTGTCCGGCAATACGCTGGACACCCCAGCACACGGAAGCCTCACCGTGACCGCCAGCTTCGGCGTCGCTTCCTCGGCGGACAGCGCCGCAAGTTTGGAGACACTCCTAAGGGAAGCAGATGCTGCCCTGTACGAAGCGAAGCGAGGCGGACGCAACCGGGTTTGCCGCTATCAAGGACGTTTGGCGGCGACTTAGACTGGTAGACAGGCTGTTGCCGCACTTTGGCGGATCAGATCACTTCCACTATGAAACGGCTGTCGTTGCACTTTGGCGAAAAAAAGGGCTCGCATGAACGCGAATCAGCGGTTGCGCGGACCTTTTTCCATTACGTTGTTTACACTGTGGCGGCAAAGTTATCCAACTCTCCTGAACCATTTCGGCGACATGCTTGCAACGAGTCGGGAACCATGGGACGGGATGGGGCGTAACCGTGCAAGATATTCCAAAGGCGTTAATAACGACTATGGAGCTCCGATTGGCAGCACAAAAGAGCTGTCCAATAGGATCGATGAATGGTAATTGTACATCATCGACCCTGAGACAGCTCCTATACTAACTTCGCTTTCTACTAACTTCGTTTTCTACTTACTTCGCCCCGGCAGCTTAATGAGAATAGCGCGATATCACATTGTTGAGAAGAGAAGCCACGTATTGCGGTCCTTGCGCAAAATCGGCTTCTTTGACCACGACCTTTACGAAGCTTTCGTCCGTATCCATAGCTTCGGCGAACAAACCGAACAGATTTTTTGCACGACGGTCAATCTGCAGCAGCAGCTCCAGCTCGCTGCCTCGATTGCGCAGGAACACGAGCTCCACCTCGTCCAGCTGTCCGCGATAAGCACCGCCGTACGGCACCCATTCGAACTCTTGCACGAACGGAGAAGAGTCTCCGATTCGAGGCGCGTAGACCGTTTCCGCTTCGCGGAGCTTGAAGCCCAGCGATTCGATCGCCTGCAAAACCATGTGCATAGGCTGGGTCGGCACAACTTCGATATAATCGTTGTCCGTCGGATCAACGGAGGAGCGAATATCCGCCGACGTCTTGATCCACACCGGCGATCTGCCGATGGACAGCGGCGTATTGGGAGCCAGGTAGAAGCTGAAGCCGATTTCCCTGTTTTCGCCCGCGCGCACCGTTACAGGCGGAGAGACGCGTACCTTGCCAAGCTCCACGTTCTGCTTCAACTTGCTATCGTTCACTTCTTTGATGTAATAAGTCATGATGGACAAATCAATGCCTTCGATCTGCTGATCGACCGAACCTCCATAAATGCGTACCACACCGCGCACCTCGTCGCCGGGACTATAGGATGTGCGCTCAAGCAGCGTATCCACCTTCGCCGCCCCAATTCCCACGCTCGCCATCATGCGGTTGAACAATGACATGGAATCCACTCCTTCTCGTATCATTACCTCATAACCAACTATTACGAAACACCCTAGCAAATGGTATCAGCAACATCATAACAAATTTTCACAATTTGTGTACGGCTACTTGAACAGACTTTCCGGCAGGCTTTCGCGGCAGGGAGTCTTCGTATATAATTTTCGAAAAACGGGTGCGAGGGGACGATCGACTTGACTACTAACTCCATTAAGTTGCTTTATATCGAGGACGACACGGAAATAGGAGAGCTTGTAACGGAGCAGCTCCGGGCCAAATCATACGAGGTGAAATGGCTTAAAAGCGGCGAGGAGGCTTTGCGGGAAGCCGAGGGCTGCAGCTTGGTCGTGCTGGACGTCATGCTGCCCGGTCTTGACGGCTTCACGATAGGACAAAGACTGAAGAAAGCGAATCCGGATCTGCCTATCCTGATGCTGTCTGCTCGAACGTCCATCGATGACAAGCTGCAAGGCCTTGAATTCGCGGATGATTACGTGACCAAGCCATTCCATCCCGACGAATTGTCGGCCCGGATCGAAGTGCTCCTCCGCCGCGGCGGAAGACGCTCCAGCGAACCGACCAAGGTAAAGCATCTGCTTGTTTATGAGGCAGAAAACCGGATCGTGCATGCGGATACCGGAGAAGAGCTCGCCCTCGGGGGCAAGCAGTTCCACATCTTCATGTTTCTGTTCCGCCATCTGGGGCAAATTCTGACCAAGGAGCAAATCTACGAGGCGGTATGGGGCGAATCTTATCTGGACGGGGATAAGACGCTTATGGTACATATCCGGCACTTGCGCGAGAAGATCGAGAAGGACCCCGCTTCGCCCGAAGTCGTCGAGACGATTCGCGGGCTGGGTTATCGGGTACGGGCATGAACAAACGCAACGATTCGCAAGCTCCCGTACGCAAGTCGCGTCTCCTGCCGGGCTCGCTGCAGGGACAATATTTAATCATCGTGCTGGCCGCATTCCTGTTCATTCCCGTCATTATCCCGCTTGCCAGTCTCACCTACACCATCGTTCAGTGGAGCTCGAAATCAGATATGGAGAGCGGCGCCAAGTATGGCGGGACGTCTGGTCTTTTGTCGGATTGGCATGCGCATGCAGCCAATATGGAAGGCAAGTCGGATGCGGCCATCGACGAAGCTCTCATCGAGCTGAAAAGACGCTATCCCGAAGCCTCCATGTTCTGGGTCGACGCAAATGGCGCGACAAGGAGTCAACTGCCGCCTCAGCTCGATATTCCGGCGCAATGGACGCCGGAGGAGGCCATCCGGTTTATGAAGGCAAGCATCGGGAAAGATCCCTATACGGTCATCGCTTTCCTCGGCAAGGAAAATGCCGGTTCTTCCTTTATGACGATCCGAATGCCGCGCGAAGCGATCTCCACGGGCAATCCGAACGGCTCCGGGACGCCGTATTACATCGCCTTCGTCTTTGTCATGTTCTCGGTGTTCGTAGCCATGTCGCTCTTGTTCTTCCGCCACATCCGCAGACGGCTCCTTCGCCTGCAATCCGCTATGGCGCGGCAGGATGAGCACGGCATCCCGGAACCCGTCGCGATCAAGCGCTGGGACGAAATCGGAGCGCTGGAATACTCCTTCAACGGCATGGTCGCCCAGCTCAGGGACAGCCGGCAGCGCCAGAGCGAAGAAGAACAGCTGCGCAAGTCGCTCGTCGCGAATTTGTCGCATGATCTGCGCACTCCGCTCACGATTATGCAGGGGCATCTCTACCAATTGCGCGAGGAGCCGCTTAGTCCGAAGGGGCAGCAATCCGTATCGGTCATGCAAGGCAAGGCCGAAGGGTTGGGCGAGCTTATTGACAACCTGCTTGCCTATACGCTCATGACCAGCGGGCGCTATAAGCTGACCCTGGAGGCTGTTGACATCGTCCGGCTGGCGAGAGAATCCGCCGCAAGCTGGTATCCGCTCTGGGAACGGGAAGGTCTCGAGGTCGACGTTCGGCTACCCCATGAGCAGCTGATATGGCAAGGCGATCGCGCGGGCTTGCAGCGCATGCTGGACAATTTATTCCAGAATGTCGTTCGCCATGCCCGGGATGGCGGTTATATCGGCTTAGCGTTGGAGAAGCGGCACGGACGGCCATGCCTCGTCGTCTCCGACAAAGGCCGGGGTCTGAACTCCGAATCCTCTGCCACAGGGGCGGGCGTCGGACTTGCCATCGTGGATTATTTGGCCGACAGCATGGGACTTGTCCGCGAAACGGCAAGCTCGGAGGAAGGGACGCGGGTGTATTTGTACGAAAAGACGAACGACGGGCGCGGCTATTTTTAAAGAGGTTGTTCAATTTGAACTCGCATTTAAACGAAATTTAACCTTCGATGTACACGGGACTTAACCTTGAGACGTTAATCTGGATCTCGAGGTGATCGACTTGAAAGAATGGATAATCGAGACAAGAGGTCTCGGCAAGAGGTACAAGGGGCGCTACGCGGTATCCAACCTGAATCTGCAAATCGCAAAAGGGGAAATATACGGTTTCCTGGGGCCGAACGGCGCGGGCAAAACAACGACGATCCGCATGCTGCTCGGTCTGATCAAGCCATCCGGAGGGTCTATTCGGATCTTCGGGCGACCGCTGGAGAAGGACCGGCTGTCTATTCTACGGAAGGTCGGCTCGCTGGTGGAATATCCGTCGAACTATGGACATCTGACCGCCGTTCAAAATCTCGAGGCGATTCGCCGCATCATCGGCGTGCCTGCGAGCCGAATCGATGAGGTTCTCGCTATCGTCGGATTGACGAAGGAAGCAAAGCGCCCGGTTAAAGGATATTCGCTCGGCATGAAGCAACGCCTGGGTATAGCGAGCGCTCTGCTCGGCAACCCGGAGCTGCTCATCCTGGATGAGCCCACCAACGGCCTCGACCCGTCCGGCATACTGGAAATTCGCGAGCTGATCAAGGAGATGCCGCGCCAATACGGCATTACCGTGCTCATCTCCAGCCATCTGTTGAGCGAAGTGGAGCAAATGGCTAGCGTCGTCGGCATCATTCGCCGCGGGGAGCTGGTGTTCCAGGATACGATCAACAGCTTGCGTACGCAGTCGCAAAGCGCCGTCACGCTCCGCGTCTCGGAACGCGAAGACGCCTTGGGCGTGCTGGCGAGCCGCGGTATCGAAGCCGCGATCGGCGCGGGCGACTCCACGCTGTCGCTCGGCAGCGCCGGAGACGCCGCCGTAGCCCTGGCCGTCAAAGAACTGGTGCAATCCGGCCATGCCGTCTATCGGGTGGAAGAAGATCGCAAGACGCTGGAGAAGCTGTTCCTCGAAATCGTCGGGGAGGATGGAAGCTTATGATCGTTCAAGCGATAAGATCCGATCTGCTCAAGATCAACGGCAAAGGACTGTGGTTCCTGACCTTCCTCGCCCCGGTCGGCTTAATCGCGATGCAAGGGCTGAATTACGGTCTCCGTTACGATTATATGATAAAAGCCTACGCCGGCGATCCCTGGGGCGGCCTGCTGGACAATATTTTGATGTTCGTTCCCATCGCGCTTTTGATGGGCATTACCATTCTGAGCTCTATGCTGGCCAATGTCGAGCATCATACAAGCGCGTGGAAGCAGCTGCTCGCGCTGCCGATCTCGCGATACGCGGTGTTCGGCTCCAAATTTGCCATTGTCGCGTTGCTGCTTGCCGTTGCCAGCATCGTGCTCGCACTCGGCTCCTTCGGACTCGGCCTGCTGCTCGGCTTCGATGCGGCGGACTTCCCCGTGACCGATGCTATAAAGCTGGCGGCTTATCCCTATCTGGCATCCTGGACGCTGCTGACTCCGGTGCTGTGGATGTGCGTGACTTACCGCAACCAGTCTCTGCCGATTACGATCGGAATCGTTGCCGCCTTGATCTCGGTGTTCCCTCTCTCGGAGTGGGTGCCCACCAACTGGCCGCTTGCTTCCTACAAGGCAGAAAACGGCGAAACCTTCGTCCTGGCCGGACTAATCATCGGACTTGCGATTTTGCTGCCGGCTGCCGTCCATTTCAATCGAAAGGACGTGAACTGAGATGGGATTCCGTTCTTTCCTGGGGCTGCTCGGCGCTGAACGATTAAAGCTTAGCCGCTCCTTGATCTGGCTGCTCGTCCCCATTAGTCCGCTGCTGGCCGCGCTTATCGGCGCCATGTCGAATTTGACGGACGTACCGGAAGCATCGCGATACGATCTGCTGCAATCCACTGTCTTTATGCTCCATGCCTTGCTTCTGTTGCCCATATTGACAGGCATCTTCTCGTCCTTCGTGTGCAGATACGAGCATAACGGAGGCGGATGGAAGGCAACGCTTAGTTTGCCGGTATCGCGCACCGCTTTGTACGGCGCCAAGTTTATTATGGTGGCTGCCTTGCTTGCCGCCGTGCAGCTAATCATGATCGGCGCGCTTCTCGCGGCATCCGCCGTACAGGGAATTACAGGCAGCATCGACTGGCAATCGGCGCTCGTCTCCCTCCTAACGGGATGGATTGCGTGCCTGCCTCTGGCCGCTTTGCAGCTGTGGGCTTCCATCGGCTGGAGCAGCTTCGCCGCGCCGCTGGCCATCAACGTGTCCATGACGATTCCGAACATACTGATCATCAACTCCGACAAGTATGGACCGTTTTATCCATGGGCGCAGCCGGCGCTCGGCATGCTTGTAGAAGGCGGCGAGCAAAATTTCGGTGCCTTTAATCTGCCCCTCGAGAACATTCTCGTGACGGTAGGCTGCAGCTTCGTGTTGTTCGTCGCGGGCGGACTTCTTTATCTTCATCGCAAAGAGATTTGATTGTTGCGGGCGAAATCGCGGAGAACGCTAACGTAACACGCGCGAGTCAACAACATCCCGTTCATAAACGGCGAGAAATCCTCTATCGAGGCCTTTCAGAGATGAGGGACCTCCAGCTTTGCAAAGCAAAGCCGCTTCGGAAGCATGAGGTACGACTAATCGCCAAATAGAATTTTGGTTTTCGAATGCTCGAAAAGTGGTAAATCTTGAAAAGCAGCCGGTCGGCGAGCTTTAGAGCGATGACGCCGACTTAAATCTTGAAAGGCAGCCGGTCGGCGAGCTTTAGAGCGATGACGCCGACTTAAATCTTGAAAGGCAGCCAGTCGGCGAGCTTTAGAGCGATAACGCCGACTTAAATCTTGAAAGGCAGCCAGTCGGCGAGCTTTAAATCGATGCCATCGACTTAGTCTCCACCCGCAGCGGTTGCTCCAGCATACCGAGGAAGCAAAAACACATCCCGAAGATCCTCATCAATCGTGAAGAGGACATGTCTATGATTCACCACAAAAACGAGGTGGAAGACACCCACCTCGGAATTTTATAAATTCTATAATGTCGAGAAAAACCGTCAGGATAGATCATCCTGACGGTCCTTTGCGTTTGAGTATGGACGACATGGTGAGCATTAAAGGCTTAGCCGATCTATTCAGATAAGTGTGACCATCGGAACGGACGGAGTGCCGCTATTTCGCCATATCAACCAGCGACAACCGCTACCCTAAGGTTTCCCCCTTACCACTCTCCTACACCCGAAACAACCCGTAGCCGTTCAGCGGAACGATGGGGGCCGCATCCTTAAGCAATCCCGCCGATTGACCGCGGAACGCGATATCGGCCAGCCATCTGGTAAACGGCGCGACGTTCATCTCCGCCATCTCCTCAAGCGTAAAAAAACCTGCGGCATCCACCTCGTAGTTATCTGGCCGCGGCTCGCCGCCGACATAGTCCATGGCAAACGCGATGTAGACGTTGTGAATGTCCCTCGGCTGATCGCGCAACGCAGCGACGCCGGTAACGACGGCCTCTATGCCGCTTTCCTCCATCACCTCGCGCACAATCGTTTCCTCGATGGGTTCCAACTGCTCGATGTAGCCGCCGGGATTGGTCCAAAAACCTTTGCCCGGATTTTGCGCGCGGCGGACGAGCAGCATTTTGTCGTCCTTCTTCACGAGTGCCCCGACGCCGATGCTATAGCTGCCCCAGTGCACGAAGCTGCATGTCGTACACGCTTGTCGCGAATGACCGTCCATCTCCCTGTATTCCATCGCGCTCCCGCAGGCTGAACAAAACTTCACTTCCACTCCCATACCTTCTCCCCATGTCTTGGATTATTACTTTCACTATGTTTGAACATTTTTGAACTGTTGGTCAAACATGCCGTAATATACGCCTCGCCGCTCCATCAGCGCGTCATGCGTCCCTTTCTCCTGAAGCTTGCCCCGGTCAATGACCATGATCGCATCGGCGTCCCGGATCGTATTAAGCCGGTGCGCGATAATAAACGTCGTCCGGCCCTTCATCACCTTGAGCAGCGCTTCCTGAATATGCAGCTCCGTCCGCGTGTCGATGCTGCTGGTCGCTTCGTCGAGGATGAGAATCGACGGCTTAGCCAGGATGACCCTGGCGATCGCGAGCAGTTGTCGCTGCCCCTGGCTCAGATTGCCGCCGTTCTCGGTCAGCTCCGTACCGTAGCCTTGAGGAAGCCGCCGAATAAAGGCATCGGCATTGGCCATCCGCGACGCCTGCAGCATTTCCTCCTCCGTCGCATCCGGCTTTCCGTACAGAATATTGTCCCGGATCGTACCGGAAAACAGATACGTATCCTGCAGCACGATGCCAAAGCATTGGCGCAGACTTTCCCTCGTGTAGTCCCGGATATCGCGGCCGTCGATCAGAATGCGGCCGCCCGTCACATCGTAAAAGCGCGTAAGCAGATTAACGATGGTCGTCTTGCCCGCTCCCGTCGGCCCTACCAACGCCGTGCTGCTCTCTTTTGGCGAATCGAAGCTGACATTGTTCAAGATAGGGACATCCTGGCGATAACCGAAGTTGACATTCTCGAATACGACATGCCCCTTCGGGTTTGACAGAACGATAGCGCCAGGCGCATCGGGCTCCTCTTCCTTTTCGTCCAGCACCTCGAACACCCGCTCCGCGCCCGCTACGCCTGACAGCAGAACATTGTAGATTTGAGCCATCTCGTTAAGCGGACGGACAAACTGCCGGGAATAACCCACGAAGCTCGCGATCAGACCAACGCTAAGATGTCCGTTGACGGCCATCACGCCGCCGACGATCGCGATGGTGGCGATCCCGATATTGTTAATTACGCCGAGGAGCGGCATCAGGAAGCCCGACCAGATCTGCGCTTTGAGCGACACCTGAAGCAGCTTGCCGTTCACTTCCTCGAACTGCTGAATCGACTTGGCCTCGTGATTGAATGCCTTTACGACCTGCAAACCCGTGATCGTCTCTTCGATATGGCCGTTAAGCTTGCCCAACTGCGCCTGCTGCTCCTTAAACAGCACGCCGGTCCGGCTCGTCACGAATTTCGCAAGCAGGTAGACAAGCGGCACCGTGATCAGGGTAGCGAGCGTCAGCAGCGGGCTTAAAACCAGCATCATGACAAGCGAACCGACGATGCCGATGAAGCCCGACATCAGCTGCACCGTCGATTGCGATACCGTATTGCTGACGTTGTCGATATCGTTCGTCACCCGGCTCATGAGCTCGCCGTGGGATCTTGAATCGAAGAACCGCAGAGGCAGCTTCTGCAGCTTGCCGAACAGCGAGCCTCGCAGCTGCTTTACCACACGTTGGGACAACCCTGCCATCAGCCAGCTCTGGAGGAAAGACAACGCGCCTTCGCTGACATATGCAGCAATTAAAACAAGCAGAATGATTTCCAGCAGGCCGAAATCGATGCCGCCATCATCCGCCGCGCTCATGGCGTCGATGGCGGATCCAATCAGATAAGGCGCCGCCACAGCCAGTAGAGAAGTCGCAATGACGAATGCGAAGATAACAATAAGACGCTTGCGCTCGCTGCCGAAGTAACGCCAGAGCCGAAGCATCGTCGCTCGCATTTGCTTCGGCTTGACCGGCTTCCGGCCTGCCCCGCCCGCGCCGGGTCTACCGATCCCTGGGATTGCCGGCGGCACCTTGGCTTCGCTTGCGCCACCTTGACCTTGGCTTCCGCTCGAACTAGACGACATCGGTCTTCAGCTCCTTCCCGATCTGGGAACGATAGATCTCTTGGTACACCTGGCAGCGTTCCAGGAGCTCATCATGCGTTCCTTTATCCACGATCTTCCCTTGATCCATGACGATAATGTTGTCCGTATCCATCACGGAAGTAATCCGCTGCGCGATGAGCAGGCAAGTCATGCCTTGCGCATAAGTCTTGAGCGCGGATTTGATGCGAGCCTCCGTCACCATATCGACCGCGCTGGTGCAATCGTCGAGAATAAGAATGTCCGGTCTGCGGATCAGCGCTCTCGCGATGGATATCCGCTGCTTCTGCCCCCCGGACAGATTAACGCCGCGCTGTCCTAACAGGGATTGATAACCTTCAGGCAGCCGCTGGATAAATTCATGCGCCTCGGCAAGCTTAGCGGCCTCTACTACTTCTTCGTCCGTCGCGTCTTCCTTGCCCCAGCGGATGTTGTCCATAATGGAGCCCGTGAACAACATGGTTTGCTGCGGCACGATGGCGATGCGTTCCCGAAGCGCCGACGGATCGAGCTCTCTGATATCCGTATGGCCTACCCGGATCTCGCCGGAGTCCGCATCGTAGAAGCGGGGAATCAGCTCCACAAGACTGCTCTTGCCCGAGCCGGTGGAGCCGACGATGCCGATCGTCTCGCCGGGACGGCATGCGAAAGTCGCGTCGTCCACCGCCGGGCTGCCTTGTTCGCCGCCGTAGGAGAAGGTGACGTTCCGAAACTCGATGGAACCGATCGAACCTTTGGCCCCCGCACTCCCTCCCGTTTCGCCTCCCCATTCCCCCTCTTCCCGCCAAGTCATGCCGTTCTCTTGTTTGAATACCTCGCCGATCCGCTGCGCGGACGCTTTGGCCCTGATGAACATCGTGAATACCATCGTCAGCATCATGAGCGCGAACAAAATTTGCGTCATATAGTTGACGAAGGCCACGAGATGCCCGACCGGCAGCAGATCGGCATTCAACCACCGCCCGCCAAGCCAGAGAACCGTCACGATACCGAAGTTGACCGTTAGCATAATCGCGGGATTAAAGATCGACATCGCCCGCATCGCGTTCGTCGAGCGGGCGCGCTGCTCCTCGTTCGACTTCTCGAATCTCTCTTCCTCGTAGTCGAATCGGTTGAACGCCTTGACGACCCTGACGCCGGATAAATATTCACGCACCGTCGCGTTCACCTTGTCCAAGGACTTCTGCACGTTCATGAACCTCGAGAACCCGATTCGAATATTAAGCGCTACCAATACAATGACGATGGGAACAATAACAAGCAGAATAATGGACAAATTCCAATTGAGCCGGATCGCCATAATCAGCGCGCCTATCCCTATAATGGGAGCCTTTACGAAAATGCGCATCATCCCGTTTAGAAAGTTCTGCACGAGCGTTACGTCGTTCGTCAGTCGCGTAATGAGCGATCCGCGGTCGAATTGGTTCATGCTGTCGAAGGACAACGACTGGATTTTGGCAAACAGATCCGAGCGAAGCTCAGCTCCGAATTTCTGGGAGACATGGCTCGCCACAACATTGCGGATGGAAGCCGCTACCGCCCCCATTGCGGTAATGAGCAGCATAAGCCCTCCCATTTGGAGGACATGGTTCATATCCTTCTCCGCGATTCCCTCGTCGATGATGTTCGCGAGCAGCGTCGGCATCATCAGATCCGCGCCGGCTTCGATCGTGACGAACAGGATCGCGAGAAGAAAGCTTTTCCAATATTTTCGAATGTAGCGCCCGTAAGGCATTGGAGTTAGTCTCCTTTCCTAGGCAGATGCGACGACAGCTTCTCCATCAGGGCCACAAGCTGCCGCTTCTCGTCTTCGTTGAAATGGGCGAACGGCTCCTCGAGCGATTCCAGCCAGGCCGCTTCCATGCCGGCAATGGTCTCTTCGCCGCTCGGCGTCAGCTTGACGAGCTTTACCCGCGCGTCTTCGGGACTGTTCTCCCGCACGACGTGCTTCATCAGCTCGAGCCTATCGATCATCTGGGACATCGTGCTCGCCCGCACGTCCAGATGGGCGGCGAGCTGCCCGATCGTCCTTCCCTCCGTGCAGCGCAGATGGCGGAGGAGCATCCATTGCACGCGCGTCAGCTCCGGCTGGTTCCGATGGAACGCCTCCGAGCGCAGGTAACGCTGAATGCGTTGCATGTGGCCGACGAAATGTTCTAGCGTTACTCTGCTGTCCGGGTTGCCCCTTTTAGAATCGTTCAAGTTGCTATCCTCCACGTTCTCCCCTCCCGCTTCGAATGTTTTATCGCTAAACATATTATATAGCGAACCTAAATAAAATTGAAGATGGGGCTTAAAACTCCATCTGCGACATATTCGCATCAAAGCCTGTAATAATGTCAACGATAGGGTATAACATCCCCTCTTGTTGATCATCTGGGACATCGTGAACATGCCTAAACAGAGCCCCAGTTCTAGAAAATATCTAGTAGACGGGAGACTCTGCCTTTAGACCTTCTCTTTTTTAATATGGCTTTCGCAAATTCAAGCTCAAGGGCACCGCATCGTTTCCTTGCTAAACCACTCCCACAGATTCGTAATTGGCGAATTCGATAACGCTTGTGTTGAAGCAAAAATCAGCTTGCAGCCATGAGGCGGCATCGTAACAACAAGATCTTGAACCTGATGCTGCGAGTTGATCCCAAAACGCCCCTCCCGAATATAACAAACAGGCATGTCGATTAGTTTCTCAAGCTGATATTGCACCGTTAGCTGCTCCTCCGACGGGTTAAAGAACAGCAGGAGGGCGCGCTCTTCTTCCGGCCAGACATGTGTCAACACCAGTTCCTTGCCCGGCCCGGCCAAAAGCGGCTGCTTCGCTTTCATCGCGCCTCTCGGTTGAAGGAATTGGAACAGCTCTAGCCGCTCCGGTGACAGCTCGTGCAACGGATCCGACGTATACACCGCCCCGCCAGATACGGCCTGAAGCAGAGCCAGCGACTCGATTTCAGTATCGGTCAATTGAATATGGAAATGTCTAAGCATGACGGCATCGGGATCGTTTTGCCAGAATACGTGATTGAAATAGTTACTTCCGCCGATTTCACGAATCATGTTGCGCGGACCAAAGCTATTCTCATTCCATTGCGCTCCAACATCATCGGCTATCCTCATCGCATCGACATATCCGACAAAAGGCAAGAAGGGAGCAATACAGCCCAGCCAATAACTGTCTTCACCTATTTCCTCGCGGATTACATGCATGAATTCACGGAAATACTGAACGGATGTTTGACCTGGCGTATGCCGCTTTACTTTACTGCTATCCTGCAATCCCCAGAGCATAAAATCGGTTTTAAATAACCGCACACCCTGTTCTTTGAAAGTCCGAAATACATGGCGCATATACGCCATCGCATCCGGATGGCTTGTGTCGAGAACGTAGTACTCTTCATCCGCGTATCCCCAGGCTCTCGGCTCATTATAGCAGCGCCATTCGACAACCGGCTTATCCTCAAGATCGTGCAGGACCCAATCCGGATGCTGCCCGTAGAGCTGACTCCGATTGCCTACCATGTACGGGCCGATCCATATCCCCGGCGCGTAACCATACCTTTGAATGTCAGCGAACGCTGCCCCCATTCCTTCTGGCCACATCTCATTCGTAATCAACCAATCTCCTGCGGAAGGGAAGTAGCCCGCATCAATCTGTATCGATTGCAGTGGCAAATCAGGAATCGCCGAGAATGCATTCAGGTACTCACGCAGGCGCTCATGAGTAAACCGATGATACCAGTAATACCACGAGCACCAATGATAGGCAGGTTTACGATGAGTCCTGGCTCCCATCGCTTCCGCTATAACGCCAGCCGCTTTCACGAGCCCTTCTTCGAGTTTGTTCTCCCCGCGGAACTCCATATCCGGAAGATTCCAGGTCCCTTCCCCCGATACGCGCTCCATTCGAAATCCTGCCGTAAATTGTGCGGCTTGCGTAATAGGATCACTGATCTGCACCTCATACTTAAGCATGTATGAGTCATGATTGGCCGCGGAACTGAATAGATAGGCTTCGTTGTCATGCAGGGCAATTATTCCGAAACTTTCCGTTCTTTGATATGGCTCCTTGAGCAGCTGACTTACGGTCGTTAATCCAGATGGCCCGCCTATTCCTAGTCCTTGACGATAAATATCGGCAATGCTTCCAGCATCGGCTCTAAATACAGGATGGAACCAGAGAGGAGCTGTCTCAAATCCAAATAATTGAGAACGGATAGCTACTGCACCATCGACATGCGCAAAACATAATGTAATTCTCTTCTCTCCGCCAGCTAATAGGTAACCGATTTCACTGCTGTCTTGACGACGATCTACCGTGACTTGAACAGGTCTAACCGGCCTACCGTCTATTCCAGGGAAACAATCGGCCAGCAGCAAGTCTCCCATTTGTATGTCGAACGCTCCGTGATCATATATATGCACCTTTATCATCTAGCTCATCCTTTTACATGGTTTCTTCTCCATAGATCTCTATCGCACCGATCCGCGCAATCCCCATCATATCTCCCTTGTAGCACAATATACGCAACTGAACGCTCGATACGGGAGCAAACGTGAGGATGACCTCCGTCAGATTGTTGTCTCGCACTTCCGCCAACACCGACCATTGTTCCCCATCCCAGTTCTCAATATCGAAGTCGCGTAATTGAAGTCCAGCCCCGGTTGTGTACAAATCCAATCGTTTGATCACTGTCGGCTTCTGCAATGCAATCGCCAACCATTGCGGACGTTCTGGCGATGGGAGCTCTCCATCATGTTCCGGGACCTTGGTGGTCCAGCCCGTGAAGTTGCCCCGCTCGCTCGCAATTGCTCTGCCTGGACGATAGCCGTTGACCCAGTCGGAGGAAGACGCCGAAGCCACGGCTCCTCTCAGCAATGGGTTCACAACTTCGTCGTAATGGTTCGGCACATCATAATCATAATCGGCCGTCAAGCCCGAACCATCCATTGCCGCAGCAACAACTTTCACCGGCCCGCCCTCCATGCAGCTTAGCACCCCGTACGGGCTAATATAAACTTTGTCCGTCGACGTTCTCCCATCCTGCTCAAATACAGACCAAACGACCCGTTGGTCATGTGTATTCGGTGGACTAAAACGCACAAAAAACTGCCCCCCTTCTCGATCTATGGAGATGGATTGTGCAGCTTGCATAGGCTCTCTGCGATCCTGAGCAGCTATAATAAACGTCCTGCTTGCTGATAAACCTCGATCGGCAAGCTCCACGGTGACCCGAACGTTGCCGTTTGCACGAGCCATCAACACCCCTTGAGCATCGACATCGGCCGCTATCGTCGGCCCACCATCGAGGTTCGTAACGCCCCATACAGGATGCATTACTTCTCCGCCTGGCAACATAACAGCAATCAATCGCAATATTCTGTCCTTGCCGAAGATGATTGTCGCTTGATCCTCGGAACGAATGGCCAACCTAGGCTGTATGCCTGACGCATCGCTGACTACGAGTAGCAGCCAATCTTGTTTGTCCGGCTTAGGCGGAATAACCCATTGGCCATTTTCGGGATATATAGGACCAGGAATAGCTTTGTAGAGGCCTGTACGTGGATCATACCAACTCGCCTCATATGGAATAGCCGCCATTTGCTTGAGAACTGCCCCGTTCACATCGTCTCCGGTGAATAACGCTACATAGGTACGATCCCCATCCACCATAAGGAAGCTATCCAAACTCTCGCAAAAATCCCCGTATTCCGTATTTCTGAAGCAAGGCTTCAGCCTCCACCACTGAAGAGATTCAAAAAACTCCCTAAAATAGGTCATCTGCTTGCCCGCCTCCGCATTCAAACCGTCAAACCAGCGATAATATGGACCGTAATGGAACCAATCTTCTGGAGAATTATTCAACGCCCATACCCCTTGCACACCGTACCCGTATCCATATGAGCCGTTAAGAACCGCCCTGTATGCCGCTGTTCGTGCGCCGACCGTGGGTTGGTTATTATGCTCGTACCGTGTTTCGTAAGCAAGATAAGGCTTGGTACCCTCCCCTTGCCAGAAGCTTTCCATGTAATCCTTGGACAAATCCAGCGGTTGAAGTGCAAACCAGTTGTGTCCTTCCTCGTTCGCCCAACCGGAGCTTGCATTGTACTGCATATGAGCTGTCATCGGATGTTTGTAGCAGTCATAACGATGGATAGCCCTGCCGATCTGCTTCCAGTATTTTGGGTCCAGTTGGTTATAGAAATCAGGATCGATCTCCTGGGCAACCGTCCACAAAACGGGGTAGGCACCATAACGGGCCACCCAATAGCGGCCAAGCTTGGCCAGCAGGCTTGAGTCCGTGACCTGCAGCATGCTGGAAAAGGTCAGTGCCGCGTTGGCATGTACAAGTCCACAATCGGCGATATAAGCAAACTTCCGATCGAGATTACGGAGCAGCTCAAGCGATGATTCGCGTATGCCCTGATCACAGTCCAAATGAGGTCCCGATGTCACAAGAGGCTCGGATTGATAGACCGTGAAGCCTTGGCTGACTCGGTGATCGACCATATGATGAAACTGCGATACGACTCCGACCACATTAGAGCGCCCCTCCGCTTCCGACGGTAGAAACCAATGTGTATCGCCCAAATAAAAGAAAGGCGTTCCGTCGGCATAGGTAAAATAACGATCTCCTTGTACAACTCGCAAAAACCCTCGACGATACAGCTCCCATACGCCCGTATAGGGTACACAATTGAAGCTCCACGGCACATCGATATTTAAACCTGCATTATGTTTATCGTTACAAGTCACCGTCAGGGACCATTTTCCAATAACGTTAGGAGCAAATCTAATTTTCCAGCTCGACTCTCCATCCCAAAAGGCTGGACGGACCAGCACACTGCCATCGGGGCCCCGAAACGTGGCAGTTACCTCCGCTTCACCGAACGGGTCCCCATACGAAGCCGTACTCATTAGTTCCCACTCCATGCAGCGCCACTGCTCAACCTCTCGAGTCGCGCTCTCCCATCGTAGCTGCACACCTGATTCCTCCCCCCTCATATACACTCCGATCATATATTGCTAATTGCACGCTTGCCTCCTATCGATTCCTTATGGCAGAGAAGCTAAAAAAGCTATTCGGCAACGCGTGCCTTCGCAACGCATGCCGTTCCCATGTACAATCTCAAGCTCCGCCACGTGTTCCCCCTCGTCCAGTTCCTCTGCCAGCACCTCGACATGGTACAAGCCTTCGAGAGGACACCACTCTGCCCGCTCCGGCTTGATTTCCACCGGCTCGGCGCCGTCGATGCTGCATCGGAAATCGGCGTACAGCCGTCCGAATTCGAATCCCAATGCCGCCCCCCTTCCACGGAAACGGAATCTTAGCTTCGCACCTATCGCCGATGTTGTCAGCATGCGGTCTATCCAAACGACATTCGCGCTGCGCTGAATCGTCCAAGGACCTTCAAACTGCACATCGCAGAACGGAATAATCTGCGCAGCCTCCCAATGCCTCTTATTCAGAGGCTCCGGCAGCGCTCCATCCGGTACAATTCCACCTCTTGATGTTATTAGGGTACTTTTTGCCGTTTCTTCATGGACAGCTATATCGCCGGGTGCTTTCTCTAGCTCTTCCTCCAAGAACGCTATGACGCTCTCTGCGTAACTGTAGCTGCCGCGATGCGTCGGATGCAGGCCATCCGGCAGCCATTCCTCCCAATTCATACGTCCCCTCTGCACTTCATTGAAAGCATAAAGACCCATCCATACCGAACTCAGAAGGTACAGCTCTCCTAGCTGTTCGAGTTCTGCAATGGAATCCGGCACGCCGCCCGTTATCATCTCTGCATACATCGCTTGCAGGTATGTATAGACAAGCACCACATCGGCTTCGCTTTCCACTAACAGCCGCCGAAGCACCCCCTCTCGAGAGCGCTTGCGCCGTTCTTGGTCGCCGTAATAGTCGTTGACCGCGTATTCCACAAACACAATATCGCATTGATGACGCAGAATATCCCGCTCCAAACGAAATATGGCAAGATTGCTTCCGGTTGCTCCAATGGCTGCATTTTCAACTGTAAAGCGAACATTCGGGTAACGCTCCACCAGCCACGACACGATTTTCTCAGGCCAGTTATGTCCCGGTCTGGCTTCCGTAATCGATCCTCCAAGAAATCCCAACGTAACCGAGCCCCGGTCAATTGCTTTCCGCAACGAGGATAAAGGTGTACGATGCTTCCAGATCCGAGCAGCGGTTTGATCCCGCTCCGGGTCGAGCCTTCTATTCATTATTTTGTTCATGAATACACAATCTCCTTAAGCAGAAGTTTGTTGCGAATCCAGCATCAAATCACGTATTGCCCTCCAATTCGTTTCTTCGTATCGCAGCCTGCAAGCGGCATATCGCTCCATCGTATAAGCAAAGCAGGAAATGTCGGATCCGACATCTCCAGCTTTGCGTTCGGCCTTGACGTTCCTGCGCCTATACGATATGTTGACTACTCATACAGCTCCAATTCACGGATCGCCGCCCAATTCACGCTATCCGTAATCGTGATTCGAACGTAACGGTATGAACCTGACAACGTATCGGCAGTCATTTGTCCCAATACGCCCGAAGCCGTATGGTCGGCCAGTACCGACCAGCTGCTGCCGTCCGACGAGCCCTCCAGTTTATATTTCCACGAGTCCAGACTATAAAAGTGAATACGAGCTTCAGATAAGTCGTGCAAAGATCCTAGATCCACATTCAGCCACTGCGGCTTCGTACCATCCGAAGCGCACCAATAAGTCGAAGCGAGACCGTCCAGCGCCTTGTCTTCCTCGTAGCCAATCCCGCTTATGGACGAAGCCGTAGCGAGCTTGCCGGAAGCCGCATTCGGCTTGCCGTAAACGTCGAATTCACGGATCGCCGCCCAATGTCCAGAATCTGTAATCGTTATGCGTACATAACGGTAGATGCCGCTAGCCTCGTCGCTTGCCGTCTGCCCCGTTACTCCGCTGACCGTTCTGTCAGCCAGCGTCGTCCACGTTACACTGTCCAACGATCCCTCCAGCTTGTATTTCCAGGTCGTGTGTCCGTAGAAATTCATAACGATTTTCTCCAGCCTGCTTGGCACGCCCAGATCGACTGAAAGCCATTGCGGCATGGCATCATCTTCCGCGCACCAATAGGTGACGTCGTTGCCATCTACCGCTTTACCGCCGCTGCACCCCGTGCCGTTATCGCTCGAAACCGCCGTCGTTTTATTACGCGAGAGCAGCTCGAACTCATCGTATCCGAGTATCCGGAACTCGGATATCGCGACCATTGAGGGGGCAAGAAAACCGGTCACCGTTATGCGTACAAATCGATAATCGCCGGTTACGCTGTCCGACATATCCCTGGCCGTTCTCCCCGCCGCGGTATGATCCGCCAGCGTCGTCCAAGAGACCTGGTCAAGCGAGCCCTCCAGCTTGTAATTCCAGGTATCCTCGCGATTAAAGCCGGTTTCGATCGACTCCAGCTGCTTAATGCCGCCAAGATCCACCGTCAGCCATTGCGGGACAACACCTGATCCGGCTATCCAGCTCGTATCGTAAAGGCCGTCGACAGCCAATTCAGAGCCGAAGCCTGCACTGCTGCCGGATACAGCGACCGGTTTGTAAGCCGCCTGGTTCGTCGCTCCTTCATTGCTTGCGGTCGGCTCACTGCTCACAAGAAGCATCCATTCATCGGATGTAGGACGATTGGGAACCGTCCAAGTACCGGACGGGGCCTTAAATGTATCGAGAGCAGTATACTGACCGTTGCGCGGATCGTACCACTTAGCTGTATAGGTTGCGGAGGTCGACATATTTTTTAGAGTGCCGGTCGATGTACCCGACCCGAAAAAATAAGCGACGTAGGTTTCGTTGCCGTCCGTCGACAACAGGCTGTGCTCTGGCGTGACAAAAGCGGACCAGGTACTGCTGTCAAATCGGGGCGTCAGCTTCCACCATTCCAGACTCGTATAAAATTGTTTGAAATAAGCAAGCTGGTCTGCCGTCCGCAAATTGGCCCCGTCGTACCACCAATAGTAACGTAGCGGCAATTCGTATTCGGTTCCATAGTCCGCAGGCTCTCCCGGTTTGGAATAGATGTCGTTCCATACGCCCGCAGCGCCGTAACCATAACCAAAAATGCCGTATTGGAAAGCTTTGTAGCCCGCGCCCAGCGCACCTTTGGCATCGGCCCAGAAGTTTTCGTATCCAGTTTCGTACAGAACTGCCGGCTTCGCGATTGGCGCCTCCCAAAACGTTCTGGCCGTACTCATTCCGTCCATGCCGATGGACATTTGGGTCGCCCACCCACCGTGATACGGCTGGTCCATCCACCAGGAATTCGCCGCCGTAGTCACGCTCGTTCCTTCCATATGCGGCATGATTAAATGACCGTAGCTGTCATGATCCGCAATGCCTTTGCCCACCGCAAACCACTTCTCGATCGTTGTGGCGTCGTATGCACCGTACAGATTTTTATCTATTTCCTGGCCGATCGTCCAGATCACCGGGTAAGCTCCATATCGTGTAACCCAATATCGGCCGAGCTTGGCCATAAAATCTTCTGTAAAGACAAGGGGGAAATTCGCCGGGTCTCCCACCCAGGACACTTGGGCCGCCGCATGCACGAGACCCTGCTTCGCAATATAGTCGAATTTACGATCTAGGTTATGAAACCCCGCCAGATCGGCAGCGGTAAAGCCGTCAGTCAAATTGGCCACAGCTTCTTCGTCGCTTCCCAAGTGGCTGCCTCCTCCATGGGGTTGCCAAATCGGCTGCGACTGATAAACGGTGAAGCCCTGCTGTACCCGCTTGTCGACCGTATATTTGAATTGGGAGGCCACACCAGGTACATTGGAAGTGTCGAATCGCTCATGCGGCATGGTCCAGTGTGTGTCACCCAGATAGAAAAAAGGCGTCCCGTCTGCATAAACAAGATATCTTCCGTTGTCGCTAGCTTTCAAAAAACCACGCTCGTAAATGTCATGACTACCCGTATAGGAGTCGCTCTGGATCGTAAGCGAAATACCGTGAAGTCCCGTGTCCGAAGGGTCGGAAGCTGTTGTCGACATGGTCCACAGACCTGTTGCCGTCGGAGCAAATCTGATCTTCCAGGTGTTTCCTCCATCCCAGAATGCCGGACGAGTAATGAGCGCTCCCCCAGGTCCGTAGAAGCTTGCTTCAACAACTACATCGTTAAATGGATCGGAATACGCTTGGGTACTGGTAAGCGTAATTTCGGAGACGTTCCAAACCTCAACCGAATAATCGGCTGCATATGTCCGGTTGTTTTCAAGCATTCCCCCCATAACGATGATCAGTGCCAACATGCTTACCAGAATCATGATATTTTTGCTTCGTTTCACCATGCACAAGCCTCCTTAATGTTGGATAGTCTTGCGGCGCTCGCCTTAGCAGCCCGGCTAGAAGTAAATCTCCTTTCCCGTTGCCCCGGATTCATAGATAGCACAGAGCATTTTCATCACTTCAACGCCATCCTCGACCGTGCTGAGAGGTGTATTCCCTGTCCGGATGCAATCGATGTAATGATCGATTTCATTCTGAAACGCCGAGTAGACATCAAGGTGAAGCGTTTTCAACTGAGGCTGGAGATTAAAGATCGTGTCGTACTTCTCCGATACCACCAAAAGAGCTGGATCCACTTCCATTCCTCCCTTGTCGCCGAACAGCTTCAGATACGTTTCATCGTTTTTGGCATGCAACGTAAAGCTGGCATCCAAGACCAAGATTGCCCCGTTCTCGAAGCGGATGAACGCAGTCGCCAGGTCCTCTACCGTGTTGCTACTCGCGTCGTAGTCAGCCGCTTTATAAAATTCCAGCCCTTGAACATTGGCACGATTACCCAGATCGTAATGAACGGAGCCGCTGACCGACTTGACCTTGGGCCGGCCCATCAGATACCAGCTGAGATCGAGAATATGAACACCGATATCGATCAACGGTCCGCCGCCCGAGCGCTGCTTGTCTGCGAACCAACCTCCAGGATTGCCCAGTCTGCGCAGACAAGAGGCCTTGGCATAATACACATTGCCGAGATCGCCGTTGTCCACAATTTTTTTGGCGATTAGGGCATTGTTGTCGAAGCGCCTAACGAAGCCCATCTGAAATATTTTCCCGCTCTTCCGCACGCTTTCTTCGATTTGCTTCGCTTGCTCCACCGTCTGGCACAGCGGCTTCTCCGACAGCACATGCTTGCCGGCTTCCAACGCTGCAATCGCAAATTCAGCATGGGTATCGTTCCAGGTGCAGATGCTGACGCCATCGACCTCCGGATCGGCCAAAAGCTCTCTGTAATCGGTATAAACGTTTTTTATCTGGTACTGTGCCGCTACTTGTTCAGCGCGTTCGCGATTGACATCGCATACGGCTATCACCTCGGCATGCGTATTGGCGGTATAACTGCTGAGGTGCATGTTCGAGATGCTTCCTGCACCGATTACGCCTATTCCAATCTTCCCCATTCGTTGTAGCCTCCCTGTTCTATTCCCTGTGATAAATTACGCTTCATTCCACATTCTGCGGGCGTTATCCATACCGACCTTGGAACCGTAATAACAAGGACCGTGCCCCTCGTATTCGATCGAAATATAGCCCTGGTACCCGGATTGCTTGATCAAGCGGATGACCTCATGCTGATCAATATCCCCTTGACCGACGATCGTGCCTCGGAGAAGATTGCCGCCCAGCGTTGGGAAGAAGCCTTCTCCGTAATCACGGTTTCCTGGACGAAGATGAAAATCCTTGAGATGAATCATCGAAGCGATCGGCAGGTTTTTTTTGACCGCTGTCACCGAATCTTCGTCCGCGCACATAAAATTGCCTACATCGAGCAGCGTACGGAAGTTCGGCCGGTCCACCGCGGAAACCAGCGCCTGAAGCCGGTCGCTCGCTTGTACGTAATAACCGTGGTTCTCCACACTCGTCGTCATGTTATATTGGCTCGCATAGTCGGCGACTTCCCTGCATGCTTCCACGAACAAGGGCAGATCCCGATTGAAATTCTGAATCGTCGATTCTGGAATGGGTCGCGAGCCGATGTCATGGCGCATATGGCTCGTTCCCAAAGTATGGGCGATATCTACCTGACGTTTCACGCGGTCGATTTCGTTGCGATAGCTGTCTTTATCTGGCTGCAGGAACGTGGCGCCAATCGCATAATTGGAGATGTCGATTCCGACCTCCTCCGCCTTGCGCCGGATCCGTTCGGCCAACCTCGGGTCTTCGTCTAACGAAAATCCGATCGGCACGATCTCGATATGCTCACCCCCATTGTCCGCCACCCATTGCACTAAATCGACAATGGTCGTACCGCCTTCTCCTAGCGCTCTATGCAAGCTGTATGAGCTGATCCCCAGTTTCATCGGACTTCTCCTCTCTGTAATACGTAGTCTCAGCGACCGTTCGCCGTGACGGCTTATCTCGTTGCATTAAACCGATCCGCAGCTGGAATGAATATATCATTGATCGAAGCACCATCGAACAGGATTTGATCCAATCCACCATCGATAGCAGTCACGTATTCGCCATAATCGACAACATTCATACCCTGTGCGGCGCAGCAAGGCTCTCCGTTATACAATTGTTTAATCGCATCGATGTTTTTGCCCTGCCAAGCCGAAGCATTCGTAAACAAATACTCCTGCAGCTCCGCGCTCAGTCCCCACGGCGAATCCCCCCAATCGATGGAGAACTTTAAGCCTTCTTCGGACATTAAATATTTGTAGTACAACATTGATTCTTCTTTGTGCTTAGAGGCGCTCAGCATAACGAATGGAGCAGTCAACAGCAATGTCGCTTGTTTCTCTGTTCCGTACGGCAAAGAAAGTACATCCCATTCGAAAGGCGCATCCTTGTAGACGCCGGTCATCCATGGTCCTTGTACGGTGAACAGCGCTTTCCCTTGCATAAAGGCGTCGCTTAACCCTTGCTCGGTCGCTTGCTGGCGGTTCGGAACGACATGATGTTTGGTTTGCAATTCCTGCACCCATTGCACATCCGCCAATACGGCTGGCGTATTCGCCACGCTTTCGGTCCCATCGGCGTTCATGAACGTATGGCTGCCCGCGCTGCCATTGGCAATGGCTAGACTGCTCGTTAGAATACGGGCTACATTCGGAGAGGAATCCAACCCCCACTCTCCGGCTGCCGGGTCGGTTGCCTGCTGTGCCATTTTCAGCAAATCGTCGTAGGTCCATTCCGCGGCCGGCATCTCCAGACCATGTTTCTCCAACAGATCCTTATTGACAAACATCAGGAAAGGAGCCGCATTGGAGCCCGGCAACGCCAACTGCTTGCCATCCACTTTAAAAGTGTTCATAAAGCTTGACGGGAAAGGAAGATCACGAAGATCGGGATCGTTCTCTATATAGGGAGTTAAATCTTCGTACAGCTCCGCGCCGGATGTCAGCTCTCCTGGCATAATCATATCTGCAGGCGTGCCGGCAGCTTGTAATGCAACAGCTTTCGCAACGATTGCGGCTGCCCCCTCCAGCACCGTCTCGAACTTCACTGTGATCCATGGATAGAGCTTGTTGAAGTTCTCGAACATGGCTTTTATATTCGGTTCTTCTCCCGTCCAGTTCGTAACCAATGTCAGCTCTACCGGATCGCGGTTTTCAGGCGCCACAGTCGCTTCGGGAGTATCTTCAGTCGGTTTAACCTCTTGAGTGGCTGCAGGAGACGGCGGTGTATTCTCGTTGTTGGCGCCCGAACAGGCAGAGATGGATAATGCAATTAATAATACTGTCAGTATCAATGCAAGTTTGTTTTTATAGATTACTTTTCTTTTCATTTGTATGACCTCCAATTTTTTTTGTACTCCCGCTCCATTCCTGCTGCTGCGATTACATCCTCCTCACCTCCCGTTCATTGCCTCCGTCGCTACTCCACCAGCCCTGTCCGTTCGATACCCTCGGTAAACCAACGCTGCGCAAACATATATAACAACGTTGGAGGAAGCAGGATCAGGAATACCGCCGACATCTTTGCTCCTTCTGTTACCGGGTTTTGCTTGATGTTAAAGTGGGTCATCGTATTCCCGGTCAGAACCTGCTCCAAACTATCCAACCGGATCGACAAAGGAGTAAAGTCACTGGAAAGAAACATGGATGCTTCGTAATACATGTTCCAGTACCATATAAAGGAAAACAAGAATACAACTATACAGGCCGACGAAGCGAGCGGCAGCATAATTCGCCAAAATAGCCGATTGACCGTCGCACCATCCAACTTGGCCGCTTCCTCCAACGCCTTCGGCTGCCCAAGGAAAAACTGCCGGAAAATGATAATAAACAGCGCACTTCGCAGTCCCTGCCCAAATAAGGCCGGAATCAGAAAGACGAAAGGCGTATTCAAAAGTCCCAGCTTCCCATAAATGACGAATAGCGGGATGACGTAAACTTGAGGAGGAATCAGAAAAGTCAACACGACCAAAAAAAACAACAGCCCGCGTCCTGGAAAATGAAGCCTGGCCAAGCCATAACCGGTTATGGCACATACAATGACTTGGATGATGGAACAAAACAGCGCAATGACGAGCGTGTTCGCAAACGCACTCGGATATTCAAGTCCTACCCAAGCCTTGGCGACATTACCGAGGGTCCAGTCACGGGGCAAATACTTGACCGTCGGATCGATAAGATCGCTTAAGCTTTTAAACATGGTCGATAAAACGTATAACAATGGCTGCAAGTAAAGAAATGCGACAATGCTGAGTACGGCATACAGCAACAGCTTGGCGATGAGACCATCGTTCGTATGCTTGCCTAGCAGCACAAGGCGTACACGCTGTCCTTGCTTGCGCCGAGCGAATGCAAGCAACGGCTGCATACGAGTTTGCAACTTCATATGGGATACTCTCCTTTCACTTCGCTTGACGCGTCCGGCTCGTAAACCAGACAACGATTAACATCAGCACGAGCACGATGGCAAAGTACATCCAAGCCATTGCACTGGAATAGCCGTATCCGGTTTTCTGCAAAAACATATGTTTGCTTACCAGTTCCATGATCGGATTGAACGGAAAGGTGAACATGTCTACTAACGTGTACAGCGTGCAAAGCCCAATGAACGGCTTCATGCCAGGCAGCGTAATTTTCCAAAAGCTCTCCCACGGCGAAGCACCGTCAATACGGATTGCTTCATAAATAGATTTCGGAATGGTCTGAAAACCGGAAATAAAAATAAGAATCTGCACGCCTGAATACCACAAAATAATAACTGCCTTGCTCATTACTCCGAGAACTGGTTCAGCAAATTGTCTTCCCACCGCTTCATATACAATACCTTCCAGTCCATATTGTGCGATGAAGGGGAGCTCCCCCTGCCCTTGACTAAACAGCTCCATAAGCACCTGTCCGGTTGCGAATATAACCGGTAAAAAGAATAAAGCCCGATAGAACGTACGCCCTCTGAACTGTTGAGCAAGCAGAATCGATACCAGGAACGAAAAAATAATAATAAGCGGCACCATTAATACAATTTCCTGAAAATACATCAGCAACTTTACAGAATATTCACTATCCTCCACCAGCACTCGCCGGAAATTTTCAAGCCCGACGAAAGTATACGCCATGCCAGTCGATTGAAATGATACGTTATTCACGCTCATAAACAGCGACCATCCAATCGGAAAAGCCATAAAAACGATAAATCCGATTGTCCAAGGGAGAAGGAACAGAAAACCCGCGCTGTAGTCCTTCCATTTGTATAAAAAGCGTTCTCTTTGGGCATTGAATTGTCGTGCCATACTCAATCCCCCCCGATTACTTGAAATGTAGAGGCGTTATAGTCGACAATGACCCGCGCACCTCCCTCGTATTCTGTCTCGTACACACCGTCCTCCAGCCGACGATGTGAGACGATTGTTTTCCCCTGCAATGGGGCAAGCTGACTGAATGCCCGATACTCCTCGACGATTCGATCCTTCCATTTGGCGAAATGTGTGCTATACAGATCATTATCCAACGTAAAGCGAATGGAGATTGAAGGCTCATGGGTTACAACAAACGATGGAATAGCTCCGTATTCAATCGCCTTCAAGAAATGATCGTCATAACGAGCGCGCATGTTGCCCGGCGTAAAAGAATATGGAATCAAACCGTGAAGGACAATGGGATAAAAGGGAACCGTCTCATCCACGTTTAAGTCATAACTCGTTTCGAAAGGCAGCTCTTGAATGAGTTCTGTATGGGACAAAATATAATCGCTTCCAGTTTCAGCCACTGCTTTTCCTAGTCGTTCGCGAGCATAATTCATAGCCGCGCCAAACAGATGTGCAGTTTGCTCGCGTGTGACCACCCGATCAGATTGACGATCGCTATAAATCCGCTTGCCGAATTCTGAAAATGCGATACCATCCGCTCCCAGCTTCTCAAGCCGATTAATAGCCTCATACGCTAAACCAACTGACTGGCTAGGCGTCATCACAAACATTCCCGAGTACGTAAAAACAGTGCCATCCATTGCTCGAATACCATCGGTCCTCGCTGAGATGCCGGATGCTTTGTCGTTGTACCAAATAAAATTTTGATCAAACAACACTTTGTATCCAAACGAATGGGCCATGTCTATAAACTTTTGGGCTCCGGCAGTACCTCCCAGCTTCCTTTCAACAGGGAAGATATCAGCAACGCCAAGTTCTCCCCCCTGCTGCCAGCCCTTTAAAATAACCTCTATGTTATCAATTCCCTCGGCTTCTAATTGTTCAATGATTTGTTCTGCCTGACCAAATGTAGTGGCTGTTTCATACTTGTCACCTACTGGCGACTCGCCCGTGCTGCCGCCAACAATGGTTAGAAGCAACGGCATCTCCGACGATGGTCCAATAGATGCGCTCAATTGCTCTGTAATTGCTTCTTGATCCGGCAACTCTCCCGCTTCCTGCAAATATTCCCGATAGGAGTGAGCCATCTGCACATATCCGGCCCCCTTCCCATCAAGCAATCGGTATTCAATTACTCGATCACCAGATATTCGTTCCTTCTGGATCGTATTGATGGGGGGAGTAAGCTTGCTTAGCTTCTGGCCGTATTCCTCGCGGTAAATCCATTCCGCGACAGCCGTGTTGTAACTCGATACAATCCCTGCCGGTTGTCCTTTAATACGGCTTTCGAATCGTCCCTCCTTGAGCACTGCCACGAATGCTTCATCCCGATGCTTGATACCGAAGACAGGATAAGTGACCAGACTCTCGCGCACATTCTCAGTACTCGCTGCTCGAATTGTCCAGTCTTCTCCATATGCGTTGTAACGATAGCCCCGGCCGGCAATGGTTCGATCAGCGTCAAAATAGATCAGGCCGCCAGGGCCATCCGGTACAAACAAATAACCTTCCTGCTCTTCATTACGAGTTGCTCCAAAGAAAGGCAATACCTGTAGGGATACAATGAAATTCGCACCCTCCTCCCGGATGCTCGCATCTGGTACTCGAACCTCCATTCCGGAAGCCGTAAGGCGATATTGAAGACTAAAGCCGATGGCTTGCTTGTTGAACCAATAGTTTACCTGCAGCCTCTCGTCGTCGAGCTGGTAATCGATGGCCAAATCTTTATCTGCGTTATTGACAATCAACCGCTGGCTCTTGCCCTCTTCGTGATATTCCAACATAAATGGCGACTTCAAATTGGCAAGCAGTGTACCTTTAACGGTCTCGCTCTCTAATTTCTCCTGCGGCGGATTGCTTCGCCATACATAACCGGTCTCGTAATTGAGGAGCTTGATCGCGCTCGTAATCGAATGGATGGACAACGCATACTTTCCATTATCGATGGCCACTGCATAACCTTCACCATCTTTAGCTCCTGGTTGCCAGGATGAGGCGCCTGACAACGGTCTCAACTCCGGCTCAGCGAGTGCGAGGCCCATCTCCCGAAGCGAAGGAATTCGCTCCTGGCCAGCAGAGATCAGCCATCCTCCGACAAGCAATACAACGGCTGACGCTACGGCCAGCATCAACTTACCTTGCTTCGTTCTCGTCATACGTCTCGTATGGCTTGCGACATGAGCCCTGGCTGTCTGCTCAAACTCTCGATTGACCTGCGGCTGCTCATCCATACTGGATTACCTCCCGCGAGAACTCATAGACAAAGTTGTAAACGTTGTAGCCGAGCGCCGTCAAAATTGTGAGCATAATCCAAATGACTCCAATCGTCAGCAGAGTTACTGCCGAGTTTCGTATAGCTTCCATGAAATCGAAATTGTGAATGACCTGGGTCATGACTAACATAAGCATGGCTATCCACATCCACATGACCGTAAGCAGTGAATCCGCTACAACCCTCTCTTCCAGTACGATCACATTCGTCAGAACCAAATAGATCGGCATAAACGTGATATAAGGGACAAACGCGAACGTACTTGCCTGCATCACCTCTCGGAACCGTCCTTCCCCATCCTTGACCGTACTCACGAGATAATTGGCCACTGCCCAGGTCAACCAGCCTCCTAGCACGATCAGTATCGGCCATATCGGGTCACGAAGCTCCAGTGGTGTCGGATCGAAGGAAAACCCAGTCCAATACGTCCTTCCGATGGTGAGCAGTATAACCCCAAGCATAATGGTCATTAACGTCACCATGGATATACGACGTTCCTTCAAGCGATAGAAGCCCTCGTATGGATGCAATAGCAGATATCGGAAGTCTCCCCACTCTTGGACATAAGTCTGTATTTGCGGTCTCTCGGTGATTCTCTTCCACCATTGTTTCGTAGCTTGCCTGCGGAGCGAAAAGGCCGATGCGGCCCAAATCATTGCGATGATGGCAATCGCCTGCAACAAGTTCTTCTGGATCCAATCTAGACGCACTTCCCAGAAGGCATCCGAATAACCTTCGGGATCTGTCCCTTGCTTGAAGTAGGTCAATGCTTCATCGTAATCCCCTTCCTTCAAGGCCGCTTTACCTAGTCCGCGATAACCGGCGTCGAGCATTTCATTAAGCGCGATAGCTTGCTCCCAATGCGATTGTCCATCCGTATAATATCCCTTGTCATATAAGTCCATTGCACGCAGCACCGAATCACCGAATTCGGTTCGTTCAAAAATTTGCACTATATTCAACTTACTGTCTGCCACCCACAGCTCTTGACGTGAATTAAGTGCGATAGACGTCGGAAAGCTGAATAGGCCAAGCCGCTCTGAATCTGTGCTGATACCTCCAAAACGAAAGAGCGCCTGACCTTGAGGATCGTAGATGTTAATAGCTCCATCGCTATGTCGATAAACGGCATACATGAAACCATTGGCATCCATTGCTACATCAACTAATTGGTCCAGATTCTGAAAGCTTCTATTTTTCAGCATATCTACTCCGCCAGCGTTCAATTTCTTAATCTGGCCGCTGTTTACACCCGAGTTAGCCGTCAATAGAAAACCATCGGACACAGGCGTTATATTGCTGGATTCTCCTGGCCGGACTGCGGTTACTCTTGCTAACTGCTCAGCAGACAGAATCTGACGCTGCATCCATTGCGTGAACGTGATCGTCGACCTATTAGCTCCGAAGAAGCCGGTAAAGTCGCCATTCGCATTCATGCGTACAATCCCTTGATAGGAGCCTGCTGATACGATGTATAGTGTTCCTCTTGTATCCACGACGATCTTTCGGGGCACAAAGAAATAGGAATCCGGCAGCAGCTCCATTACTGGTTTGCGATACTCCTTTAGGAAGCTGCCCTCGTTATCAAATACTGCAATTCGCTGATTTCCAGTATCCGCCACATAGACGGTTCCATCTCCCGTGACGAATACACCCTCAGGCTTACTGAGCTTTCCTTCCCCATCCTCCGGTGCAATCTGTCTGGCAAAGTCGCCATCCGGATTTAGAATCACGATTCGATTATTGCCAGTATCAGCTACGTACACTTGATCGTTATGAGATATAAATAGATCATTAGGTTCCGAGAAGGCAGGTTGCCCCTCTTTTCCTTTGCCTGTCATTGCAACTACCGGTGTATATACGGGCTGGGTCTCCCATACATCATGCTGATCCGGGATAAAATACTCGGTCCAATATGGCAATGAGGCGAATGCCGGCGCCGGACAGAGCAGGCACAGAATGCCTATTAAACCGATTAATCTTCTAGCTGTCGGCACTGTAGCTCCTCCTTCCTGTTTGCTTAGCCGAACGGTTATTCTTTAATTCCCGAGCTGACCATCGTTTCCATTACACGATTCTGAAACAGCAGAAACACCAGCAAATTCGGAATAAACAGCAGCAGTCCAGCCGCTGCCATCATGCCTTGGCCGGAGACGGCATTCTGTGCGGCATTGCCTAAGGTCTGCACGTAATAAGGCAATGTCTTAAGTGTTTCTTCATGAATAAATAAGGTAGATGCTTCCACATCGCCCCAGGAGGCCTGGAAGGTAAGAATAGCAACAGTTGCTATGGCTGGAGCGGTCAGCGGTATAACAATCCGCGTAAACAACGTCCATTGCTTCGCTCCATCTATCTTTGCTGCCTCCAGCAGAGAATCCGGTATTTGAGTAATAAACTGAATCAGTAGAAACACCGATACAGGCGCTGCGATAAAGGGAAGAATATGCGCGAAGTAAGTATCGCTGACCCCGATTCCGCTAATGATGAGATACCTCGGAATTTGCACCGTTTCCGCCGCAAACATGAGCGATACATAAATCAGTGCCATAACTATTGTGCGAAAGTGAAATTTAAATTTGGCGAGCGCATAAGCTGCCATCGTGCTGACTGCCACAACAGCGATTAAAGTTGCAACAACCACAAGCATGCTATTAAACAAATAACGCGTAAACGGCACCAGATCGCCGGAAGTGGAGCTCCATAGCCGCTCGAAGTTTTGTGATGTCGGCTGACTGACAAGAAACCGCGGCGGGAATAGAAACAACTCGTTAAGCGGCTTGAATGCATGATTGAATAAAAATACGATGGGCAACATCATAAATGCAGCCAAAGCCGTCAGTCCCATCAACAACATCACTTTGTTGAATCGCAATTTTCGTAACGTTAAAATCATCGTTATTCATCCTCCTTGGGCAAGAACAACCGGTAACAGAACCGGAGCACCAAATAACTGATAACGAGGAGGATAACGCACAACGCGGAAGCATAGCCGAGCTCGAACCGCAAAAAAGCATAATCGTCTATATGGTTAATCATCAAATGGCCCGCATATTGGGGGGTAATCATCTGACCAGTAAGCTGTACGGAGATTCCACCTGCCTTGAGCGTGCCGACAATCGCCATAATGGCGCTGAAGAGCATTTGCGGTTTAATCGCCGGAATGGTGATATAGAACACCTCTTGCAACGGATTTGAAATACCATCCATCCGCCCTGCCTCGTACATCTCTTGATTAACGGTTTGCAGTCCAGCAAGTATGGCCAGGAAACCAATACTGAAACTTGTCCATAGCGACACGACGATCATGACTCCGAGCAAGTATTTCGGATCCTGCAGCCATAACTGCGGCGTATCGATTAAGCCCAGATTCAACAGCCAATTATTCAAATAACCAACACGGTCGCCGCTAAACGCTGCCCCCCATACGACAGACAATGCTACCCCGCCAGCCAGAGAAGGCGCGTAAAACGCCAGCGTATAATAATCCCGAATACGCTTAGGCAGTTGGTGAATAAGCCAAGCAAAAGCAAAAGATAAAATATAACCGCCCGGCCCAACAATAAGCGCGAATTTGAGCGTATTGGCCAACGCAAACTTCAGAAAGATCAAATCCTGCGAAATAATGGCGATAAAGTTGTTCAGACCCACAAGTCGCGGGAATGTGAAGCCATTAAAGGAGGTCACGCTGAGCAATGCCGCCAATAATACAGGGATAAAGATAAAGATTATAAAACTCAGCAGGAAGGGAACTAAAAACAGATAGGCCGCCCGATCTCTCCACATCTCCCGTACAAATTTACGCAATCTGAGCTTCCAATCCGCACCGGCTTTACGATGGGAAGTGGAGGGAGGGACTGGAACATCAACTGTTTTCATCGGCTATCCCTTCCTTCCCTCACCACAGGGTCGGGATCATCCGGCACCTGCAGATCAATGTCTATAGGCAAGCCGAAGTCATCCAGCTTCCTTCTAATTTCTCGCTTCAGACTATTATCGCCATCCTCCAGCGCTTCTTTGGCAGGAATGCCTCTCAATATCCGATCATTCCATGCAAAGTCCATCACACGAGGCAAGAAGTAATGACCAGGCACAATCGGAATATTATTAGCCCAGCGGAACTGCTCTCTTAGTACGCTCAGTTCCTCCTGTGGCCATGGCATGTTTAAGATCGCTTCTACGTTGGCAGAATTCCATCGATATTCCAGACCGTACAGCGACTCCACGTCTTCACCATATCTCAGCTGAATATTAGCTGAAGTCCACCAATCCAGAAATGCCCATGCCTCTTCCTGCTTTTCGCTTTGCTTCATAATCATCGCTCCTGCCGTCGACTGCTGCGCCCAACGCTCCGTTTCTCCACCTTCGCCAGACATTCCAGGTATAGGTAGCATCTTCCAGTTCCCTGCTATATCAGGAGCAGCCACATTCAACATGACGTAGAATGAGAAGTCCGCAATACCAATCGGCACGCTGCCTTTACGGAAATGCTCGATTAACGAAGGCACATCCATGGGAAACAAATATTTGTCGAACAGCTCCGTCCATTCCGTGAAAGCATCCAGCGCAGCCTTCTCTCCCAGCATTGAAGTATTACCTTCCGACGAATAAAAAGGCGCCTTATTCTGCAGGAAGAAAACGCTAAAGTCTTTGGGCGGAAAATAAAACGCCATCCCCTGTTCCTGTAATGTCGGCAGCATTCTGTAAACATCCTCCCATGTGTCAGGAGGAGTAAGTCCAAGACTGTCCAACACATCCGTACGATAATACAACGCGCTAAAGTTCTGAATTTCCGGAAGCCCATACGTGCCGCCATTGTATTGGTAGCTTCGCATAACACCCGGCTGAAAACGCTCTTCTACCTCTTCATAACCTGGAAATTGCGATAAATCCGCTACTGCATCACGCATCGCATAATCAACCGGCATTTCTCCTGAAACACCGAGCACAACGTCGGGCTGATCCCCGGCAGCATTGCTCAATATAAGCGCATTGGGGTTCGGCATAAGGTTGACGTTAACCGTAATCCCCGTCTCTGGGGTGAAATATTGTTGAATCATCTGGTTCAATACGTCGACATAATCGCGACCGCGATGTACCCATACGGTAATCGCTTCTTCTTTATTCGTTGATTTGTCGCTATACGACATAAAGAAGGTTCGGGCAAAATCCACGGCTGAGTACCAGACAAATTCTAATGCCCCAGCCTCTGGAAGCATCGTCTCTTGACCAGGCAACCGCACCTCGATTCGATCGAGTAATACCATCTGGCCGTCCAACTGATTCAACCAAGTTGCCAGGCTGTTCTGAGCTACTGTCAGCTCTGTAAGACGATTAGGGATATCTTCAACGTGATTGTCATAATACTTAAGCGTATCCACTGCAACACGAATAGCAGAAGCTGTATCTGTCTCCGTCTGATACAACCCGTTCAAGTAGGCCGCCGTTTTCTCCAACCGTTCGATCATCTTTTTCAAATCTTCGTGAATGGGCGGATAATACTTGACGATGTCCCATGTCCGGTTCTGATCCGTATTAGGCGTATCCCGACCAAAACCAAAGTTGCCTGTCAGAGTCCGGAGCTTGCGGTCCAACTCGCTCATCTCTTTCAGTGTTTGTCTTAGCGCCAAAGCCGCCGGTTCAACCGGAGCTGCATCAGCTGTCATTCGCAGTACATGGTTGCCTTTGGTCAAATAAAAAAGAAACGGCATGCCATCCTTGTCTTGGACCGTCAGTGGGCTAAGACGCCTATTCGAAGGCAATTCATAAGCATACATTTCACGGAAGGGCACCTCGCCGTCAATCGAGATTGTCCGGTAAGCCGAAACCTCTCCCCGCCATGTTTGCAAATATTGAATCGCAAGCTCATAGTGACCATCCTCTGGCACCTCGATATCCCATTCCAGCCAATCCCCTGCTTCCTTCCAGCGATCCCCGCCGATAGCATTGTATACAATTCTCCCCTTGGGGTCTGGCGTTACATTGGGCTCCCGCAGCGAGACCGACTGTATGCCGGGCTTGGACTTGGCTGCTGCTTGCTCCGCCTCGTAAATGCGGGACCAATCTTCTTGTTGTCGAGTTAAGGTTGCTCCGCCATGCAAAACTCTGTATTCCTCATAAGAAGGAACAACCTTCGGGGCTGTCAGTCGAAGCTCACCCAGCGCAACCGGCTCACGCCCTTCCGTCATGCGAATCGTATGCCGCCCTTGCTCCAAATACCATTGCAGCGGTTCGGAAGAAGTTCTGAAGCTGGCTGCTGCTATTGTTCGCAGCCCCTCCAGCTCCTTCTGCACGGGCCGCATCTCATTGCCCAAGGCATTGCGGGTATATGGGAATTGACCATCCTTCCAATATCGATCCAGTATAATAGCCCCTGCCTCCCGGAAAGGCTGTTGGCCGTCAATCTTAAACCCTCGCACGACGGAGGAGAAGCTTCCAGGAAGCGGCTCGTAATCCAGCTCCAGGGTGTATAATCCCGTTTCGCCCACCTCGAACTCCCACTCCACCCATCCTGAATCATTATTCCAATGAAGCACAGGCGGGTCTGAAGAAGTTTGAGCGATCTGTGCCAGCTCGGCATCTGGAGAAGCCGCAATATAACTCACTGCGGGAATAGAGATTGACGAAGCCTCTTTCGCGGGTCTAGCCTCCAACGCCTGGTACCCTCGCACAACATCCTGATAATAGAGAAGCTCGCCTTCTTGCTCTTCCATAAAGCTGCCGCCAATCGCCAGCTCCTCAGCATCGATCACCGTATAACTGCCAACATCGGAAGACAGCGAACGGAACAATAAAAAAATGGCGGCGACCGCGATGAAGAGCACTATCGTAACGCCAGGCTTCCTTGCCGATCCCGTTCGGAACACGGTCATTATGAATCATCCCCCATCCGGATGGCCTGCCCATCATCGGGATGAAATAAATGGGCTTTATTCATCAGGATCATCACTTCTATCTCATCACCGCTCGTAATTTTTGTGTGCGCTTCCATTCTGCAAACCAATAACTGCTCGCTGCCGATATTGAGATAAACGTAGGTGTCGGAGCCCATGAGCTCGACAATTTCGGCTTTACCCTTAACCTTCCACTCTTCTAGATCTTGCTGGTCAGTAGATTTTGCTGCAACGTGTTCCGGGCGGACACCCAGTACCGCCGTACGCATCATTCGCTCGCTATTATTCAGTGCTTGCTCCATTCCGGGCGGAATTGCAAGACGCAGCCGCCTCGTTTCGAAATACAACACTTCATCTCTTCGAACGATCCCCCCATGGATGAAATTCATTTGCGGACTGCCGATAAAGCTGGCCACAAACTGGTTCGCAGGTTTGTCATAAAGCGTTTGCGGCGTTGCCACCTGTTGAATGCAGCCGTCCTTCATCACCACAATACGAGTCCCCATCGTCATAGCCTCTGTCTGGTCATGTGTAACATAAACAAAGGTTGTTTGCAGTTGGCTGTGCAGCTTAATGAGCTCCGCCCGCGTCTGGGCCCTAAGCTTGGCATCCAGATTGGACAACGGTTCATCCATCAAGAAAACCTGCGGTTCTCTAACGATTGCACGGCCAAGCGCAACCCGCTGTTTTTGACCGCCGGAAAGCTGATTTGGGCGCTTAAGCAGCAAATGAGAGATTTCCAATATTTTAGCGGCCCGCTGTACTCGCATTTCAACTTCATACTTCGCTACCTTTCGCAGCTTGAGGCCGAGCGCCATATTTTCAAATACAGTCAAATTAGGATATAAGGCATAATTTTGGAATACCATAGCGATATCACGGTTTTTGGGAGATACGTAATTGATGTATTTATCTCCAATATAGATATCTCCCTGTGATATATCCTCTAACCCCGCCAACATACGCAGAGTGGTCGTTTTGCCGCAGCCCGATGGCCCTACCAGCACAAGAAACTCTCCATCCTCCACGTTCAAGTGAAAATCGTTGACAGAAGGGCGTTCTTCTTTTCCGTAGTATTTATAGACATGCTCGAATGTTACAGCCGCCACTTCAACACCCCTTTTTCGTCAAGCATTCCTTACTCTCATCAACAAGCTTATCATTCACACATTCGCGCTCGAATGGCTCCGTTTTACTTTATTAGGGGGTTAGCTTTACTTTCGACCTAGGGAACATAGTCTACAAAACGCAAAAAAACCCTGACTGCAATTCGTCAGGGCCATTCAATCTCTAGTAGTGAGTCATGATAGATCGCCGTAGCGTCTACTTCTTAAACACATCTTTGACCGCATCGAGATAACCATACCCATGCAGGTCATCCGGTTGCAAATAACTGGTTTCCGTCCATTCGTTCCAACTGTTAATTATGATCAGTGGATACTGATCTGGATGCGCATCAGCATATTCTTTGGCTTTTTGGAACGCTCTTCTCACATTTTCCGGTGTGTTGTTCTTCACGATGCCCGGACGGAATTCTTGGAATCTTGGATTGTTGTCCCAACCGATAGAAATGTGCGGATAATAGGGAATGTCAAAGGTTTCGTCAATACGTTTCCATTCGCCGAGAACATCCTCCATAATCTCATTGTAGTCTCTATCGATATCGACAAAATGAATGAATTGATAATGGGACAAGCTATCGAATTCGAGAAACTTCACGATCTCGCTCGTCGTAGCCGATTTCCCCCCATCAACCCCGCTCAGATTGAAATCCCGCTCGCCCCACAGGGTCAATTGCAAGTGAAGTCCCGGTAAACCCGCTTGCACCGCACGCTCTCGAAACCACGCAAATGCAGCTTTAGTTGCATCTGCTCCCCCCAACCCCTCCATTAGAATGGCAAGGTCGTAAATCATAAATACGGGTTTCCCATCCTGCGTATAGTAAGACGGATGCTTGAAGTACTTCTCTATCAACCTGTCTGCAATTTTTTCGAATTCCTGCCGATCCACCGCGGCATTCCAAATGATATTATCATCCTCCACATCCGAGATCCGAATATCCCATATGTTCGGGACATTGTGATTTGCCCACATGAGGTAAAATTTCACTCTATCGTTATTGCTGGCTTTCAGGTATCCGTTATTCAGACACTGCTCCAGAAACGGCCTCTTGTCGTACCAATACCAATCATAGATAAATATATTAACCCCATGGTCGGCAGCCGCATTAATTTGCATCTCCATTACATAGGGATCGGCTTCATTGACATATCCCCAAAGCGGCTTCCGCGGCCAATTATGTTCAGGAAACTTCTTTACCGCATTTTTTACCGACTGCCATTCGCCATATCCTTCCGGCCAGAACATTCTGGTTCTGGGTTCATCCCCCGTATAAGATGGCCAAACATATGCAGCTACATCATACTTCTTCATATATTTCCCTCCGTTTGCCTGCAGTTAATGGATTGCGATAGTTACTCGGCATCGCAACATCATTGTATAATGGACAAAAGGATTTTTTATAATGGGAAACAGGACACATATCCGGAATAAATGACAAATTTAAGGGGTGAGTATATCAATGATCCCTAATCGAACGAGGAAACATTATCCGACTAATGAAGTTTTGGCTGATTATGAATTTCTGACTGTCATGGATGTCTATGAGAATTACTGGCTTCTTGAGCATACGCATGATTTCCCGGAGATGATTTGTGTATTAAGCGGTCATGGAACACAATATATCAACGGAACTGCAGTCACCGCGAAGCAAGGAGATATCTATATTATCCCCGTTGGAATCACACATGTCTTTCGGCCGAATGCAAGCCCCTCAACCACAAGCAACCTGCATGTGAGAAATGTTATTCTCCGGCCCGAATGGCTGCTTGAACTATCTCGTATATTCCCAGATTCGGAGATAAGAGAGTTGATTTCTTGGTTGTTGGGTAAGCCGGATACGGCTGAGCGGGAAAGAACTCCATGGCTTAAAATCATCGATGCGCGATCCGAATTCCGTTTGCTAACCGAACATATGAGAACGCTCGTTCAGCAGAAGCCTCCCTTGTTCCAGACTCTTATAATCGGGAGAGTGGCCGATCTTCTCTCTAAGTTATGCTTGACGACCGATACGGGGAAACTCCAGCAGTCTGAATGGCCCCCTAAGCTAGATATACATCCAGTAAAGCTGCAAATTCTCGAAACGATTCAGGCCCTGCCACTGTCTAAGGTATCCTTAAAAGAAATTGCACGAAAGACCAACCGGAGTGAACATCAGCTCTCCAGATTATTCCAACGGCATTTCGAAACTCCTTTTAAGAGCTATATACAAGATTATCGGATTCAGACGAGTATGAAGCTGCTCAAAGAATCCTCGCTAACTGTGAAAGATACGATGAACCGGATCGGCTTCGAGGATGCCAATCATTTCTATAATCTCTTCAAAAGCAAGACAGGGATGACGCCTGGACAATATCGGAAATTTGCAAGAATGACATCAAGCTCAATATAGGGCCGATTATTGCTTCAACTGCTTGAGCACGGCAAGCTTTTCTTCCAATTTTTTCTGAGCTGGAACTAGATTCTCACGTTCAAAGGGGACACCCATCAATATATTTTGAGCCTCTTCCAGTAACAAGTTATGGGATTCTGTACTTATAAATGATGTCCAGCGCTGGTTCGTTTCCGCCTGCTCGGCATATCGGAACACTTCTTCCATAACCGGGTTGCCAAAGCTCGGTCGTAATCCCTCAATGGCGGGAAGCAATCCATTCTCCCGTGCAAAAGGAAGATAAGCATCGTCGCTGAGCATCGCCCCTATGAGCGCCTTTGACTCCTCCTGCAACTTGGATGCAGCATTAACCGAAACGTACTGGTCACTTACAAATTCAAGATCATAGTACCCGTTCTCGTCCGATATCGGGAAAAATCCCAGCTCAAAACGTTCGGCATCAGAGGATATTTTGCTTTCCACCGTACCAGGCAGCCACGGTCCCTGCATAATCATGGCTGCCTGCTGCGATGTAAAGAGCTCCAACGATTGCATCCAATCGATGCTAAGCGCATTTCGATTCAGATATTCCCGTTCGTATAGCGTCTCGAAAAATTGCATAGTGCTTGCAACCTCGTCCCCATCTAATCGGTTTCGTCCTTCAGTCAGCCCTACCCCATAACTCAGATCCGCACCGTATCCGACCGATTGCAGCAGTGTTTCAAAATGCATAACCAGCGACCAACGGTCTTTGTGTCCAGCGGCGAGAGGCAAATAGCCGTCTTTTTTGAGTCGTGCACAAATCTCCAGCAACTCTTGCATATTTTTCGGCGCCTTCAATCCCAGCTGCTCGAACAACGTTTTGTTGTACCAATAACCTCTTATGCCTACACCCATGGATGCAGCATACACCTTGCCGTCATAAATCTTAAATTCATCCTTATCGGAATTGTATGTCAAAAATTGCTGGATCTGCGGAATAAACCGAAAGGCCCATGGCTCGCTGCTAAGATCCGATAAATACCCGGCTTCGATCATGGAAACGACTTGCTGATGGAAAATTACATCCGGAGCCGAGTTAGAAGCCAACTGGGTTTCCAGCTTGCCAAAATAAGCGTTTCCGAGCGTAATTTCCCATTGAATGGTGGCGTGAGGGTACAGCTTCTTGTACGCTTGCTCCGTATTAGCTTGAAATTGCTTCATAAATTCACGGTCGTCAATAAACCACGCACCCACCCTAATTGTAAATGCCTCAATGTTACTGCCTTCCTCCACTTCTCGAGCGTCACCGCAAGCCGTTGCAGCCAGCATCCCGACCGACAGTATCATCACCAAGGCTCTTTTGACGAGCCATTTCAGGCCGCCTCTAAACACCTTCTCCACTCCTTCCCTTACGAATATCTTCTCGATATGCCGACGGCCCCTTGCCGTACTGTTGCTTGAATGCCTCACTGAAATGCTGCGGATCCTTAAAACCGACTGCGTAAGCGACCTCATAGGCTCTGAGATCCGAATGAATCAACTTTTTGCGAGCCTCTTCCAGACGTATTTCTCTAAGCAAATCCCGAAAGTTACGATCCGTCTCTTTTTTTATTGATCGGCTAAGATAGGAATAATTGACGTTAATTTTCTCTGCAATCATTTGCAAAGTCAGGTCCTCCGCATAATGATTTCGAATCAGCCGCATGACATCCATAGTCAGGCTTGAAGTATAATCCTCTTGTTTCGCTCGAATCAGCGATTCGGCTTCTTGCAGGTAACTGCCAAGCAGTTGCATCATCTCCGTCAGTATGGTGCAACTAAGCAAATTCTCACGCCGCTGTACAAAATCTGCTGAGGTGGGTTCGATACCATATTGTTTCAGCTCAGCCTCCAAAATCTCCAATATTTGTATATTCGAACTTTGAATATCGGTTTTATTGAAGCCATCAAGCAACATCCGCTTATAATAGTTTCGCAAATAATGGTTAGCTTGCTCCCACTGACCGGCACTGATCAATGCACCAAACTCTTGTCTCGCTATTTGACGACGTTCTTTTTGTTCAAGAAACATACGGTCCAACGCCTCATATGCAATAATCGAGCCTTTTCCCAGCAGCATACGGTACTCCATACAGCGGTTGATTTGACCGATTGCCACAGGCAGCTGCAAATAAGACCTCATTTTTGAGCTAATCCCGATTGATACGCTTTCCGCGCCACCGACTTGAAGCTCGGATATGATGTTCCGCGCCAGCCCGATCTCCCGTCCCGTCTCAGAACTGGATTCTCCGTCAGCCTCAATAGCCTCGAATAACAGAAAATAGATGCCGGATGCGGACAGTGCGGCCCAATACGTGTACTGGCTTCGCTCAATTTCCATCTCGATTCTCCTCTTCAAACCGAGTCGGGAGCTGCGAAATCCATCAGTAGGCACAGCAGCGTCTGCCTCTGCATAAAGTAGAATATAGGAGCGGTCGACAAACTCACGCTGCGCTAGCCAAGCCTGTTTGGCCTCATCCGAATTGGACTTGCTGTAAAAGAAAGCAAAAAACTCATCCTGCCACACCCAGGCGCTCTCGTGACGAGCCGATGGCCGAAGCAGCTTGACACTGTCGACCAACGCCTGGGGATGAAAGGGCTTTGTAATAAAGTCCATAATACCGAGCTTCACAGCTTGTTGCGCATATTCAAACTCATCATGGGCCGTAAGAAAGATTACGGGCATTCCCGGCCAATCTTGTCGGATATGTGCAGCCAATTCGAGTCCATCCATCACGGGCATGCGAATATCCGCTACAACTAAATCGGGACGTAGCCGATCGATTAATTTCAGCGCTTCGGCTCCATTAGCCGCCTTGCCGACAATTTCATAACCGACCTCCGCCCATTGCGGCATATTAGCAATAAAATCTAGAAGTTCCTGTTCATCATCCGCAATAATGATACGCATGTTCGTTACTCTCCTTCAATGACAATCGGCAGTCGAACGGTTACCGTTGCATAGTTGTCGTTTAGAGCTATGACTGCACCGTATGAAGCGCCATATTGATATTTGATGCGATCGTTCACATTTTTTAATCCCGAACCGAAGCCCCGCTTGCTCTCCCCCGGCCGATTTGGGATTAGACTACTTTTTACAGTATTCTGGGTTTCTTTATCTTCAATTGAATTTTCGATTGTAATAACCAAATCGAAATTATCCTCGTCGACTATGATTCGGATCTTGCCACCTTCCGCACAACGGTCAACCCCGTGAATAATGGCATTTTCCACCAGCGGCTGCAACAGAAGCTTCGGAATACTAATCGAATGAAATCCCGGTGACAGTTGAATCTCGTAAGCCAACCGGTCCTTGTAGCGATATTTATGAATTTGCAGATACATCTCTACGATGGACATTTCTTTGACCAGCGGAACCGTGTTGTCCCCAGTCGAAATTGAAAATCGCAAAATATTTGTAAGGCGCTGGTTCACATCTGGAATATGGCGTACACCTTCGGGAGTGGCGGACAGAACATTAATATAAGCCAACGTATTGTACAGGAAATGCGGATTAACATACATCTGGAGCGACCTTAGCTCCGCCTCGTGCTTCAGAAGTTCCGACTTATAATTTTTCTCGATCAGCTCACGCGTAAGGTTGACCATTTGATTATAACCATGGCATAACAAAGCTACCTCGTCCCGAGATGACACCTCATCCATAAGCACATACTCTTCCCTACCCGCACGCCGCATTAATCTTGTTAGCTTCGTTAGCGGAATTGTAATCCGACGCATCAACCAGTATGTAATCAAGATAACGCCTGCCCAAGCGAAGAGTGTGACATAAAAGGAGAACAACGTTTGTTTCTTCATGATCGCAGCAGGCTTCGCATCAGCCACATATACATACTGCAAACCCGAGAAACGAGATTTCTGAATCAATTTGACAACGCTTTCATTGGACTTCATCGAAAACAATGAACCGATTCGCTCCGACGCCGTCCCTGATAAAATGAGGTTATCTTCGTTCAGAAGCTGAAAATTCGCGAGCTCAAGATTGCCGTAAAGAGCCGTTAGCTTGTCGGTGTCAAGCGCCAGCACCAGTATTCCAAGCTGTCGCCCCGTTACGGGATCCTCAAGTTTCAATCGGCATACCATTCTGTTCTTATCGGTAAAATACGCCCATTGTGGAGTATGATCGTATTCCGCTGGCATAATTTCAAACGCTTTCAAATATTCCAGCGGGTAACCATCTCCGATTTGGAAGAGAGTTTCCGTTCCATTAATCAAATGCAGGGAATCCACATAATCGCCAATCGTAGTAGAAGCTTCCTCCAACCTATATCGGAGTTGCTCCTCTAGGGCCTCTTTCACTTCCAACTTTCCCGGTTCAACACGTTCCATTAAATATGAATGTAAAAGCTTGTTTCTGCTAAATTGGTACAGCTCCTGAGCATACGCTGCCAACAAATCATCCACGTGGCTTGAGGCCCGATTAAGAACCTGTTGCGCCTCCTCCGTTGACCTCCGTTCCAGCAAATCCTGTGATCGAGAGTAGAACGCCAAACTAACAACGGACAGCGGGATTAGCGTCAACAATGAATAGAGCACCACTACTTTGTATAGCAATCTCGAGCGGATCCAGCCTAGTAAGCTGGATGTTATCGTCATTCTGCCTCTCCCCGCATTTCGTGAAATAAATTACCCCAATTTTATACCTTATTGGACAAAAAATCTAGCCGCATTTTTCTTTATACATGACAAGATTTCGGAAGTTAATGTTCTTTTATTTGTAATATAATGTTACTACTTAGGTCAGGCTTTTTATTGAAGCGGGATTGGGTAAATCCGATTCGCGATGCTCCATTAAATGCAAAAAGACATCTGCCGGATTACCTCCGAAACAGATGTCTATCCATTCTTAATTTTCAATTCGATAGATCCGGCACTCGGCTCAGAATGTCCCCCATAGTAAAGGACACGCATGAGATATGATTCGACTGTACCGTCATCTCCGCTGTGAATATCTCCGACAGCAAGTAGGCTTCACCATTCAGCTCATATCGTTCGAGCGCGCCTAATGCGGGATCGACGATCCAATATTCCGGAATGCCGTATTGTGCAAAAACGAACGTATATTCTCCACCAATTGTATCATGAGCTCGTATAGCGGACAATTCCCGTTAGTATATTTTGCCTATATCAAATTTATGAGTGTATGCCTCTTATTTCAGTCTATTCATGCAGCTCATATTTAGGCAGCGTAAAAGAATCGCCTGTGCGTACAATCCATTCCTGAAGCTTGCTTAACAGCTCCGCACGCTTTTTCTCATAAATGCTGTTATGCGCGACATTCATCAATTCGTATGGGTCTTCATTCAAATTGAACATTAGCCAAGAAACTCCTTCAAAGCAAACATATTTCCAGCCGTCATTCGTCACGATGCCTCTCCATGGCTTATCGATACTATGACCATGTCCCGTCGCTACAACAGATTGCAAATATGCGGAGTCTGCCCCTTCCACTCTATTCAGTTCTGGCAGCCGATGCGAAGCATAGTTCGTTCCCTCCATCCATTCCGGAATGGCAACTCCGCATAAACCGAGTGTCGTCGGAGCGACATCAACATGGTTTAGCAATGCAGAGGAGTTTCCTGTTCTACGATCATAAAATGGACGTTCTCCGCTGATGATAAAAGGAACCCGGATTGCTTCCTCAAATGGACTAGTCTTATGAAATTGTCCATGACTGCCATGCATATCGCCATGATCGCTAAAAAAGACAATATGTGTATCGAAATCAAGATCAGCCTCACATAAAGAGCTGCGAATTCGCCCTAAGTTCCAATCGAGATTTTCGATCATCGCATAATACCCGGCCAAATTGTTCTGGGCTTCGCTTTTAATATTAGCAATCGGCGGGACATTTGCCCGCAGCTCTATATTTGCCGAGGTATGTTTGCCGCGAAATGCTTCCGGAGCCATATAAGGATTATGCGGCGGCTGTACCGAAAGCACCGCGAAAAAAGGCTGCTCATTTCCAGATTTCCTCTGTTCCCCGCGCTCCTCGATATACTTAATAAACAAATTCGTCAGCTCATCCGTTTCAAAGCCTGGCAACCTATAATGAAAAGCATCGTCGCCCTCACCGCCATGCACCCAACTATCCCAAGGGCTGTTGTTATTTTCATAGCCTATCCACTGCTGAAACCCGCCGCGCCGTTCCGGCGGAACGATATGGAATGCACCACGGCCATTACTCTCCTTAAATCCGTCCAAATGCCATTTCCCAAAATAAGCCGTCGCATAACCTGCGTCATTAAATACATTTGCAATCGTCGGCTGCCCCTCGGGAAGCCGATATTCATGCCCTGGCACGCAGTTATGCGGATAACGTCCCGTTAACAACGAGCCTCTGGTCGGGCAACAAAGCGGAAATCCAGATAATGCCTGGTTAAAATTAACGCCGCTGGCTGCCAAATTATCTATATTCGGTGTATGCACATTCATATCGCCGTTGCAACCCAAAGCCTGTGCCCGATGCTGGTCGCCAAAAACCCATATCACATTTGCCCGATCTGCATGTTTAATATGACTCATTACCTCTCCCCCGCATCCACTCGATTTTTACGCTTACCAAACTACCCCTTCACACCGGATGTTACGATTCCTTGCACATAATATTTCTGTAAAAAAAAGAACAATAGCAGCACAGGCAGTGCAATTAAAGTAGTCGCCGGCAAAATATAATTCCACTGCACTGCATATTCCGTCTTAAATATACTAAGCGCCAGTTGCACTGTTCGCATATTATCCGCATTTGTAATAACAAGCGGCCAAGTGTATTGATTCCATGAGCTTATCGATTTTAGCAAGGCCACTGTAGCGAATACTGGTAAACAAGCAGGTATATAGATCATTAGAAATGTCCGTAAGCGAGAGCTGCCGTCAATTTTCGCGGCTTCATCAAGCGCTTTTGGAAACTGCATAAAAAACTGACGGAATAAAAATACACCGAAGGGATGTGCTATTTGCGGAATAATTAACCCTAGATAAGAATTGAGAAAGCCGATTCCTCCTACTCCCCAGATATCATTACCACCGAACAAAGGAAACTCCTTGATTTTCAAAAATACCGGTACTAATATGACCTGCTCTGGAATCATCAGCCCCAACAATGAAAAGAAAAACAGTACATCTCTGCCCTTAAAATTCATTCTCGCAAATGCATATCCCGCCAATGACATCGTCATCAGTCCAAGACTAACCGTAATAACCGTAATCGATAAAGAGTTTGCAAAATAACGTGCCCAATTTCCCTGCTGCATCGCTTCTAAATAATTATTAAATGAAAATGATTGCGGCAAAATTTTAAACACAGGTGCTTGTATTTCTGCCATCGTCTTAAATGAACTTAATATCATTAATATAAACGGCGACGCAATGACCGCAGACAAGAGTGCGATTAATGTAAACAAAATAACTTTACTACCCAGCACAGCTTTCAATGTCTGCCCCTCCTATTCATCACCGTATTTTTTCCTTGATCCGCCAAAACGATAATTAATAATCGTAATAAACATAACACCGCACAGTAAAATAACGGATTGCGCAGAAGCATAGCCCATCTTAAACTCCGAGAACGCACGCAAATAAATTTGATGTACCATCGTTGTCGTTGAATTGACCGGTCCTCCCGATGTCATCACATTAATTTGTTCAAATACATTAAAGGAATTAATGACTCCTGTTACAAACAGGAAAAACGTTGCTGGGGCCAGCAGGGGGACGGTAATATGAATAAATTGTTTTACTTTATTTGCACCGTCAACCTCAGCCGCCTCATAATAATCTCGCGGTATCCCCTGCAAGCCTGCGAGAAAAATAATCATATTATAGCCGATCCCTTTCCAGATGCTCATAATAATGACGGAGGGCATCGCTGTTTTAGGATCAACCAGCCATTGCAACGTATCGAAACCCAATGTACTTAAAATACGATTGAAAATACCGAAGGTTGGATCATACAGCCACATCCATACCATCGATACGGATACCATGGATACGATATGCGGCATAAAAATAAAAGCCCGTGCCCAACTTGTATTGAAAAGCTTTGTATTAAGAAAAATAGCGCATAGCAAACCAATCGACATAGTTGGTATTAGTGTGAAAATAAGATATACAATCGTGTTTTTCATCGATTTTATAAACACTTTATCTTGCCAAAGCTCACTGAAGTTATGAAGACCGATGAATTTCTTTCCCGAAAACATATTATAATCAGTGAGGCTGTAAAAGACGACTTCCAATATAGGAATTAATAAAAAATATATAAATAGCAAATAAAATGGAAGTATAAACAAGTAGCCCGATCGATCCGTAAATACACTTTTTTTCCACAACAAGCGCACAGTACCCTTCCCCTCTAAATAAAATGATATGATTCTGGCACGAGTCTTCCGATAGTTCCGGTTGACTCGCACCAGTGTTCATTACGCTAATTGCCGATTTCCTTTTTCAAATCTGCAACCGCGTCTTGGAGAGCTTTTTCTACTGATTTCACACCAAACATCGCTTCCTCATACCCTTGATTTGCATATTTTTCGAATAGCGGCGACCACGTTACATTCGGTCTACCGACGCCGATTTGAATCGCTTCCACAATCGCGCTATTCATTTCGGGATTCATCGCAATAAACGGTTCAGCAAGCGATTTATTAACAACGGGCATCATCAATTCCTTCATTCGCAGCTCTGCCCGTTCTTTACTCAAAAAGAATTCAATTAATTTCCATGCTTCATCCTTCATCTTGCTAGTACTGGAGATAGAGAGCAGTCGCAAGCCATTGAAGGTGGACGGGTGCTTGCCTGGAACGTTGCTGACTACGCCAATTTTCCCTTCCAAACTCGGATCATTTCTAATCATTTCTCCAATCGCATCAGGAGAAATATATGTCATCGCAGATTGACCAAGACGAAAAGGTACCGTTTCAGTTTTTCTTTGATCATAGGAAATCGAATACTGGGACAACTCTTTTAAAAATTCCAGCGCTTCGACAGCGGCTGGCTCATCAAATACCGGAAGTTCCTTCTCTTCATCGACGATCGCGCTGCCATTCTGATGCCCGAACATCTCTAGCCAGAACGAACCATTTTGCGAGGGAACATCGAAGCCGCCGCGGACAAGCTTGCCGTTCTCCATAACAGCGAGTTTCTTAGAATATTCCATTAGCTCTTCCCAGTTTTGCGGTGGGCGTGCAGGATCAAGATTTGCTTCTTCAAAGAAATCCTTGCGATAAGCAAATACGTTTGGTGCAGGCAAATAGCCCAATCCGTATATTTTCCCCTTGTAGCTGCCTAGCTTATAAATATTATCGATAATATCATCCTTACCTGACCAGCCATTGATGTAATCATCAAGCGGAATAAATTGCTCCAAATTAGCGCGGCTAGCCACATTAATAATCCCAACCTCGAATATATCCGGAGCTGTTCCGCCTGCAAATGCTGTATTCCATTTGGCCTCCACATCTGCATATGGTATATAATCAATCTCTACCTTAATATCAGGATTTTGCTCTTCGAAAACTTTAATATCAGCGACAACACTCCGCGCAAGTACTTCGTTAGGTCCAGATCCCCTCATCCAAAACTTAAGGATCTTCTGCTCCGTTTTTCCAGTGTTTGATTCGTTTCCTTTACTTAGCTGGTCATCGTTTGCTGTGCTACTGCAAGCGCTTAAAATTAACGAAAGCATCATAATTACCGACAGCATCCATCCCGTATTTCTTTTCATCATAATTCTCCCTTAGTTTTGAAATGGCTTACATCCACAATGTTAAAGGAGTTTACTTTTGCGAACCATACTAAACGATCAGGGCTTCTTTCGTTTAAAACAGCTTCGTCTAAATCAAAAAAAATCGACTTGCTAAAAGCTTAGATTTTATTTTGAATTTCTTAGAGATTCTATATATTGCGATGGCGTAACACGATAGAATGTTTTAAAAGCCGTACTAAAATGTGCTTCGCTCGCGTAACCAACCTCAGCTGCCACTTCATTGATCTTATATCGCTGAGTAGCCAGCAGCTTTTTCGCCTGCTCCATTCTCACATCTATAATATAACTAGTTATCGTGATTCCCGTATCCTTCTTGAATACTTGAGAAAGATAATTTTCATTTAGATGAACCTGTTCAGCAAGCAGGGACATAGACAGCTTCTGTGCAAAATGCTGCCTTATATACGCCATAATCTGATTAGTTGTTGCACTATAAACAAAGGTATGGCGATACGCCAATTGTTGCATCGCATGCAAATGATAATGTATAAATTCACAAAATTCATTCCAAGAGGATAGCTTGGCGATATCTGTCAAAGGACCATGCTTTTCCGAATAGTGTTCACCCGTTCGCTCTAGCAATTGATTAGCCATTCGCTCCAAAAACAATTGGAAGGCATCGATGACTTCCGAAGGATCAAGCCGATACCGTTCTAATTCATTAAGCTTATCCAACACTTGTTCCGTTAAATTGTTCTCGAGCAGCTCTGCCGATTTCAGCGGCTTCAAAATGTCCAACAACACAGTATTATCCTTCCGCGAACCATCTGATCCAGTCAGATGCACACATTGAGTATCTGTATAAAATTTTTGCCGATAAGCTCGCTTGGCCTCTAAAAATTCTCCTTTTAATTGGGCATAGGAGGCAAAGCTTCTGCTAATGCCGAATGAAGCGTTGTAGCCATACTTTTCCCTTAGCTCCCTATTCCAAACTGTACATATTTTAACCAACTCAGCCTGAGAGAGCACTGTTTCCGACGAATAAATATTTAATAAAAACGCCATATTGTCACACTCATCTACAAATAATTGAACATGATCAAACATTTCCTTCGCCCAATTGTTGCTGAGCTCCTTGAACGGCTGCGCCCCCCGGCTTCGCTGGTCTTCATCCTTAGCTAACGTATTGACTCCGCAATAAATCCAGCACAGCAAGCCTTGTGCCATAATCGGCTGCAACCATTCCTCCGGCTGGTTCAGTACATCTCGCAACAGCAATCTATCCTCCTGCTTTCCTGTACCTGCTTGAGAAACCTTTTGCCTTGCGATATGCCTTTGCTCCATCGCTATTTTACGTATGACAGCTATAATATCCTGATCATCCGTCTCTGCCTTTAACAAATAGTCCTTGACTCCAATACGCAAGCCTTGGCGAACAAACTCAAACTCATCATAATTACTTAAAATGAGAAAAGAAATATTCGCATTCAGATTATTCACCTGTTCAATCAGTTCCAGACCATTCATCACCGGCATTTTTATATCTGTAATAATTATATCTGGCATTAGCTTCAAACAAAGCTTAAGCGCTTCCTGCCCATTGGCAGCTAAGCCGACAATATAAAATTCGTCGGGATATTGTCTAATAACATGCTCAAACCATTGTCTGATTGGCTTCTCATCATCTACAATGAGTACTCGCAACATCCACATCTCTCCTGACTGATCTATCTTACGGCGGGGAGCCATATTTTAATGCAAGTCCCTGCCCCCTTGATGCTAGTAAGTTGAAACTTGTATTGCTCGCCAAAATGCAGCTTCATGCGCTCCTCCACACTGCGAATGCCCAGTCCATCCCGTTTCTTGTCCTGCTCCATACCGACTCCGTCATCTTCAATCCTAATAAGCAGTTGCTCTCCATGCAAACGAATTTCCAATCTGATCAAGCCCTTCCCTTCCTTAGGCTCAATTCCATGAAAAATAGCATTCTCCAACAATGGCTGCAGTAACAGATTTAATATTTTATAACTCTTCACATCATCATCGATATCAAAAACTACATCGAACTTATCACCGTACCGAACTTTCTGAATAAAAATATAGTCCGTGAGAAAATTCAATTCCTCTTTAATTGTCATCCATTCTTGGCCTTTTCTAAAACTTTGCCGCAATAAACGTACCAGCGATATAATCATCTTATTGACCATTGTAGTATCATTGATTTTTGCCATCCAGCGAATCGAATTCAATGTATTGTACAAGAAATGAGGATTGATTTGTGATTGCAATGCTTGAATTTCCGCTCGTCTCTTCAGTTCATTCTCTTTCTTTACTTCCACAAGCAACTGCTCTACGCGGCCAAGTAGATTATTATACTTTTTCATTAAAATGCCGATCTCATCCTTTCGATCGACTTCGACTAGAGCGTTGAAATCCCCGCCTTGAACCTGCTGCATAGAACGAACTAATCGTTTAAGCGGAGTAGAAATACGATAGGATAAATAATAAGATAACGCAAACAAAACAATTAACAATCCAACCGCCGATAGTACGATTAAATCTCTAACCTTATTCATGTCCTTCAGCAATATGGAAATAGGTGTCCTTTCAACCAAGAACCATTCCATTTGAGGCGTTTGGCGAAAAGTGATCAGGGATTTCCCTTGTTCATCCTCCATCATAAAGCTACCCGATTCATATGACTGCAGTTTACGAAAAAAGGGCTGCTCGCCGATTGTTTCACCAATAAGCCGCTGATTGCGATTGGAAAGAATTTGGCCTTTCGCATTTACAATCATCAGATCGACACCAGTCAGATTCTTGTAGGCATCAAATAGCAATCTTTCCTCGAAATCGAGAATAAGCAGGCCCAGATCATCACCAGTGTAAATATCGCGTAAATATCGCACGGCCGAAAAAACATACTTTCCATGATGTAGGTACGTATCACTCCAATAAATCTTATTCTTGTCCGTAATATAATTCTTCTTTTCTAACTCTTGGCTGAAATCATAGTCGCTTTGCTCATCTAGGGAGCTTGAATAAACAGTTCCATTAAAGCCAATGATGGCTGTTGAGTATTTTAAGTACTTAAAATAGCTCCCCGTATCATTGACTTTCTCATTAACCGCTTTAAGAGATTTATACTTTTCATATTCTGAATAACGTTCACTATTCCGCAGCCAGTCGCGGATATTTGAATCTAAATAGTAAATATTCGAAACCGAAAGCATGTTTTGATTAATTACTTCCAGCTTTTCCGTCACTTGCTGTAAAATATGCTGCTTCGACTCCCTGCCTTGACGTATGATGCTTTGCTCTGCAGCTTGATAAGCGATCGACGTAAGAACAACGACTGCAATAAGAAATAAAGGGGCTATCGTTACAAATAGCTTATTTTGGATTTTCATATTATTAAAGACACGGGTTACAAAAATATGCCGCCACCTCCATCCCATTATCATCCAAGACGGTGCACCCGCCAAACATGAGTATGCAAAGCTGCGTCATTCCTTCGCTCTGTCCGCCCGAACCCATTCTTTCAATTCCCCGATGCTGTCGGGATACTCGTCTGCTAACCTAGCATGCTCCTCTAAGAACATCTCTCCTTTTTCCAACAGTCTTGCCGGCTTTAGAGAGAAGCGATCTCCGACTCGTAATACCCGTTCCAAGTAGCCTTGTTTCTCGAGCAGCTTTACCATTCGTTCGAATTCGATATCTTTTAATCCATATAGTTCTCCGCTAATGCCAGTTCGTTTTACTTGAATTTCTTTCAGAATGCTGAATCCTACTCTCATCATTCTCCCCCCTCAACTTAAACCAAGGAAGTCCACGGCCTTCATCTCTGATGGCAGTGGACTTCCTTTAAAGTTTAAAAGAACTGTCCTATAACTTTCTGTATTATTATCACTCATTTATCGTCTAGTCTCAACATAAATCCCCGTCCCCGCAAAATAAAGCCCAGCTTCCTTAACCGGGAAACCAAACGTCTTGCTCCACTCCTCTGCGTATGCAAGCACTTGCGGACGATAAAAGTCGATAAACGACTGCAGTCTCCCGTCCGGCACGGCGTCCGTCTTGAAGTCCACGATGACCCAGCCGTCCTCCTCCTCGAAGAGGAAGTCGATGACGCCGCGTAGGAGAAGGTCTGATCCCTCGTCCTGGACCTCGTATGCAGTGTTCCTAAGTTCAGCTGCGCGCGATGGGCCTGCCATCTCAGCAATGCTCGGCGGGCTTACCATTCCAGCAGTATGCGATGGGATTACCTCCTCTGCAGACACTTGCTTCCGGATCATGAGCGGCACTTCGAACAACCGCCGCTTTGCCCGCAAGCTTCGCTGCCACAGCTCGCTCCCGAGGATGGCTCGAACGATTGCCGCAGCATCGACGATATGCTCTTCCGCAAGCCCCTCTTCTTCGGCGAACATCCTGACGCCAGCCTCTACTCTCTCCTCCTGCAGCCCTTGGCCTGCGAGCTCGATCGCACGATGCACGACGCTGCCGAAAGCGAGCCCCCTTCCCGTCGCCGACCATTCCGGGATTTCTCCACCGTTTTTCGTCTGCCCCGTTACCGATGCCAAGCTGTAGGTTGGAGCAGACAGCCGCCGCAGTCGCTCATCTCGCTTCTCTTGTATCCGCACCATATCCGGCGTCACAGTGACGGTTTCCTTGCGTTCCGGCTCCAGCTCCGGCACGTCCAGCTCGCGCACCAGATCCATGCCATGCATAAGCGGCGTCCACGGGCACTTGGCGGGCTGTTCCGGGTACAAGCTGACGACCAGCATTTGCTTGGGCCTTGTAGCCGCCACGTACAACAGCCTATCCTTCTCCGCATTCGCGAACAGCCGCTCTCGCTCGTTCATGTCAATCCAACCCGGCGGCTGCGCAACGACCTCGCGACCGTACTCCCCAACTTTCCGGCTCATCGTAAAATACCCTTTGGCCGTCTCCCCCGATCGGTCGATATACTCCGTCGCGTCATGATCGGTCTCGCCGCTGGGGCAAGCCAGGAAGACGACCGGCGCTTCCAGCCCTTTCGCCTTGTGCAAGTTCATAATGCGTACCGCTCCATTGCCGCCCGCGTACAAGCTGGAAGTTTCCATGCCGCGATCCGCCAGCAGCTCGCCGATCATGCGGGTAAGCGCCGGCCAGTTGGCCGCAGAGCCGGCGTCGTTTTGCAAAAGCTGCATTAATCGCACGAGCGTCCCCGCACGAACCGCTCCCGCTTGAAGCGTCGAAACGTACGGCAAAATGCCCAGATCCTCGATCATTGCCGCGAATACCGACATCGCGCTCGAATCTCCGCGAAGCCAATCCCGATACATGCGAAGCTTCGAAAGCGCCGCACGAACGGGACGGGCTTCCTCGGGACACGCCTCCGCATCCGGAATGCCATGGAGCGTTATTCGTCCCGCCGCCTCTTTGTAGGCCCATAACGCCCGGTCGCTCACGCCGAACAACATCCCCCGAAGCACGCCTAACAAGGCGGCAGAATCGCCGGGGTCATCGAGGTAACGGGCAAGCTGCCAGAGCGCAACGAGCTCTTCGTAGATCGTCCGGCTACCCGACGTATCGGATGGCACGCCGTACAGATCCAGCTGCTCCGCGTACAGATGGATAAATTCGCGCGTCTTCGTCAGGATGAGGAAATCGCCCGGCACCGCGGCGCGGCTCCCTCCGTCCTTATCCGCGATGCGAATGAAGCTCTTGTTTTTGCCTGCACCGCCGCAAGCCCAAGCGATATAAGCGGCGATCCGCCCCGCATCGAGCTGCGCGACGGCGGCTTTGCCTCCGGCTATTTTCGGATACGTAAGCGCAAACACGCCGAACGGCGAGCTTTTGCCCCCGGCTGGATTAGCCGCCCTCGTCTCCATATGCACATAGGCGGCTTGATGCGCCGTTTCCTCCTGCGGCAGCTTGCCGACGAATTGGCCGTTGATGAAATCGCCGATGGCTTGCGCCGACCGGAAGTTCGCCGTCAAACGAAGCACCGCCCCGCAGCCTTCGATTCGCGCCTTCACTTCATTATAGATCGAAATATCGGCCCGCCTGAACCGGTATATCGATTGTTTGGGATCGCCCACGACGAACAGCGAGCCAGGCCGCGGCGTCAACCGGCGCCAATCGCGTTCATGACCGCTCCCGGCTGTTTCTCCCGTCAGCAAAAACATAAGCTCCGCCTGAATCGGATCCGTGTCCTGAAACTCGTCGACAAGCAGCCTCGTATACCGTCCCGCATAATAGGCCCGAACCTCCCCGTTCTCCCTGACAAGCTTCGCCGCTTCCATAAGCAGATCCTGGAAATTCAGCTTGCCTGCCGCGAATCTTTGCTCCCGGCATTTATCAAGCGCAGGACGCACGAAAGCAATCAGCTTGGGGTACAAATACTCCCTCCACTCCTGAAGGAACGGGAACAACACATCGCGCTGCCATTGGGGGAAACGCCGCTTCATCTCGCTCGCATGCTCCTTGGAGGTCCACCTGTTTAATGTCACGTCAAGCTTCCGGTCGAACGACTTGGCGAGCTCCAACACGAACATGTCATTCTTCAAATTTTCATACTTCAGCTTCTGCAGGCTTTGGCGCACCAGCTTCTGCACCGCATCCCAGCCGCTTGCCGGCTCGGATGCCGGAAGGAAAGGAGCAGCGGCGTCCAGCAATGGAATCAATGTCGCTCTAATGCGCTCGCAATCGGGCTGTTCCCGTTCCTCCGCAGGCAGGTCGACGTCCATGAAACCCGATACGCGATCATATACGTCCCTGAGCATATTTACGTCGACGCCAAGGCCGATCAGCTCCTCCAGCTTGCGGGTCTCCGACTCGTTTAGTGCAGACATATAAGTGTCCCAACAGAGCTCCCGAAACGACTTGTAGCTTTCCTCATCCATTTCTTCGAATGAAGGGTCCAGCCCCGCTTCGATCGGACGCTCGCGCAGCAAGGAACCGCAGAACGAATGAATCGTGCCGATAAAAACATGATCGAGGTTCGCAAGCGCACCGGCGTATCGTTGTGCGCGAAGGGAGCCCGCGGCAGCAACAGGTGGTGCGTCCAAGACAGCGGTGGGGGCGTCCGCGGCAGTAGCCGGGGCGCCCGCCGACGCTTGCCGATAGGCCTGCTCCAGCGCCAGCCGGAATCGTTCCTTCATCTCGTCGGCCGCCTTGTTGGTGAACGTGATGGCGGCAATCTCTCCCACGCGCACTCCTGATTCGATCAAAGCAAGGAGCCGCCCGACGAGACTTGTCGTTTTGCCTGAGCCCGCTCCCGCCTCCACTAAAAGCGTCGTGTTCAGATCCGTCAAAATGCGCTCGCGATCCTGCAGATCGGCCAGTCTATCCATCCCGTTTGCATCAGCCATAGCTCTCCACCTCCAGCAGCGTACCCAGCAGTCCTCCATTGCCTTCCAACTGACGTTTCTCGACCATTCTCGTCGCATGGGCGCCGCACACCGAAGCATAGTCGCACCATCGGCATTGCTGAATATCGGACGCCGGGATAAACAAGCCGCTCTCGCGGGAGTCTAGCAGCCCTTTGATAACGACGGCAAGCTCCGATCTGCGATTCTGCTCCCTTCGCACGAATTCGCCTCGCCCCTTCGCGGTTGGAAATCGATAATCGGCCTCCGTGACCGATGCTTGTGCATCGTAACCGGATGTCCGCAGCCACTGCTCGGCCGCAACGGAGTAGATCGCATGCTGGAGCTGCGTCCCGCCGCTGAAATATTCGGAAGGTTTAAACTTGGCCGGGCTTCCGGTTTTGTAATCGATAATCCGGTATTCATGCGGTCCGATCCGATCGATCCGGTCAATAAAACCTTTTAGCCTAATGCGCATCCCGTTCGCCAGCTCGACCTCCATGGGCTCCCCAGCCTCCGTCTTCAGCTCCAGCTCGAAAAATAGCGGTTGATCGGCATTAACGGATTCCACATGGTAGAACACATCCGCATCCCGCCGCAGCTCCTCGGCTTCCTTATCGAATACATGGCTGCTTGGCGCAGGAATCCGTGAAGCAAATTCCGACAGGACCTGTTCGAGCAGCCGGTTCAACCGCTCGCGTTCGTGCACGGCTGCTCTCGCGCCGTTCCCCGTCGCTTCCTCCATATACCGCCGATACGTCTCGTGAAGCAAGCTGCCTTTTTCGTTCGCCTGCAGCCAGCTCGTTCGATCCAGCTCCGCCGTCTCTTTGGAGCGTAAATTCAACACATAGCCGAAGTAATAACGCAATCCGCAGCTTGCGTACTGCTCCAGCTCGCTGACGCTGATATAATCCCGCTTTGGCACTATACCGGGGCTGGACTCGCCTTGGCGGCCTCCCTGCTCCATCACTCGATTAAGCTCGCCGATCCAGCCGTCATACGCCGACAATTCGTCCGCCTGCCTAAGCGTGCCTGCCCGATACCCTTCCGCCAGCGCCGGATAACTGCCGCGTATGGCTTCGCGTCCGTCCAGCCGCTCGCCTCTTGCGTTCGCCAGCAGCTTCGCCCAAGCGTCGATTCCGTTTAGCGGCAATCCGGGCGCCCAGCGCATATCCAATACGCCGTACGGTTCGCCAAGCGCTGCCGACAAAGCGCCAAAATCTTTGGTCGCATCTCCAGTCCTGAGCCGAAAAAGCTGCAGCATTTCGAAGGCAGCGCCATGACTCTTCTGTTCGCCGGGATCGTAGGACGAGTAGCTGAGCCACAGCTCGCCCCGAAGGAATCCAATTCGGGATTCGCGCTCCAGCCTTTGGGCGCTTGCCCGTTCACTCCTTGTCGTCAAATCCGGCGAAAGCCGGATTCTCTCCTCGTCGAGGAGCACGGGATCCTGCCTGGACGATACGCTCCAAGAGCTTTCGTCCATGCCGGGAATCCAGAAAAGTCCGCGTCCGCTCCATCCTCCCCCCGCAAGCGAGCTGACGTGAATCGCTCCAGGCTTCGGCGTCGGCGATACGCGTATGCGAATGCCGTCAAGCATCCCGCGCACGTAACGGATCGCAAGATCCCTGGACATGCTCCCGGATGGAGACTTGGCATGCGTAAGCGCCAGCTCGCGCAGCGACGAATGTACGACGGCATCCTCCGGTGATCGTCCCGCCGCATAGCTCGCCACGTTGCGAGCCAGCCAATTCAACAGTTCGAAAGGATGCCATTGGTCATTGTCCGGCAGGGAGCCGAACCATTGCAACGCATGAGCATGCAAGGCGGCGCTTTGTTCCCTATCCCCCTCGGCCAGTCTCGAAGGCTCCAGCAACGAGATGTATCGGTCCTTGCCCCAGCCGATTCCGGATTGCTCGAGCAGACGGATCCAGCTGTTTTGCGTGAAACGTTCGTCCTCGATTCGCAAGCGCCCATGCCGCAGCAGCTCCGTCAGCTTGGATACGGGATACCCTTCTTGTATCCAATCAAGCAGACCGAGGGCTGCTTGCCCCGCCGGGCAATACCCGATCGGCAGGCCGCTCGACAAAGTACAGGCAAGACCAAGCGCTTTCGCGTGATCGTATACGATAGGCGCATAACGCTCGTAATCCGCCGCCATTATCTCGATGCCGTCAATTGAATCGGCCTGCCCCAGCATTTTTCTCAGACCTTCCCTCACTTCCGCGATGGGCCCGGAAGCGCTGAAAAATGCAAAGGAGTTTTCCGCGAAGCCCGCATTTTGACCGAATGGCGCCTCCGCTTCCAAAATCGCTAATCGTTCTCCCGCGATCCGCACCGTCATCTCCCGCTCCGCCCGCGTCCATCCTGTCGGTTCAATCGCCAAATACACCGTATCCTCGCTGTCCGGCGTTACGAAATGTACGAGTCCCGCGAAATCCGTGGTCCGCTGCTCGGATAGATACAACTCGTATCTCGACAGAAGCTGCCGCATATACTCGGCTTTGCCGGGATGCGTAAACACTTCTGCCCGCAGATCTGCAGCCGCAAGCCGCGCAAGTCTAAGTTCGCCCAAGGAGCGATTTACTCCATCGACGATTCCGGGCTTCAGATTGCCCTCATGGATGTAGCCGTTGGGCACCTCAGTCGCCAACTCCTCCATCAGCATTCGTACAATCCAAAAGACGTGTCCCTCCTCAAGCAGTGTAATGCCATTCAGGAACAACCCCAGCTTCGCTCTCTTTGCCGCAAGTCCGCGTACGGTCTCGATCTCCACATTCGCAATCGCACCGGCACGGGCGCACAGTCTCTCCAGCAGTTGCTGCCCTTGCGCGTAGGAATGCGCAAGAAGCACCTTGCGTCTAAGCGGCTCCCCGGTTACTGCCGCCAACAGTCGATCCATCAGATCCTTGGGCATGACGGTCACCTCATCTTTGCAGGATTGGAAATTTCTCTCTTCCATTCTAACATTTGATCAGTAAACGTCACATGCCGAATTTGATTTCCGGTTGATTTCATTGTATGCCGTCACTGCGACAACAGGATGTTAGCTAATCGGTATTCGGATTCGAACAGATTGACGAGATTCTGAAGGGCGCTGACAGCCGGGGACGAGCGAATGTGTATGAAAAAGCGAGTTCATTGGGGCGATGGGGGGCCGGGACGAGCGAATGTGTATGAAAAAGCGAGTACATGGGGGCGCTGGAAGCCCGGGACGAGCGAATGTGTATGAAAAATCGAGTTCATTGGGGCGCTGGAAGCCCAGGACGAGCGAATGTGTATGAAAAAGCGAGTTCATTGGGGCGCTGACAGCCGGGGACGAGCGAATGTGTATGAAAAAGCGAGTTCATTGGGGCGATGGGGAGCCGTGACGAGCGTATGTGTATGAAAAAGCGAGTTCATTGGGGGGCGGGCGGGCCGGGACGAGCGAAAGTGTATGAAAAATCGAGTTCATTGGGACGCTGGGGGGCCGGGACGAGCAAATGTGTATGAAAAAGCGAGTACTTGATAAGTAATAACAACCGGTAAGCCCTTACTCTTGGGCTTGCCGGTTGTCGTAATAAGTTCAAAATCCCGAAATTACGAATCGCTAATTGCTGCCAGAGAAGCTGGCGCGCATTACCGCTTGAGCTGCACAATCGCGTGAATATGCAGCTTCGGCACGGTGAAAGCGACGCCGTCATCCGTGCGACGCAGCGGCAGCTCCAGCCCTTCCGGCTGCAGAACCGCCTGCTTGATCGAGCTGTCGCGTACCGTAACGCCAATGTCGTGCATCGGAGTAATCGTTTCGATCGGCGCATAAAACGCCGTGCTTTTCTCTCCGACCTGCACGCTTTGGTACTGGATAAGATGCAGGAACCGGTCGTCGCCGCGTTCCATCAGGTTCGCCTCGACATGTGCCGGAGCTTCCACCGTAAACGGCTTCTGCGTATCGTACGCGTTAAGCAGATTGCCCACGATGCGGCGCACCCAGAAGTGGTTCGAATGCCAATACGACCGGAATACCGGCGCGGCGATGTAAAGCGCGGTTCCTTCTCCGTAACGGTTAACCGTAATCGCCGGATAATCGCTTTCAAGCCCTGCCGGCGGCAGCGGATGGCGGAACGCGCGGTTGCGAGCCGGCACGGTGAGCGGCCACTGGATACGGCTGCGCGTTTCGGCCGTCGTCGGCGCAACCTTGAGGAACGGCTCCTCGACCAGTTGCGGGATGCGGGCAATACCTTGCCACAGCTCCTCGTCTTCGGTCATATACGCAAACGGATACGGAGTCCGCTCCCGATACTCCACGCCGAAGACGTCGGCAAGACCGAAGCGCAGGAAGCCGGCCTTCGACAGACCCGATGCACCGCTGCCAGGCACTGCGCTGCCTCGAACAGACACCTCGCTTGCCGAAGCGGCCTCGATTGGCGCGGCCGCTGTCAATGCGGCGCCTGTTGTCGACTGGGCAACAGGCGTTCGGCCCAAGGTGGCCGCGCCTTCCGCCAGCAGCAAGCCGCCGCGCGCGACGAACCGGCGAATGCGCTCCTGCGCCGCCTCATCCAGCTCCACCGTCTCCGGCAGCACGACAACCTTATAGCCGTCCAGCTCCGGGAAGGCGCTATTGCAGTAGATGTCGAACTGGTGATGTCCCTCCAGCAGCATTTTGGCCGCGCCGAACGTGGAGGCGTCATCCTTGTCGTGATACCAGTTTGTCGTATTGGTGCCGATCAAAGCAATGTGCGCCACGCTTCGCGCTCTCAGACAATACGCTTCGCGCTGCTCGACGAATTCGAACGCTTCGCCGATGACGTCGTAAACGCCCTGTTGCAGCGTTCCGTCCGGCAGCACCTGGTCGCCGATATTGACGATGCCTCCGTTCGCCAAAATCGTCGCGAACTCGTATTTGAGCTGCTCCGGCGTCTTGCACGACATAAGGCCCCAGCCTTCCGTAAACCGCACGGTCATGATCTGCACCGGCACGTCCAACGTGCGAACATGGCGGGCGCGGATGGAATGGTTGTAAAACGTGCCCGTCGCCGACGGCTGCGATTCCCACAAACCGTAATCGCTCGTCAGGTTCAGCTCCTCCGGCTCGCCCATTCGCCAAGCGCCGTTGCAGTTGACCAGCACCTCGGGCCGGATCGCCTTTACCAGCTCGCGGATTTCCTGCATCGTGCGGATCGCCGTGCGGCGGCCGAAGTCCCTGACCGTTTCCGGCTCGTCGAGGTACAGCTCCGTCGTCAGCTCTCGCCCCGTCTCCTCGCGGAATTTTTTGCGGCAGTACGCGCAGAAACATGTATGGTTATGCTGGTACGGAATATCGAACAAGTAGCCGTCGAAGACATACTTCTCCGTAATCTCGCGCACCTGCGGAATAACCAGTTCCTCGCGGTACGGACTGTTGAGGCAAGGCAGCTCCCATACCGTCCCTTCCGAGCCGCGAACGTTGCCGTTTTCGTCGATCTGGTACCAGTCGGGATTTTGCGTCACAGCGTAGGCATCCGTGCCCAGCGAATAATAGGCGATAACCTTAAGGTCGTATTTGCGCGCCTCTGCCAGCACTTCCCCGAAGAAGTCACCCTTAAGCCCGTTATGCTTATGTCCGTATTCATTATCGTAAAAGGCGTTGCCGAAGTGGCATTTCGTAAATACCCCGATTACATTGGCCCGGGCGCGCACGAAAGTTTGCACAAATTGTTCGGCATCGAACTTCGCGATCGCGCCGACCGGAAATTCCGGCATATGAAAGTCCACATGCACCTGCCTTGTGTAATCCCAGAACCAGCTGTCCCCGTCTCTTGTCATTGTTGTCATTGCTCCGGCTCCTCTCCTGTTGATGAACGTCTCCCTACAGCCCCAGCCGTACCGCCTGTTCGGGCGGCGCGCCCAGCTCCGCGAGCTTTTCGCGCAGCGCCCCTCGCATGACGGCGAGCTTGTCCGGATGAATCGCCGCCCGGTTTACCGTTTCGCCCGGATCCTCCGACAGACAGGTCAGCCATGTCGGCTCCGGCCATGAGGCCGTAACTACGGCCCTGCGGCCTTCTTCGACGGGACCGAGCTCGTATTCGATAAATTTGGCGGCATGATGGCTGTACCAGTACAATGGTTTGTTGCTTGCTACAGGCGTCTGATGAAGCATCCATCGCCCGTCCGTCAGCGATACGCTGCGTCCGTACATGCCGGTGATCGCGTAAGAGCGCGTCGGCGCATCCGGCGACATGACGGCCGGTACAAGATCGACGCCATGTATCCCCTCCGGACACGGGATTCCAAGCACGCCAAGCACCGTCGGGTAGATGTCGACAAGCTGCGCGAGCTGCTCGCGCCGTTCGCCCTTCGGACCCTCGGGATGCGCGATCACAAACGGCAGCCGGCTGCATGAAGCAAAATGATGCGTCTGCAGCTTGCCGATGCGGCCGCGGTCCCCGTTGTAAGTGCCATGATCGGTCGTGAAGATCAGCACGGTGGACTCCCACAGCCCGTGCTCGTCCATCTTGTCCAGCAGATGTCCGAGCCACTTGTCGGTCAAGACAACCTGCGCCGCATACCTCGCCTGCACATGTCTCAACTGATCGGGCGTCATATGCCGCTCCCATTCGTCGTACGGCACCATCGAGTTCCAACGTTCCACATCATAGCCGCGCGGGTCGAACATCTTCAGCAAATCTTCCGGCGGATCCCAAGGTTCGTGGGGATCGAAGCAATCGATGTGCAAATAAAACGGATCATGCGTATGGTTGCCGTCCAGCCATTCGGCCGCGCTGCGGAATACGCGCTCCGCAAACGGAGCGCGCTCCTCCGGTGGAAGCGCCGCGAGGTTGCGGAAATGCCGCTCGACCTTATGCGTATCCCCATCCGGCACCTCGAACTCGACGGGATCGGTCTTCCAGGCGTCGGCTTCGTGTCCTCTTACAAACTCGAAGCCGCTGTAGCCCATATGATAGTTGCCGGCGCCCCGCTCCCACAGATGGAAGTGGTCGGTCACAAGGTAGCTGACCGGCCGTCCTTCGCGAAGCTGCTGCGCCAGCGACTGGTTGGACGAGCCCGAGATAACGCGCGGCAGATCCGCGTCATCGTCCTCGAGCGGTCCCCAGCCGCGCTCAAGAAACTCATAGCGCCCCGTATAGATGTCGCGGCGAGCCGGCATGCAAGGCGTAGAGCCTGCCCATGCCTGGTCGAACACGACGCCGCGCTCCGCCAGCCTGTCCATATTGGGTGTCGGCACGACCCAATCGGGCTGCTGCGCATGCGTCACGCCGGATAACGGAAGGCCCCTGTGATAGGGGCCGCAATGATCCCGCCGCAGCGTGTCGCAGACGATGACGATGCAGTTCATCGGCCGCGAAGCGCTTACGCTCGCCTTATTTGGAACCGTAGCCATTGTCCTTGTTCCAGCTGTTCTGCGTGGCTGCCGCTGCCATGTCCGTCGTAAGCGTATTGTTCATTTCCGTCGTAAATTTCTCCAGATCGATCGAACCTTCCAGATACAGCTGGCCGATTCTCACGAGATCCTCATTGAGCTTCTTGTCGATATGGGCCGCGTAGAAGTTGACGAGGATACGGTCGCCGACGAATTCGAAGCCTTTGAGATTGTCCGGCAGCTTAGCGCCCGACAGCGTCGTCGTCAGGTACAGCTTGTTGCCAAGAATCGACGCGACATCCGGCGAGGTCAAATATTTCAGTACGTCGACAACGACGTCCAGCTTTTCGCCCGTCACCGTCTTAGGCACCGTATACACGCCGTCCGGGTAGCCGCCGAGCTCGTAGTAGCGCTCCGAAGCGTCCGGATGTTCGGCCTTCGTCAAGTAAGGAAGCGCGAACGTGCCGTATTCGAAATTGCGGCCGCTGAAATCCTGAATCGATTTGAGCTCGAAGTTGCCCGCCATCATCATCGCCACGTCGCCGCGCAGGAACATCTGCTTCGCCGTGTCGCCGTTGACGCCGTTGTAGCCTTTGGCCCAATACTGCGACCAGTCCTTGATGATCGGGAATACCCCGTTCCACTCCGGGCTCGTCAGGTCGATCGTCTTTTCAGAGACGGCGCCGACGATCTCGTTGAGTTCCAGCTGCTTGTTGCCGTTATAATCGTACGAAGCCACCTTATCGGCCGCGATCTGGTTCGTCAAAATATTCGTCGCCCACAACAAGTGGTTGTCGCCCGGCTTCGAATTGGCGAAGGCGAACGGAGTAACGCCAGCGTCTTTCAGCGTTTTCTGCACGTTCAGAAATTCGGTCCATGTTTTCGGAACTTCCAGATTATATTTGTTGAACAGATCCTGGTTGTAGAACACGCGGATCGCCAATGTCTGCAGCGAAATGCCCGCCAGTCTTCCGTCTACGGGGTTTTTCATCTCATTGAATACGGTTGGCGCAAAAGTATCCTTCCACACCTTATCCTCGTTGTACGGGTTCGGCTCGTCGTAGCGCGCCGTCAAGTCGGTCAGCAGATCCTTGTTCAGATCCTCATGCGTCCACGTATAACGGCTTGGGAAAATATCGGGCGCCGTGCCGCCAATCAGCGCGGTTGTCATCCATGTGCGCGCGGCGTCGCCGTCATTCGGCGTGTACTCGATTTTAAACGTGACATTCGGATGTTGACTGGTATAACCGTCGAGAATTTCCTTCCAGACCGTCTTCGTCTGCTCTTCCTTCGGCGTCTCCATCGCGAATCGCAGCTCGACTGGCGCTTTGTCTTGACCCGGCTCGGCGCCGTTTGAATCCGGTTTGTTGTTTCCGTTGCTGCTGCAGCCGGCAATGACGACCGACAACGATAAAGCTGTTACGAGTAACGATTTGAACCAACGATTGCTTTTGCTCATGTGCTTAACACCCCTAGTTTATATTCCTAACCTTTGACCGCGCCGGACGTAATGCCGGAGATAAAAGGTTTGGTAGCGAGAAAGAAAAATGCGAGCAAAGGCAGCGACGAGATAACGTATCCCGCCAGCTTGACGCTGATGCCTTGGTCAAGAGTACCGGTAACCGTCGACAGCGCGAGGATGACCGGTTTTACCGAATCACCGGTTGTGGCAACCAGCGGCCAGATATAGTTGTTCCATCCCGCCAGGAAATTCAGAATCGCGACAGTCGCGATTACGGGCAGAGACAACGGCATCACGATGCTTGCGTAGATGCGCCATTCGCTGGCGCCTTCCGTATCGGCTGCGTCGAGCAGGCTTTTCGGAATGCCTTCGAAGAACGCCCTCATGAGGAACGTCGCCATCGAAGCGCCGAACGCCATCGGCGGGAAAATCTGGCCTTGATACGTGTTGAGCATGTCCAGCTTCTGCACCAGCATAAACTGCGGAATAAGGAGCAGGAAGCCGGGAATCATCATCAGCGACAAAATAAGCAGGAACAAGGCGTTTTTGCCGGGATAATCGAAACGAACGAACGAATAGGCGGCCAGGGACGAGATTATGATTACCCCGACCACGATACAGGACGAGATAAACACCGTGTTCCAGATAAATGGCGCGATCTGGCGGAACGCCGACGCGTAATTGTCTCCGTGCAACGGGAACGACGGCGTCCAGAACTCCAATATCATTTGGTCAAAATGTTTGAACGAGCTAATGAGCAGCATATAAAACGGGAATAGTGTAAGAACGAGCAGGAAAACGAGTCCCGCGTACACTCCCCACGACGTCTTGCGGTCCGTCATGACGGCGATTCCTCCTTCTGTGCGGATATGGCGCGGTTTGGCGCGCGTGGCATGAGCCTGTTTCACCCAGCTGCGATCGCACGGTCAATCGATTTTGTCCGTGTCGCGGATAAACCGCTGGTTCACCCAGGTCAGCAGCAGCACGGCCGCAAACAACGTCACTCCGATAGCGGAAGCATAACCGAGCCGGCTGTAAGAAAATCCTTGGATGTATAAGTACAGCGCCGGCGTCATCGTCGACGTGCCGGGACCGCCGTTCGTCAGGACGAGAACATTTTCGAAGCTTTGAATTTGATTAATCAGCGTAAGCACGAGAATCAGCTTGATCTGGCTGCGTACAAGCGGCAGCTCGATATGTTTGAACCGTTGCCAGGCGTTCATGCCGTCCAGCTTTGCGACCTCGAACAGTTCCCCCGAGATGGCCATCAGACCGGCAAGATAGAGCAGAAAATTGATGCCTCCGATCCAAGGGAAATTTACGAAGACAATCGACGTAAATGCCGTTTTGCTCTCTCCAAGCCAGGCATGCGTCCATGATTCCAGGCCAACGACTTTAAGAAATTCGTTTAGTACGCCGTATTCGCCCGCAAATATCCACTGCCATGTCAAAAACACGATGATAGAAGGTATAACGAGCGGCACGACAAACCAAACTTTGAAAAACTGCTGCAGCTTCCGGTTCGTTACATGAAAAACCAGCACGGCCGCAATTAGCGGCACGATCAGTTGAATGATGACCGCCGCGAACGTAAAACCCGCGACGTTGCCTAGCGAATCCAGAAACGTAGCGTCCCGGACCAACTCTTTGAAATTGGCCAAACCTACGTAAGACTTGACGTTTGCCCCGTTCCAATCGTACATCGACATGCGCAAAGCGTCGAAAAACGGGATGAATTTAAAGGATGCCAGTACGGCAAACACGGGAATCAAAAACAAGTATCCCTTCCAATTGCGGCGCAAACGCGCCAATGAAGCGCTCATGATGCGTATCCCCCCTCCTGTCGGCTTCACGCCGATCTCTTATCCATTCCCTTGCGGCGATGTTCTCAGTATAAAGAAAGCGGTTCATTTTCATAAGGGCGCATTCTTTGACAATAGGAGGGTCGTTTTTTGGCGTATCTTGCAATCGGTGCCGCAAGCGGTATACTTGTGGACAAAGGAGGGAGCTTGCTATGAACGTGCTTATTGTAGACGATCAGCGGCTGTCGCGCTCCCGGCTGATTCAGCTGGTGGACTGGCAGGGGCTTGGGATCAAGCTGGCCGGCGAAGCGGCGAACGGGCAAGAGGCGCTTGAAAAAATCGGCGACACGGATGCCGATCTCATCTTGACGGACGTGCGGATGCCGATCATGAACGGCTTGCTGCTCATCGAAAAAGCTCGCGAGCAATACGGCGACGATATCGGCTTTATTGTAACAAGCGGCTACGACGAGTTCGAATACGTGCGGCAATCGCTGCGTTTGACGGTAGCCGATTATCTGCTTAAACCGGTCGACGGCGGTGAGCTGAATGCGGTGTTGTCGCGAATCATCGAGGCCCGCAAGGAACAAACGGCACGGCAGGAGTCCCAGCTGCGTCACCGGCAGGAACAATGGTTGTATTATGTCGTGGAGGGCGTGTTCGAAGGAGACCCGGCGTTAATGGAAGCGGAGGCAGCCGATGCCGGCTTTGCCGAAGCGGGGCGGGCGTACGCCGTCGCGGCGCTTGAGCCGGATGCGGGTCTTGGCGCCGATGTCCTGGCCGGCGCGCTGCCTGCCGAGGCGGTGCGGATCGTCATCCGCACTCGCGGCGTATGGCTGGCGGCGATAGCGCTGCCTGCGGAGAAGGCGGACGATGCCGGCTCGCGTTGCCGCGCAGCCGGTTTAACGATATCGAGCTTCGAAGACAAGCTGGCCGAGTGGCCTCGATTGATTGGCGAGACAATCGGTCGGACGGCAGGAGACGGCGTTAGCCGATCGACAGGCGGGCGGACGGATGGGCAGATGGATGGGCAAACCGATGGCGTAGTTGCTTTAACGGGAGGCGGGACGCCGGCCAACCGGGGGACGGAGGCGGATTCAAGCGGCGGCTACGGCGGAATTGGAGCGGTGCGCCCGGACGCCGGGATGCCGGATATCCGGCAAGCGATGCTGGAGATGAAAGCTTATATCGACGGACACTTCCGAGAGTCGCTTACTCTCACGGAATTGGCTAAGCGGCTGTATATTAGTCCCGGCTACTTCTGTTCGCTATTCCGACAGGCTACAGGGGTGAACTATTTGGAATACATTGCCTCCTTGCGCATGGATTTCGCTAAGCGGCTGCTGACCGAGGATCCTAGCCGGCGCATCAACGAAGTGGCGGAGCTCTGCGGCTATCAGGATCTGAAGTACTTCCGCAAGCTGTTCAAGCGCCATCACGGCATGACGCCTATGAAGCTCAAGGAGGAAGCCCAAGGAGGAGGCCCGGCATGATCCGCCGCTCGATGCATAAGCTGAGAAGCAGCATAAGAGCCAAGCTGCTTCTCACTCTCGTATTAATCGCGGCTTTGCCGCTGACCGCGATCGGGGTCATTCTGTACAGCTCCACCGTTCGCTCTTCTGAGGAACAGACGATTCGCAATCGGCAGCAGGAAATGCGCATGCTTGGCGTACAGCTGGCCGCTTTCGTCGAAAGGATCGAACGTTATACCCGCGCCATCTATACGGGCGAAGTGCAAACTTTGCTGAACGGGGGACCGCCAGAGGATCTCGTCCGATACAAACGATGGGAGAGCGAGCTGTTCCAGCGATTCGACGAGTGGTACGGATATATGAACATCCAAACGCCGGTGAACAACGTCGTCTGGGTTTCGGCCGACGGGCGCATCGTATCCAAGGAACGCAACATCGAACCCTACAACTCCTGGATCAAGCAGCCCTGGTTCGACAACGTGATGGCCCAAGGCGGACAAGCGGTCGTGGCGGGTCCCTTTCGCCGTCTCGAGCCCTACGGCCAACCGGATCGATTGCCGTACGCGGTCGTCATCGGCCGCAAAATCAACAATACGCTATCCACGGCTCCGCTAGGCGCCGTGCTGGTCGAGCTCAATCTGAGCACGATCGCCGCGCTGATGGCCGAGACCGACACTTCCAACGTGCTTGTGCTGGACAATGCAAATCGAATCGTTTACAGCAGCGACTTGGACGAGATCGGGTCGAATTGGCTGTTGTCCACCGACTGGGACAATCTCTCCGGCAAGCGGATCCACTGGAAAGGGGAGGAAATGTTCGTCAATCAGACGTGGTTGTCCGGCATCGGCTGGCGAGCCGTCAGCCTCGACCCGGTCAAGAAGCTGCACACCTATGCCGATTCGTTCCGCAACACGACGATTCAGGTCGGGCTTGTCGCGCTGGCGTTCGCCGTATTGCTGGCGGTGCTCGTAGCCAGACGCGTATCCCATCCCCTGCGCGAACTCAAGGAGCGGATGAAGCAGCTCCAGTCGGGCCAATTTCCGCCTGCCGTGGAAGTGCACAGCACCGACGAAGTCGGGCAGCTCGCTCACGGCTTTAACCGGATGAACGAGCGGATCGAGAATCTGATCAAGGACGTCTACCACTCCGAGCTGATGCGCAAGCAAGCGCAGCTTCAGGCGCTTCATTCGCAAATCAACCCGCATTTTCTGTACAACACGCTGGATGCGATGAGCGCGCTCGCCATCATCGAGCGCGTCCCCGTGCTGTCGCAAATGTCGGTTATGCTGGCCGATATGTTCCGCTACAGCATCTCCTCCGGCGAGTCGCTGGTGTCGCTGCGGGACGAGATCGAGCAGGTGCGCCGTTACTTCGAGATCAACCAGATCCGATACGATTACCGCTTCCATCTGCATATCTCCGTACCGGATTCGCTGATGGCGACTCCTATCCCCAAGCTGACGCTGCAGCCGCTCGCGGAGAACGCGATCTACCACGGTCTGGAGCTTCGCCCGGATGACAATGGTTTCCTCGCGGTAACGGCTTATGTCGCCGACGAATTTATCCGAATCGAAGTATTCGACAACGGCATCGGCATGTCCCCGGAGACGCTGGAGGCGCTGCGCGCGAAGCTGGCGATGGCCGCCAAACACCCGGACGCCGAACATATCGGACTCGCCAACGTGCAGCAGCGCCTGCAGCTTCATTACGGCACGACCCACGACATCGAGGTGGAGTCGAAGGAAGGCGCCGGCACCAATATCGTGCTGAAGCTTCCGCTTCCGAATGAGTGACGTTCCAGGAAGGTCCGCTTATAAATACGGAACAGGGCTGTCCAAAAGCCAATTGCGACTTTGACGCCCGGCTTCGGGTTACAGCTCACAAAGTCGCTCCGTGCGGCTCTGTAACCCGATTTTCTCGGGCTACAGTATCCAAAGTTACTTCGCTACGCCTTGTAACCCGATTTTCTCGGGTTACAGCATCCAAAGTTACTCCGATGCGCCTTTTAACCCGACTTTTTCGGGTTACAGCTCACATAGTCGCTCCGTGCGGCTCTGTAACCCGACTTTTTCGGGTTACAGTATACAAAGTTACTCCGATGCGCCTTTTAACCCGACTTTTTCGGGTTACAGCATCCAAAGTTACTCCGATGCGCCTTTTAACCCGACTTTTTCGGGTTACAACTCACAAAGTTACTCCGCTACGACTTGTAACCCGACTTTTTCGGGTTACAGCTCACAAAGTCGCTCCGTGCGGCTCTGCAACCCAACTTTTTTGGGTTACAGCTCACACAAACGGCAAAACGGGCTTGTGAGTTACTAAGGGGTTGTCCCAACAGTCATCTAGCAAGACTGTTAGGACAACCCCTTTCGTTTCCGCGCAATCACGATGACTCCTCATGAAGTAGTCGTGCTGCTAATTTGACTCGTCCAGCGGCGGTATCTTAACATCGCCGCCTGCCCTACTCGTTCTGTTGTGTTCTGCTATGTTCTGCTCTTTCTGCTCTTTCTGCTCGTTCTGCTCGTTCAGCTCTGCTCTGTTCTGCTCGTTCAGTTCTTTTCTGCTCTGTCTTGTTCTTTCCTCCAGGCCCGTTTAACCATAGTCCGCTAGCTCTTCGCGTTCCAATCGAAGCCGATCCGATGCTCGCCTACGCGGGTGCCGGATCCGTTGACGATTTCCACCGGACATAGGCGCAGCAGCCGCTCAATCGTCCGCTCATCCTCGTAACCGATCTGCATGAGGATAGAAGCGACGACGAACGGCCACTTGTCCTCGCTGCCGTCCATCACTTTAAAGGCGAAGCCGATCCCCTGCTCTTTCAACGCGAAGCAGTAAATGCCTTTGGCCCCGCCCTTGGCTACAATGTTGGAATCTTCCAGCAGCGCCGGACAGATTAGATCGCTGCCCGACACCCACAACGGACGCGCATGCATGGCTGCCGTAAGATCCGCCGCGGCGGCGGACAGCTTTCCGTCGCCGATCGTCTCCGGACGCGCCAGCCGCAGAAACGCCCGCGCCATATGATAGATCGGCATGCCGAACACCGGCAAGCCGCAGCCGTCGACGCCGATCGCGATATCCTCCGCGTCGATGCCGGACAACACTGACAGGAGGCCGATAATCTCCTGCTGGAGAGGATGCGCTGGCTGCTCGTACCCTTGCTCTGGATAACCCGCGGCTCGGCACACGGCGAGCATGCCGAGATGTTTGCCGGAGCAGTTATGGTACAGACGCCGCGCGGGCGCTTCTCGCTTCAGCAGCTCAACCCGGCTCGGCCCGTGCAGCGGGTAGGCCGTGCTGCACGCCAGTTGCCTCTCTTCCACGCTGATCTTCGCCATCAACGATTCGAGCGTCTCGACATGGAACGGCTGCGATCGGTGCGAAGCCGTCAGAATCGCCTGCTCGTCCTCCGTGAGCTTCAACTGCCGGTGCAGCCCTCTTGCAAAGAAGGGCAGCGCCTGAAACGGCTTGGCAGCCGACCGCATGTAAGTTACATGACGAGGATTGCCGATCTCCCTTACGATTGCGCCATTTAAGTCGACCGCAACAAGATGGCCGACATATTCGCACTCGACCAGCGGCCCCCTATGCTCTTCCACGAGCAGTCCTGCTTTCTCCGTCATTGCCCCTCGACCTCCTCGTTGATGTCTGTCATTCGTTCTGTCCGCCGCGAAGAAGACGCGCGCATGCTTCCACCCGCTCGGGATCGATCGGCGAATCCTCTCTGCCGCCAACCCTTGCTCCGGTCCCGAAATGAACCTCGTTTACGCCCTCGGCATCCTCCAGGAACGCTTCGAGCTTCTCCACCGTCAAACCTTTGGCCGCGATTAGCTTCAGCGGCGTAGCCGCCTGCAGCTCGCGGAGTTTATGTCGCGCGTGCCATGCGCCGTCGGCGTGGCCGCCTGACGTCAACACGCGGTCGACGGACGGGATCCGCTCCAGCTCGCGCAGCGCTTCTGCGATGTCCCGCGCTTCATCGATCGCCCGGTGGTAGGTCACCGGCAACATCGGCGCCCCCGCGCATAGTCTCTCCACAGCGGCAACGTCGACTTGCCCGTCCGGCGTCAGCACGCCAAACACCAGCCCCGCCGCGCCTGACTCGCGGATCATGCGTATATCCGCCGCCATCGTCTCCAGCTCGTCCGATGTATAGACGAAGCTTCTGCTATGCGGCCGCACCATCACGCGCACGGGGATGCGCACGGCTTGTACGGTCCGCACGATCGTGCCGTAGCTGGGAGTCAAGCCGCCTTCCGACATGGCTGCGATCAACTCGATGCGATCGGCCCCTGCCCGTTCGGCCGCCAGCGCTTCAACAGGCGAGGTCGCTATGATTTCCAATTTTCGCAGCATGATTGATTCACCCTCAATTTAACTTTCGTCGAATTTCGATCCTTGTAGCAGGGCTTCTGCCGCTATTCGCGGCAATTCCGCTCTCCTTACCATAGCGAATGCATATACCGTTTGCCAAGGGGACGTTTTGTTCTGGTGGAGGGGCATTTTTTGGAGCCTGCCGCAATCACTGCAGAACTATTGGAGCGCCAGAATGATGGAGTTAGCATTAACGAATTGGATGATGGACTCCTTCGGGCCGGCGCCGCTCACAAAAAATCGTCAAAGTTGTCCGGTGTCACCCCTTGGGCCGCGATGCGCTACTGCGCTTCGGCGATCTCCCATGATTGTGCCCCTTCTTATAGGAGCGAAGGATCCAACCAACCATTGTCTTGTATCAGCCCTTTCACCCGCTTGATCGTATCCGCCTTTCGGAACGTGCCGCCCCGCTTCATCAGGAAGAGCCATCTCAGGATGCCAAGCGCCTCGAACGCCTCCAGCTCCTCCCGTTCCATCGGGTTCTCTTCCAGATAAGCGGAACGGAACAGGGCCGCGTTCCTCTCGGACAGATAGATACGCATGAGAACAAGCGACCAGGCAAAGTCGTACCGGGCATCTCCCCGCTGGACGTTCGTCCAATCAATGACGGTTAGCCGCTCTCCGTTCTCCACGATGTTGTTGAGATGATAGTCGCCATGGATGATGGCGTCTCTCCTAAGTCCCGCCTGAGGCAGGATCGCGTGCAAGGCTTGGTCGATAGGCTCGTATTGATCGGCTTCGGCGAAAAAGTAGCTTTTAAACTCGTAGCTCGGCAAGAAAGAATCGATCTCCGTTCCGATGCCGATGCGATGGATGGCCGATAGAAGCTTGGCGAGCTCCGTTACTTTCTTCGGATTCGCCTTGCGGATGCTCGTCCCGTCGAAAGTCGTGAGCAAGACGGGGTTGCAGTCGGCATCCTTGCCCCAGCCGAGCGGACGGGAAACGGCAATGCCTCTCTCCGCGAGAATTTGCAACAAATGGTACTGGACATCGACGCGCGGCTTCGATTGTTTGTTCCACACCTTCCATACGAAGCTGGCATTGGCGGAACGCAGCTCCTTCACTTCGGCTTCGAAGCCCTGCGCCATTTCATGAAAGGTCACGCTCTCTCCCTGATGGATGAGCTCCTCGATTTCCTCGTTTCGTGCTGCCCATTGCACGGTTGCCAGGGGGTTCCCCACTCTACATCGTCCTTTCATGGTGAATACGGGCCGGCATCTCCTTCATGTTCCGTCCTGGCCTCGTTGCGATTCGTCCCTACAGCAATTCGAGATCGGGGGACTTATCCCCTTCCGGGGAGCCCCAAGAATTGTGCCTAAAGCCGGAGAGAGACCGACTGATTCCCGCGCGGCATATTGAAGTTGCAGACAGCCGAGCCCTCGCCAATGCCAAAAAAAACCGTAGGTACCGGATCACCCGGTATCTACGGCCCTTCCCTTTGACTGCGATTAGATGCTTCGCTTCGCTCCCGATACGTTGCCGCCCCCCATCCGTCCCCGCAAGGCAAGGGAAGCCGCGAGCAGCGCGATAACGGCGCAGATCAGATACATCGAGGAGTACGACGCAAGATCCGCCACCGGTCCCATGACGATGCCGCCGAGCGATATGCCGAGATCCGCCGTCGCGATGAACAGCCCGATCAGCACGTTGCGCTCCGTCTTCGGCAGCACGAAGCTCAAGTAGGTCGTCAGCGTCGGGTACAGCAGCGCCTGAGCGGTTCCCATCAACACGGCGCCGGCGTAGAACAGCGCCGGCCCTCCGGCAGCCGCCAGCCCGACGGCAACCGAAGCGGCGACAAGCATGAGCATCGTCCCTCCGACGAAGCGGCTGCTCCATTTGCCGTCCGACGGGATGCGGGACCGGAGCAGGAACCGGGCCGCTACGACAACGGCCGCCTGAATGCCCAGATAGACGGCGGCGCTGCCTCCGTTGATCTGGGGGGCGTACAACGGCACGAACGCCGTCACCGCTCCGAATACGAGCGAAGCGGTCAGCATGAGCGTCCCGCAGCGCCGAAGATGGGGATTGCGGACCAACTGCCCCATGGCTTGCCGCATCAGGATGGCCGGATTGCCCGCGGGAGCGGCTTCGCCTTCGCCCTTTTCATCTGGAACTCTATGAATGCTTGCCGTGAACCCCACCACGCCGGTCAAAATCGCAATGGCGACCATCGACAGCGTAAATGCGTGCATCTCCCCCGTCCGCCACATGCCGATGGCAAGCAGCGGGCCGAATATGCCCGGCATATAAGAGCATAAGGAATATATGGAGATGCCTTGCGAACGATCCTCGTCAGGCATCGCGTCGATGATGCCGAGCTGCAGCGCCATGGAGAAGAAGGCGGTGCATACTCCTTGCAGCACGCGAGCGAACAGGTAACCGCCGAGACCCGTGAACGAGTAGACAAGCAACGCCAGTCCGTTGACGATCAGAATGATCCGCAGCACCCGGATGGGACCGTAACGCTGGATGACTTGTCCCGCCCATGGACGGAAGACCATCGTCGTCAGCAAGTAAGCGCCCATGATGATGCCGATCGTCGTATTCGTCGCCCCCAGCGCCTCCCCTTGGAGGGGGATGATGACGTTCAGGATGGAATTGGCGCTGAAGTAGAGCAGCGTAAGCATATAGAGCCGAATAAACGGCCAAGACAACGCACCTTTCACCGACACGTTCTCCTTTCTGATCAAGCTTGGGCAACCCGGGGCGACGCCGTTGTTCTTTATACAATTACCTTCCGGAGCAATGCCTTGGCATAATCCGTCTTCACGTGCCGCAGCTGCGACGTCTCGACGGTTTCCTCGATTTCGCCGTTTCGCACGATCATGATCCGGTCGCATAGATAAGCAGCCGCCATAATGTCGTGCGTGATGAAGATATACCCCATGCCGTAAGTTTCTTTCAGCCCCTTCAGCAGCTCCAGCACTTGCATCTGGACGGAGCCGTCCAAGGAGCTTATGGCTTCGTCCAGCAGCATGCATTGCGGGTTCGACGACACGGCCCGGGCGATGCAGACCCGCTGCGCCTCTCCCCCGGACAGCTCGTGCGGAAATTTGTCCAGATACGATTCGTCCAGTCCCACCTGGCGCAGCAGCTCCGCGAGCTTCCTCGCGTCCCCTGGGCCGCCGACGAGCTTCAAGGGCTCCAGCAGCGCTTGGCGCACCGTGTAGAAGGGATGGATCGACGAAGTATAGTCCTGGAAGACGGCGCTGATCGTTCCTCGTCTCGCGCGACGGTCCGTGATGGAACGTCCTCCCCACGTCACGCGCCCTTCATCCGGCTTCTCGATGCCGAGCAGCAGCCGGCCGAGCGTCGACTTGCCGCTGCCGCTCTCCCCGATGATGCCGAGGGACTCGCCCTTGTTCCATTCCATATGGATCCGTCGCAGCACTTGCCGACGATCTCCGCCAAGCCAGCCGTTCCCGCGGTACGACTTGCTCACGCCCTCAACCTTCAGCAATGCGCGTCCCCCCCATCAGTTGCAAATAACGGCTCCGGAGCGCTTCCTTGGACGAAACCAAATAACGGGTATAGGGATGGCTCGCCCCGCCGAAGATCGCGTCGGTTCCCCCTTGCTCCACGATGACCCCGTCCTTCATGACCAGCACTTCGTCCGCGATTCGGCGCACCACGCCCAGATCATGCGACACGAATACGATGGCGCTGCCGATTCGTCCCCGCAGCGCCACGAACTGCTCGACCACTTCGTATTGCGTGACGGCATCCAGCGCCGTCGTCGGTTCGTCCGCGATAATGACGTCGGGCTCCAATACGATGGCAAGCGAGATCATGGTCCGCTGCAGCATGCCGCCGGACAATTCGTGCGGGTATCGCCCCATTACGGCGGATGGATCCGACAGTCCTACGCTCATCATGGCGGCAGACAGGCTGGCGACCATCTCGCTACGGCTCCAGTCGCCATGCAAGGACAACGCCTCCAGCAGATAAGCTCCGACGGGACGCGACGGATCGAACGCGCGCATGCCGTTCTGCATGATCATGCACATCCGTTTGCCCCTGTAGGGGCGCATCTCCTTATCGGACAGCCCCGTCAGATCGACGCCGTTCAACGCAACGCGTCCGGTCTGACGGATACCGGGGCGATTAAGCCGCATGAGCGCTTTGCAGGTCAGCGACTTGCCGCTGCCGCTCTCGCCGACGATAGCCAAGCACTCCCCTTGCGACAGCCGGAACGAGCTGTCCGGCACCAGCACCGCGCCGCTCCCCCCGTCCCATATTCGCAAATGTTCCACTTCGAGCAAGCTCATCAGTTTCAGGCCGCCTCCTTCTTGCGCAAGCCGCGCATCATTCCGCCGGCAAAGACGGAAGTTCTCTTGCCGGAAACGGCAAGCTTGGGATCCAGCGCCTTCTGCAGCGCGTCTGACAGGAAGTTGACGGCGGACACGACCGCAATGATGGCCAGCCCCGGCGCGAGCATGAGCTCCGGACGCGTGAACATGACCGACCGCGCTTCGTTCATCATCATGCCCCATTCCGCATGCGGCGCCTCGATGCCGAGCCCCAGGAAGGAGAGGCCGGAAATTTGCAGGATCATGGAGCCGAAAGCGCTGCTCGCGATGACCGCGATTTCCGGCAAAGCCGCCGGCGCGATATGGCGTCTCATGATGCCGAAATGTCCCATTCCCAACACTTTGGCGAATTTCACGTAGTCGGCGTCGGCGTATTGCATCACCGCGGTCCGAATGACCCGCGCGAACCACGCCCATTTCATGACGACGAACGCCAGCAATATATTCGCGAGCCCCGCCCCCAGCATGCCCACGATGGCAAGCGTCATCACGTAGCCGGGGAACGACAGCATGACGTCGCAGACGCGCATTAGGATGGCGTCAATCCGGCCGCGGAAATAACCCGCGACAAAGCCGAGCGCGGCTCCGAAGCACGCGGCCGCTCCAAGCGCGGCCAGCACCCAGAGCACGCTGGGGCGTATGCCGTAGATCAGGCGCGACAGAATGCAGCGTCCCAGATGGTCGTTGCCCAGCCAATAGCTCCAGGATGCTCCCGCGAACCGGAGCTCCATGTTGGCTTCGTTCGGCGGATGCGGGGCAAGGAGCGGGGCGAAGAGCCCGATCAGCAGCGTCGCCGCGACCACGGCGAGACTCGCGGCCGCCAGCTTATCCTTCAACAATCGCTTCAGCAGCTTCATCTAGAGCTCCTTCCTAAGCCGGGGATTCATGGCCGCGTTGAGCACGTCCGATCCCGTATTGAACAGAACGAACGCGACCGCGAGCACGAGAACGTAGGCTTGAATGATGGGAAAGTCCCGGCCCAGAATGGAGGTGACGGTCAGCGTGCCGAGACCCGGCCAGGCGAATATATTTTCCACGACGACCGTGCTGCCCAGTATGATCGGTATGGCGAGACCGAAGACGGACACGGCCACCTGCAGCGAATTGCGAAGCACGTGCATGGTAAGCCTCCTCTCCGGAATGCCGCAGGCTCTTCCGTACAGGACGTAATCCTCGTTCAAATTGCTCAGCATGGAGCTTCGAACGACCCGGAAGTAGATGCCGGCGTAGCCGATCACGATGACCGCCACCGGAAGCACGTAGCTGTTCGCCGAATCCATTCCGCTCGTCGGAAGCAAGTCCAGCTTCACGGCGAAATACCAGACCATGAGCGCCGCCAGCCAATAGGCCGGCATGGAGGTGAGCAGGAAGGAGACGCCCCTGACCGAAAGGTCCAGCCATCTCCCCTCCCTCAAGGCGCACAAGACGCCCAGAACGATGGAAAGCGCGATGATGAACAGCGAAGAGACGATCGTCAGCTTCAGCGTGTTCATCAAGGCAGGACCTAGCAGGGACCATACCGGCTTGCCCGTTATGTAAGAATCCCCGAAGTCCAACTGAAGGCTGGCGAGCAGCCAATCCCAGTACCTTGCAAGCAGCGGACGGTCCATGCCGAGCTCCGTCCTCGTGGCCGCGATCAGCTCTTCGGTGATCGACGGCACTCCTTGCGCATGCAGCACGACTTCGGCGGGATCCATGGGCGAGAGCCCGTTCAATATAAACGTCAAAAACGAGATGACGACCAGGAGAGGCGCAAGAACGCCTACCCGCTTCAACACGTACAGACCCACGTCTTTTCCTCCCTTCCTCCCTTTCACGTCTAACCGCAACCTTGCGGTACAGACCGCAGCCTATTGGAAGCTCATTCGTTCAAACGGCAGTTCGAATTGCGTTTGCTTGAAGGAGATGCCCGCCAGATCCGAAAGCGCCACGATCGTCACGCTGCCGTTCGTAAGCGGGATGAACACGGCTTCCTCGTGCACGATCGTCAAAATATCCTTGTACAGGCCTTTCCTGGTTTCTTCGTCCGTGGACACCATGACCTGCTCGATCTTCGCGTACAGTTCCTCCGCACGAGGGATGCCGCTCGTCGTGTGGAGATAAGCGTTGTCCGACGCGAACGCCGTAATCGTGCTTTGCGGATCGTAAGCAAGCCCCCACGTCTGGTTGAATAACAGATCGTAATCGCCCGACGATCTCCGGCCCGCGATCGCGGAGGATTCCTCGCCGACAAGGTCCAGCTTCATGCCGATCTTGAGCACTTCGCTCTGCAGCAGCTCCGCCTGCGTCTTCTGCGACGACGAGTTCACGTCGTAGTACAGCTTCATGGTCAGCTGTCGTCCGTCCTTCGACCGGATTTCGGCGCCGCTCGCCGTCGTCCAGCCGGCTTCCTCCAGCAGCTTCGCGGCCGCTTCGGGATCGTACTCTCTCTTCTCCAATCCGACATCCGCATAGTTGACGTTGGACGAGAACAAGGCGTCGGCCGGCGTTTCCGTGCCGCCGAAGATGGTTCGGCTGATCGTCTCCCGGTCGATCGACTGCCAGATGGCTTCTCTGACGGCCTTCTCGCTGACGGGGCTTGCGGTCTGGCTGCTGTTGGCGACGATCATCTTCGTATTCATGGGCTCGCTGCGGACGATTCGGTAATCGCCCGTATCCGCCAGTCGCTGCATGGCGTCCACATCGATGCTGTCCGTTCCCCGGTCGTCCGTGAACACGAAGTTCACCTCGCCCTTCTGAAGCGCCAGCAGCGTCGTCTCCCCCGCAGGCAGCACCTTGGCCGTAAGCTTCTTCACGGCAGGCGCTCCGCCCCAATAGTCTTCGTTCGCCTCGAAGCTGGCGTATTGCTCCGTCACGTGCTCTTCAAGCCTGTAAGGGCCCGTTCCGTGATAACCCGTCACGCCGTCCTTCGTTTCCCCGTTCAGGAAGTCCTTGGGGGAGATGAATACGTAGGGCCGGGTCATGGACAATTCCAGCAGCGTCGGATAATACGTTTCCGTCAGCGTCAGCTTGACGGTGAATTCGTCCACAGCGCTTACCTCGGCCAGCTTCGTGGACAGCTTGATCCAGGCGTGCTTGCTTCCGTTCCGTTGCACCGCGTCGATGTTTTGTTTCACGGCTTCGGCGTTGAACGGCTCCCCGTCATGAAACTTCACGTCCTTGCGCAGATGGAACGTATAGCTCTTGCCGTCCTCCGAGATGTCCCAGGATTCCGCCAAGAGCGGCTTGATGCCCTCCGGCGTGTTCTCGACGAGCGATTCGTAGATGATCCCCTGCGCCGGCATGGATCCCGGGTACAAATGCGGATTCATGTCGTTGATGTCCTTGGCCGTCGCGTATACCAGCTCGCGAACCTCCGCCTCTGTGCCGGCGCTCCCGCCGTTCCCTTTGTTCCCGCTGCATCCCGCCAGCATCGCGATCGCCAGAACGAATGCAAGCAGCACGACAATCTTGTTTCTTCCCATATGTAGAACGCCTCTCCCCACAAAAAGTAATGATTGCGATTATTCAACCTCTTCCGCCTCTTATCGCGTTTCCCTGTGAATCGTATATTCTGGACTTCTTGATCCCCGGGATTTGGCCTTTATAGGCCAGCTCCCGGAACACGATACGCGACACCTTGAATTTGCTTAAGTAACCATGCGGTCTTCCCCGTCGCTTGCCGTTTTTGCTCCTTGACGACCTTCGATTTTTTGGCCATTCTCTTCATCTCCTTTTATTTAATCGTAATCATTACATTTTATTAATAGTAATTAATACGATTTAAATTGTCAACCTATGAGAATGAAAAAAAGGCGAGCGCATCATGGCGCTCACCCATTTCCAGCTATATTTCTTTGCCCCCGAGACGTTATTCGCTTCGTCGCTTTATGATCTGACGTTTCCAGCCAAGATCGGCACACGTCCGCCACCCAATCAGGCCGAGACTTGGCCGCATCGTTTAACCAATTGGCCACCGAATCCTGAACGTACTTCGACGGGTCGGATTTTAACGGTTCCAGCAGCGGAAGCCCCTTCTCGGGATGTTCCTTTAATTCCGTTAAATGACGGGACCAAACTCCTCGCGGGCGGGTTGCTTCAACGGCAAAACGTCTAACATTGGCATCCTCTGCCTGAACCCACTCACTCAACCTGTGAATAGCTTGATTCAACTGCTCCGATACGGATTGACGGACGGCCATCCACGCGATTTCACGTACACCAAAGTGACCATCCGCAGCAAAACGACGCATCTGATTTAGCTTATGTTCCAGATCGGATTGGCCTAATCCAACGATGAAAGCTGCCCAACAGCGAACACTGTCGGAACGGTGTGTAGCCAATTTTTCGAAATGCAACGAGTCCCCATCGGTTTGCAGACCGATGGTTGCAAGCCACTTGTTTGCGATAGCAGGTATTACTTTCATAGTCGATTGCCCGTTTACCCTCTCCAGCTCCGACAGCAGCGATTGGGTGTGTTGATCCAAGCCTAACTCGAGCAGAATCCGTTCGAGCAATTGAAAATGATCAACTGCAAGCCATTCCGTCAAGTTAACCGTTTCGATGCACCCGCTATTTAATAGATGGAGGACTTCCGGTTGAATTTCACTGGCCCTAACAGGTCCTGTCCGATTCTTGACCTCGCTTGGTATGGAGAAAACTTGATCTGTATTCATTTTCATTTCATTCCACTCCGGTATACTTTGGCTTGTAATTTTGGGGATTCATCCATTTTTCTTTGCTCTTTCATCATAGGGACAAATGCATAAAATAGATGTAATGTAGATTACAAAATCCACAGCATCCGAAATTAATTCCGCTCCGGGGCAAGCAGATCATGCCTGATCGCTACCGTGCGGAATCCTGTACGGATTGCGCCAAGTTCCGCAAGCTCCTTGAGCGCTACAGAGACAGCTTCTCGCGAAGCCCCCACCAGGCTGGAAATTTCCTGATGGGACAGATTCATCTTTATCCGGCTGTAACCGTCGTCTACGGTCTGAACTCCAAGGCGTTTGGACAAATCAACCAAGATGTAAATAATCCTGTCGTGCAAATTCCCGAGTGCCAGATTCTGCGCGAGACTGCTCAAATGGGATAAACGATCGCTCATTGCCTTTATCATATTCAACATAAAATGCGGATGGCTAATCAGGTAGCTTTCAAATCGATCTTGATTCATCACGCAGATATCGCTTTCTTCAACAGCCTCGATAAACAGATCTTTTGTACCTAAGGAAATATCCTTCATATCCCCAAAAATATTTCCCTCGCCCAAAATATCCAAAGTGAAAGGTTTCCCCTCCCCATTGATGCGATACAACCGCACCTTCCCCCTCTTAACAAAATACAGCGACTCCGTGTTGGAGTCCGGCGTTTGGATCAAAGCCTGCTTCGGAAAGGTAGTAATGATCGTGAGCTTGTCCATCTCAATTAAGTCCTCCCTGGAAAGGGAATTCATCAAATTAAATTGGGACAAAAATTGAATCCGATCCATACTAGTACGGCTGTTCAACATCACTCAGAGGCCTCCTCCAGCACGACGCCCGCTTCTTTGCAAGCGCGGAGCAGCCCCTCATCGGGAAGGCGATTCGTTATAATTCGATGCGCACCGGACAGGGGAGCGAATGAAATCAGAACCTTCGCGCCAAACTTGGTATGATCCAGCACAATATTCGTTTCCGTCGATTGGCGGATGGCGATCTGCTTGACTTCCGCTTCATTGATATTGGAGTTGCTAAAGCCATGTTCGTCGTTAAGGCCTGTCGCGCCCAGAAAGATTCGGTCGAACGCCATGCCCGACATGTTTTGCGCTGCGATCGGGCCAACGAGAGAGCTCGTAGCCTCGACCAGCATGCCTCCGGTCATCAGCACGGGAATTTGTTTGCCGGACAGCTCGGCCGCCACATTCAACGCGTTCGTAACGACCGTTATATTCATGCCTGGCGTCAAATATTTAGCCACCTGCAATGTTGTCGTCCCGCCATCGATAAAAATCGAATCCCCCGGCCGAATCAAACTTGCGGCATGACGGCCGATCCGAATCTTCTCTTCCGTCAGAATGCCCGCCCTCTCTTGCAGAGCGATATCCTTGCCCACAAAAATGACTCCTCCGAAGGTCCGCTTGACCGCGCCGGTCTCCTCCAGCTTCTCGAGGTCGCGGCGGATTGTCATCTCCGTCACCTGGTAGGTTTGCTTCAGCGCCGCAATACGAAGCTCACCCTCCCGGGAAATATGTTCCAGCATTTGCTGCTGTCTCGCATTCAAGGTTTGGTATATGTTCTGCCTCATTCGTTCCTGGCCTCCGATAATCTGGTTTCCCGCTATGCCTTCATTATCTCCGGCAACTACCCAACAATCAACTCCAACTTGTACGTTGTCGACTCCCCGGGCTGCAGCATAAACGGACCGCCATAACGCTGCTCGGCAGCTCGTCCCTCCACTCGGCAATTCGCAGGCTCAAGACCAAGCACATGCTCGCCCGCGCCGGGCATCCGCCATTGAACAAGCAGCGGCAGCGTATCCGCCGACCAACGCAATGTGACGATGACCGGCCCCAGCGCTCCGCCCGCGGGAAAAGAAGGATTGGCAATGGTCGCTTGGGCCATCCCATCCGCGTCGATTGCTTCGTTGCGCAATTGATGATAGTAGACGGTCTCCGCAATAGAGGCGTCCGGCGTTTCCCAGCGAGACGCCCGGGCTAATACATCGGTCATATCGCTGATGCCGTCCATCGCGGGGGCCCCGCTCCCTCGAACCTCGCGATCGGCGGCAGGCAATACAATTTCCGTATGCTCTCCCAACAGCGGATAGCCAAAGTTAAAGTGATACAGCATCATATGCGACGCCGGCTGGAAGCCGACGTTTTCGACCCGGTCGCTTATAACGATCCGATTGTCGCCGAGCTTACCGGTCAATTCGCGCGTAAGTCTAAGCTTGCTTCCAAACATCGCGGTCTCCTCGACAACGCCGGATACTCCCCATATCCGCTCATCGTCGACCCACTCCTCGCGGACGCTCACCAGAGAAGCCGGAGTATGATGGGCTCTGCCGTGCAGGCCGTAGCTTCCGGATTCGTCGACGGACGGAGAACCCGCATGGGATAACCCGCAAGTCATCAGCAGGCCGCCGGAAGCGGTGCGAAGCCAATTCGTGCCGTCAGCGTCGTAATGCCCGGGATGAACGACGCCGTTCGGCGATTGCCAGGACAAAGGAACTCCCCAAAGCTGTGCCAAAGAGATGTCCATCCCTTTAGACGGAGTCACCTCAAACGCAAGACCGGCGCCTGTACGCACCTCTATGATTTCCACTCCCGCAGATTTGCCTTCCGTCAACGTCATCCGCCTTACTCCGCCTATTTGCCCCAGCTGGCCTACTCTGGCTTCTACCTCGCGGCGACTCCGTTTTTCTCCGTATAGCTGCATGCCGTTCGCTCCTTTGCCCTTGCGCTTCTTCGATGACAGACTCCCCGGACAACCCGATTCTACTCGTCCTCAATCGTCACGGGCATTCTTACAATCGCAGGATCTGTAAAGATGTCCAGCTCGTCCCGGCTGGTGCTGGAAAATTCCGATACGACCGCGCCCTCAGGTCCTCCCTGGAACCAGTGTTTCGTCCCGGGCGCAATCGTATACTGCTCGCCCGGATGGAGAACGATTTCATGAAATACCGTATAATGCGGCTCACTTGCCGCAGGTACATTCGCCTGAGTGCGCGGAGTCGCTTCTCCTTCTACATACAGAAACACTTTGCCAGAGCGGCAGCGGAACGTCTCCATCTTGCCCGGCAAGCCGTCCACGTCCGGATGAAGATGCTCCGGACATGTCTGCCCCGGAAATAACACAAGATCCTTCGCGCAATACCGATCCGTGTTCACGTACGTAATCAGTTCCAGTCCTTGCTCCTCCAGATTGCCAAGTCCGAAGCCCGCCACCTCGATCCCCGCGCGCTCCTCATCGGTCAATACGATTCCCGCTGCCGCAAGCATCTCCGCTGCGCGGGTTTGCGCCTTCCTCACTTCGCTTCTGCGTAACGTCATCTTGTCGCCGCCTCCTCCATGTTCAGCTTAGAACGTTTTCCCAAATGCCATACGATTGGCGGTGTGTCCAGCCGGGCAGAGGCAATGTCGCCTCGCGCTGCGTCCAACCCGATGCAATCCGCCCCTGCACAGTCTCCCAGTCCGGAATGCCGCTGACCGCATCCGCTCTCTCCACATTGCAAGCTCCGACGCCTACCGCCCCTAGCAGCATCTCTTCGATCGGCAAACCTTTAACCAGACCAGTCAGGAAGCCGGCAATCGTACAATCGCCCGCTCCAGTCGTACCGACGACATTGACGGCATAACAGGGAGCCAGCAGCTCCTTGTCCAGCCAATTACCCAGCCGTTCCGCATCAGGCGCGCACTTGCCCAAGCCGCGCAATCGCTCGGCGCTTGCCGTCGTCCGCACATACAAGCCGTGTTCGCCAAGCTTGATGCCAACAATCGCAGCTCCCATATCCAGCAGCTGCTGCGAGAGCGAACCCAGCAAAGGCCCTTCCGCCCAAGCCAGCAGCTCCGTCGTGCCGTGCCGCTCGCTCAGCTCATTGTATTTGTCCGGCCGCAGCATATACAAGATCTCTTCGAAGCTCGGCAGGAACACGTCCACAAACGGCAATGCTTCGGCGAGAATGGCCGCCCAATCGGCTTGCCCCGCCGGAGAGTCGGGATCCGGCCTGGCGAGGTCGAGCGATACCGTCAGTCCTTCCTCCTTCACGCCAGACAACAGCGTCTTTAGCTCTGCTCCCTGCCGTTCGTACATCCGTCGCATAAGCGGGGGATAGCCGAAATGGAACAGCTTTGCCCCTCGCAGCGACTCCATCGCGACATCCTCCGCCGTAAACGTATCGTTAGCTCCCGTACAATGCAGGAAGATCCGGTCTACATCGGGCGGACTGATGACAAGCGTATAGGAGCTATGTTCGTTCGGAGCGACAATCATGCCTTCGGCAAGATCGTCCCCATATTCGCCAAGTATACTCCGTATAGCATCGCCGAACAGATCTTCCCCTATCTTGCCCATGAGCTTGACGGGGATGCCAAGGCGATGCAAAGCCAGCCCCGTATTGGAGACGGCTCCCCCTGTCGACAGCTGAGCCGGCCCAATGTCAACCAGCTTGCCGGGTGCAAGCAGATCCCCGATTCGCCCATGACCCTGATGTCCGCCTGGAGCATTTTTGTTTCCGCCATGAATCGTGGGGATGACATCCAGGCAAATATGTCCGGCTACGACAATATCCGGATTTGCGGCGCCTCGGCTGCTCACGCCAGCGTCCCCCAGTCGACAACAGCCGTTCCGCCTGTCCGACCGGATTCCAAAGCCGCAGTGAACAGGCAATGGCTACCCGCCGCTTCCTCCGGCGTAGCGCAACGGAAGGGCTGCGAAATGCCTTGTTCGCCATGAACGACCTCGTCGCAGAAGGCCGCCCACATCTGCAGAATGGAATCCGTAAATCCGAATTCGAAGATCCCGCCCGTAATCGTGCCATAAGCGGATTTGTATGGCGCATCGACGATATGCCAGGCCTGCTGTCCGCCCGGTTTGTAAGGAAGGGAAGCGACCTGCTTCGGATTTTTGGTCGTAAACTCGGCTGACAGCTCCGTTCCCTGGATGCGAATAAACCATGTATTGGCATGACCCGGCGCAATTCGTTTGGTAGACAGAACCATCGGGAACTGCCCCTTGTCCGACTTCACCTCGCAAGCCAAAATCGCATTGTCCCAAGTCTCGCAAGGAGCGCTTCCGCCTTTTCCGTCAGGACGTTCCTCGACGATCTTGGACAGCAATGCCCGCACGCTCTCCGGCTTCCAGCCGAATCGAAGCGGCAAGTGAAGCACATGAAGCCCCAAATCGCCCATGCAGCCATATTCGCCGTTCGTTGCAATCCGCCGCTTCCAGTTGATCGGCTTGTTCGGATCCAGATCGCTCGAATGCCAGAAGCCGGCCTCCACCTCGATTATTTGGCCGAATTTGCCTTCATTGACCCATTGTACAATCTGCTGAGCTCCCGGATAAAACGGGAATTCGGACGAGCTCCGCACAACGACCTGCGGATTGTCCCGGATCGCCGCCATAATCTCTTCGTTCGCGCTGCGGTCGATGCCAAACGGCTTCTCGCCGAGCAGATGTTTTCCGGCACGAATAATATCGATATAGATTTGTTTATGAAGATTATGAGGCACGGCGCAGTATATCGCTTCAACCTTTGGATCCGCCAGCAGCTCCTTATAATCGGTATACGCTTGCTCCACAGTAGGAACATTGTCCTGGAACCACTGCGTTGCAGCCGGATTCGCATCGCATACCGCCACAATGCGGGGCTCGAAATCCACGTCCGTCAGATGGCACCAGCGCGCCGCCGCGCTTGCGAATTCCTTGCCCATCAGCCCGCAGCCGATGACGCCGAACGAAATGATCGTTTTACTCATTTGTTGTTTGCTCCCTTCAGAATAGCCAGCGCTTGCTCAGCCGCTGCGCCTTCATGCACAATGCTCATCAAAGCGGCTGTCATGCCTGCAGGATCCGGATGCTGAACGACATTGCGCCCATACACGATTCCCGAAGCGCCTTGCTTCATCAATTCGACCGTACGATTGATAATCTCTTCGTCGCTTGCCCGTCCGCCGCCTCGAACCAAAACCGGGATGCCGGAAGCGATCTCGATCACGCGGTGATACTCCTCCACGTTATCGCAAGGATCCGCCTTGATGACATCGGCGCCAAGCTCCACGCCTTGGCGGACCAATGGCATGATCTTTTTAATGTCGCCGTCCACCATATAGCCGCCTTTCTCTTCGTTCGGCAGCATCACAAGCGGCTCCACCATCAGCGGCATGCCATACTTCTCGCATTCCGTCTTAAGAAGCGTGACATTGCGCACGCATTGATGATGCAGCTCCGGCTGTCCCGGAAGCAGCAGCAAATTCACGCACACGGCGACGGCGTCGAGCCGAACGGCTTGTTCGATCGCGCGGTCGATCAGCTCGCTGAACAGAAACCGCGGAAGCACGTTTCCGTAGATGTTCGCCGCATCCGTTCTCAGGACGAGCCCTGGCTTATGTTTGCCTGGAATATCTAGCAAATGCCTCGCCTGGCCTGCGCTTAACTGAATGCAATCCGGCCCCGCCTGAACAACCGTCGCAACGGCGTTTTTCATATTTTCAATACCAGAAAGGAATGAGAACTCGTTAAAAAAACCATGGTCAATCGCTACATCAAAACATTTTCCTTGCTCGCTAAACATCCGGTTTAATCTTGCTTTTGTAGACATGTCGATAACCTCTCCTTTTCGTTTGTAAAGTATTATGTTCGTTTATAACATTATGATATACAAAAAGAACATGGATGTCTACTGGATTTTTGAGAGGAATCAAACTTTTTCAATTCGATACTCTCACAGCTTCCGCAACCTTTTCACCCCAAAAACGTCTAGTGAATGTAGTTTCGAGAGCTTTTGAACAAGCTGAGTGCCAAAATCGGGTGGGATCCGGAGAAGCGCAAAGTAACGGCTAGCAAAGACGGCACATCAATCGAATTTATAATCGGATCATCGACGGCTTACATTAACGGCAAAGCTCGCCAGCTTGGAACACCTGCCATTATTCAAAAGGGGCATACGTATATACCCGCACGGATTGTTCTGGAGGCGTTCGGGGCCAAAGTCGATTGGGACAACGATTCGAGACTCGTGCTAGTCAATACGGATAAAGCAATTCCGAAACTAACCCCTCTTCAACTAAAACAATTCCGCTTCCAAGCGCATATCAACTGGTCGGAGAAGCAGTAACAAAAAAAGCCGCTCCTTTCGCAAATGTTCATTCGCGGCTGGAGCGGAACTCATTTAAACGATCGATTCTGGACTATCAAGCAGGAAATATTGCTCTTAAATACTAAGCAACCTCCCTCCGTTTCATCGTATACAACAGAAGCCTCGTCGCCGCTATCGACAAAACCGCCATCACGACAATCGCAGCATACGCATATAACACCGGGTATCCGAACAGATTGAGCACTTCGAATCTATCGAACAAATCGGTTACCCTCATTACATTCGTATAGGTGAAGTCAAGTATATTCTCATACATGCCCAGGTCTATTTTGAAAAAAACAACGATCGCAATCGGCAAAGAAAAGATGGCTCCGGATACAAGAATCGAAAGGATGGTATGCCTGCACCATGCGGAAATCAGCAAAACCAGCAGTGCGAAACCAACTGCTCCTAATGCATGTATGCCCAGCTGTACGAAAATAAAAGTCAGCATATCAAAGTCATACGGCGAGTAGCGATACTGGAACAACTGTTGAAGCGGCGCGCTCCAACCTCCATCCCCATATACAAGGATTCGCTGGACGAGATTGAACACGCTCCAAACACCAATGACAAATGCGGTATAAATGAGTGCGGCTGCGATTTTGGCATAAATCCCCTTTCGCCTGCCATGCCTGGTGCTTAACTGCAATTGATCCATGCCCGTCATATACTCATTCGAGAATATGGGGGCGAGGCCGATCAATAGCAGCGCTCCCGTAAGCATGGTACCAAAGGTTCTAACAAAGTCGATCATTTCGGCCGGTGCCTTATGATAATAGAGCTTATTGACATTTACGTTTTCCAGCATCCGCAAATGCAACGCTTCTTTTCTGTGTTCGAAGGTTTTCTCCTCTAATTGAGGCAGATTACTTTGAAAATATTGAATGCTCATATCGTTCGTTTCATCGAGCCGTTTCGCAACAGCTATCTCTTCATATACGCCTGCCCTCTCCCTCATCTCTTCTGTCCAGACGGTATTCTCATTCGTATTTTTCGTCAGTTCGGCATGATCTGCTTCAGCTTGTTTGTATTTTTCGCGGGTCAGCTCCCCCTCCCAATCTTTATAGGAAGCAGATTTCCCTACTACATATTGGGCATTGAGACTGATCATTATAAGTCCAAGAAGTACAACGTAAACGGCGTAAATGCTTTTTTGCCGAAAAATTTTGTTCAGCTCAAAGGCCAACAAGGATTTCATCTTACTTCGCAGCCTCCTCATCAAAATAATGCAAATAAAGATCCTCGAGGTTAGGTATCGCCTCTTCCGCATGAGGAGAGGGCTTGTTCTCCGAAAGGATGCGCAGCTCCGTGCCGTTTTCTCTTACCAGCATGCTGCTCACCTTGTGGCTGGCTTGCCATGCCGCCAGTTCATTCGGACTTGCCATTACGGTCCAGACTTTGCCATTAAGAGCGTCCAGGAGATGCTGCGGCTCCGCCTTTTGAATCAGCATGCCCCGTTTCAAAATAAGCAGTTCCTTGGCTATATACTCGATGTCGGATACGATATGCGTAGATAATAATACGATTCGATCGGCCGCGATGGTAGACATCAGGTTCCGAAATCTGATCCGTTCCTTAGGATCGAGGCCTGCCGTCGGCTCGTCGACAATGATGATTTTCGGATCGTTTAACAACGCTTGGGCTATGCCTACGCGTTGCTTCATGCCGCCCGACAGCTTGCCTACCTTCGTGCGCCGCTCCTCTTGCAAGGATACGGCCTGCAACAGCTCGTCAATCTTGACTTTAGCTCGCCCCTTCTCAATTCCCTTAAGCGCGGCAATATAGAAAAGAAACTTTTCGACGGTGAAATTTTTATAATAACCCATGTGTTGCGGCAAATAGCCGAGCAGATCGCGGTACTCCTCGTCCAGCAACTCGATATCAACATCGTTCAGCAGCACTCTGCCCGAGCTTGGTCTGGCGACAGAGGCCAGTATGCGCATTAGCGTTGTTTTGCCGGAGCCATTAGCGCCGAGAAAGGCGTATACGCCCTCCGTCATTTCGAAGGATACGTTATCCAGCGCGCGCTTTGCGCCATACTGCTTGCTTACCCGTTCAATGGACAGCTTCATAATAGGCAAATCCTTTCTTTAATCGTTGTATTTGCTTGGCGATGCAAGCTGCCAACAAAACCGTTGCAAGTCCGGCTATATAAGGAAGCTCCGATGCTTGTTCATAATGTTCGAGGCCAATAAGAAAACCATAAGCAATAAACAGCCAAATAACGAGTGCAATCGGAACGGACAGCACATTTCGAACACGGCTGGCAACGGCCAGTCCAACGCTTACCGCAACCGCAAAAGGCGCTGTCCAATACATGATGAGCTTCGATAGCAGCAGCGGCTCGCCGAATATCCCGAATACGCCGATCAACGCAAGACATAACAGGATATTATAGCCGCAAATAACGATCAGCTTCATTAACAACAGTTGCTGAGCCGAATATTTGCAGGAGATTTCAAGCTCCAGCAGCCCTTCATTACGTCCTCGAAACACTTCAAGCAACCCGAGCAAAAAAGGAATCGGCGAAAGCAGCAGCATGATTTTGAAAGGATCACCTTCCCAGACGTACCATACGAGCAGACCCATACAAAAAAACAACAGGTTGGCCAGCCAAAATAACGGCTGAATCTGCATAACGTGCAGTTGCCTGAGAAAGGAATATTTGTCTCGTGGAGCAGCTGCCTGAGTTACATAAGGGCGCATGGCGTCAATTGTGCGTGTTATTGCGTCCTCGCTTGGATATTCTACCGTGAACTCCTCCAGCTTAAACTGCTGAAACTCCTTGTCCAGCTCGATCAGCTCATCATCGTGATTGCGAGCTCCGAGTGAGCTAGTTGCTTTCTTTTTGCTCATGCCGATCTCTCCCTAACATGGTTTTGAGCTTGCCAAGCCCTTGCCTGAGCCTGGCTTTGACCGTATTTTCGTTCGCCCCCGTTACAGAGGCGATTTCGCGTATTTTCAAGTCATGATAGTACTTCAGCAAAATCGCTTCGCTTTGCGTCTCCGGCAGCTGACCGATTGCTTCTTTCAGTTGCTTTCTCGTTTCCTTGTTTTCGAAAATATAGGCTATCCCTTCCGCGTTGCTTGTAAGCTGGGACGCATGGTCCTCAAACACCGAGGTGGCAGCGGTCCGGCGATAGGCGGCCGATCGGTAATAATCGCGGCAAATGTTTACCGCAATCGTATACAGCCAACTGCTGAAGCTGCCTCCGTTTGCATACGTTGAAATGTTCCGAATCATTTTAATAAATACATCTTGCGTCAAATCGTAGGCCATATGGCTGTTGCTTGTTTTACGATAGATGTAGGCGTAGATTTGCTTGTAGTAACGCTTCGTCAGCACCTCCATCGCAGCCTGGCTGCCATTATTAATTTCCTGTATCAACTGCTCGTCAGTCGGCAATAGGATCACCTCGGCTAATAGAACGGAATGGGTGGATGAAAAGTTGTAAATGGTTTTAAAATATTCGATAAACATTCGTAAGAATAAAAGCTAGTTGCTTGTAAAACAAGGTGAAACGGGAACGGCTGTCGGCGTCCTTTGGCGGTGACGTGCGTTTCATTCCGAGATTTATAGGTCAAGTATGGAGAGCCTATGGCTACTTTATCGGAGTTACTTTCTGGTCCATCGGCGTTTTTAACGCCTACAGCTGCTCGTTCGCCTGCTTTTTGGAGCCATTTGAGTTATTAACGCCTATGGACGCTAATGAGAGTTACTTTATGGTTCATTGGCGTTTTTAACGTCTACAGCTGCTCGTTCGCCTACTTTTTGGAGCCATAGGCGTTGTTAACGCCTATGGGCGCTAATCAGAGTTACTTTCCGGTCCATCGGCGTTTTTAACACCTACAGCTGCTCATTCGCCTACTTTTAGGAGCCATAGGCGTTACTAACGCCTATGGACGTTAATCAGAGTTACTTTTCGGTCCATCGGCGTTTTTAACGCCTACAGCTGCTCATTCGCCTACTTTTAGGAGCCATAAGCGTTACTAACGCCTATGGGCGCTAATCAGAGTTACTTTACGGTCCATCGGCGTTTTTAACGCCTCTCAGCACATTTGTGCATTTCTCCCCAATTTCTAAAACAAATGGAGCCCTGCACAGCAAATTGTACGAAAATACACAAATTCTCGCTTCCTATCTTCGTTCAGGACCTCTTTGAACCAATATTTGTGTATATATGTACAAATGTACGACGAAATGGCTCTTCCCTCATCAAAATTGTGTATTTTCGCTCAATTATTGTACCATTTGCGAAAATATCCAGCATTCCAGGACCAGTACTCAAAGCACCAACACTCCAGGACCAGTACTCAAAGCACCAACACTCCAGAACCAGCACTCAAAACACCAGCACTCCAGAACCAGCACTCAAAACACCAGCACTCCAGAACCAGTACTCAAAGCACCTGCGCTCCAGCTCCAGCACCACACTCCAGCACCTGCACCCAAAACACCAGCACTCAAAACACCAGCACTCCAGCACCACCATCGCCTCAATTCCCCCCGCACGCAGCCGTTATATTGGCACAAACTGCGGCAAACTAATCTGCTTCCGAAATAAAAATCATTAAAAAGAGGCCCAAGCATCTCTCTGCTTAGGCCCCGCTATTTCACAACGATTCTTTAATTACCCGCTTGTAATACAGGACGGAGAGGATTCCGAAGACGGAATACAGCGCCGTGTACAGCACCATGACAATAAGCATGGGAGCCATAAGCTCCGTGCCGAACAGGAACCAGCCCGATTTTACGGCAAAGTAACCGTGGCTCAAGCCGACAATAAGCGGAATGCCGAAGTTAAACAACTGCTTGTACGCGATTCCGCGGAGCAAGTCGCCCTGCGTAAATCCCAGCTTGCGCAGGATCGTATAATTCGGTTTCTCCTCTTCGCTCTCATCCATCTGCTTGAAGTAAAGGATGCAGCCTGACGTGATCAAGAACGCAAGTCCGAGAAATCCGACGATGAACATGATCAATCCCATATTCAAACGTCCGTTCATCATAAGCTCATGCTGCGAAAACGACTCCTGAGAAGAGGATGGCTGCGTATCCGCATAGGCCTGCCGCGCTTCTTCCTTCCGCGATGAATCCGGGATGTCCACGCCGTAATAATCCGCATATCTTGTATTCTGAACAGCCGGATCCAGATTCTGAAGGAGCTTCTCGTACACGCTGTCATCGACGATCGTCGTCGGTATTCCCTGTCCGTATCTGTAGATCAAGACGCTTTGTTCCTTGGTGCCGACGAGCTTTTGTTGAAGGCTGCCGTGCAGCCCCATAAATTGAAAATCGCCGGTCGACTTGAGCGACATGAAATTTTGCATCGCTCCACTGTAGCCCATAAAAATCGCTTCGTTAGGCTCCACCTCTACTCCCTCCACCATGGCTTCGCTGAGTACCGGGGAGATAAACGTGTTGCCCTCCAGCGAGTCGAGCACGTTGGAAGACGCGATGCCCGAAGCGTCGATTTCCATGTAGATCGGCACTCTGCGAATAACGTCGTAGGCAACTTTCCTGGCATCAAGCTCCGCGATAAAACGATCCTTCGCCTCCGCGTTCGCGAAAGCAAAATCATTGGGAACATCTCTTTGCGCTTGCGCTTCGGCAGAGTAATAAGAAATATAACTTAACGACAATAATCCGATGGCTAGCGCGGATACGGTCGTAATGACGGTGAGCAGCAACGCGTTCGACTTCATCCGAAACATGATGGAGGATATGGACAATACTTCCCCAATGGACAAGTATCCTTGTTTGCTTCTGCGGACGGCGTTGAAGATGACGCTGACCGAACCTTTGTAGAACAGGTAGGTCCCGATGATGACCGCTGCCAGAATAAAGATCATCGCCATCATGAGCTCGCCCATTCCCATGAACCGTCCTTTGAACAGCTCTGCGGATACGTAATAACCGACCAGGATAAAGACAATGCCGCATAGTCCGAACACGAATTCCAGCACGGACCGCTTCTGAGTCCGCTGTTGCGCGACGGATACGGCGCGGAACAAGGACAGAATCGACTGCCTTCTAATAAATGCATAATTCATGAGCATGATCAGGAGGTAAATGGCGGCAAACACGATAATCGTCTGAACGAGCGCTTCCGAAGAGAAACGCAGCTTGGCCATCTCATCGACGCCGATAATGCGGAACAGAATCATCAGAATCAATCTGGAAACCGCGAATCCGGCCGCGATGCCGACGATCATGGATCCGAAATACAGAATCAGGTTTTCGGCGGTCATGATTCTGAAGATGCGTTCCTTCGTCAGACCGATCAGCTGGAATAACCCGATTTCCTTGCTTCTTCGTTTAATGAAGATCGTGTTGGCATATAGCAGGAATACCGCGACGATGGCCACGAGCAGCACGGACGCCGCTCCGAGAGCCGCCGCTCCCTTGACCGAGCCTTTAGCTTCGTCCATGGACGGATCGTATTGCAGCGTAACGAACGAGAAATAAAGAGCGACGCTGAAAATGAGCGCGAATACATAAAGAAAGTAGTTTTGAATGTTTTTTTTCAAATTCCGCAAGATGATCGTATTCAGACTCACCCTTGAACACCGCCCAGCACGCCTTGGGTTTTGATGATGTCGCCGAGCATCGTCTGCCTGGATTCCTCGCCCTTGTGAAGCTGGCTGTAGATTTGGCCGTCCTTGATAAAGACGACACGGCTGCAATAGCTGGCGGCTACCGGATCGTGCGTGACCATAATGATCGTCGCGGCGTGCTTCGCGTTCATGTAGCTGAGCTTATTCAGCAGGTCGGAAGCCGACTTCGAATCTAGCGCCCCGGTCGGCTCGTCCGCGAAAATAATGCCGGGATCGTGCACAAAAGCCCGTGCTGCGGAGGTCCGCTGCTTCTGTCCTCCCGAAATTTCGCTAGGATATTTATCGGCAAGCTCGTAGATGCCAAGTTCGGTCGCAATCTGCTTGAATTTTTCAAGCGCGGCCTGTTTGGATACATCTCGGATGGATAACGGCAGAAGCACGTTTTCCTTTACAGTCAACGTGTCCAGCAGATTGTACTCCTGAAATATAAAGCCGAGATGATGCTTTCGGAATTCCGCGAGCTTCTTCTCCTTCATGCCCGTAAACTGTTTTCCCTGTATCTCGATAGTCCCTTCGCTCAGTTGATCGATGGAAGAGAGCACGTTCAGAAGCGTTGTTTTGCCGGAACCGGACGCTCCCATAATGCCGACGAATTCTCCTTTGGTTACCTTCAGGTCGATTCCCTTCAGCACTTCCTGCCTGTTGAATTTATTGCCGTATGTTTTGTGGATTTTTTTGGCCTCTAAAATAATCATGGGGTTACACTCCTTCTTTCGGATGCCTTTATCGTACCCCAACGGAACCTGGTTTTCCTGCGATTTAACGAACAAAATAAAAAAGCATGTGACATTGTTGTCACATGCCCATCATGACATCAAAATCGTTGGCGACGGGGAACAACAGCCGGAACGTCGTGCCGCTGCCGTAGGCGGAATCCGCCTCTATTCGAATCCGAAGCGCATCCGCCGCTTTTTGCGCCAAATAGAGTCCCATGCCGGTGGCCGCGCTATCCTGATGCATCGTCGTGGACGTGAATCCCCGTTCGAATATGCGGGGCAAGTCCTTGGCGCTAATGCCGCGGCCTTGGTCCTGGATCTCGACGACGACATGCCCGTTCTCCTCGCAGCTGCTCACCTTTATATCGGAGGACTCGCTGTATTTAACCGCGTTGGTTAAAATTTGCCTCAATATAAAACCCAGCCATTTGGCATCGGTCAGCACCTGTTCGGCTTGGAGGGATACGTCAAAGCCGATCCTTTTTTGCATGCACCAGGATCTCAAATCCTTAATTTCCTGGAACAGGATCGGCTCTAGCCTCGCGGACTCAACGTACAGGTCATTTTCCATAAAAGGAATCCGCCTTTGATGCAACTGACGATCCAGCAAATGATGAATGCGAAGCCATTCGTATTCCAGCTTGCTTTTGGCCGATTCTTCGGTTAAACGGTCGATTACGAGCCGCATAGCGGTAAGAGGCGTTTTTACCTCATGAATCCAGGCCGTCAATTCGTCCTTCTCCTGTTCGAGCAGCAGCAGATGTCCAGACGCCTCGCTCTTGTAATGGAGAGCTTGCACGGACATGGACTCCTCCACCACCCGTTCGAACGGGCTGCCGGCCTCCTTTAGAGATTCCGGTCCGCAAGTGTGATCCCAAGCCTCCAACTGCTTGATGAATTTGGTTTCCTTATAGTATCTGGCAACAAGAAAGACGATGCAAACCATCGAGGACAACAACGTCATGTACAAGATCGGCATCAGCGGGATGGAGACGTCAATGGACGCTATGAACAGAGGCAGCAGGTGGACGACGGCAAGCAGCAGCAGCCAGCTTCGCCTTTCCGCGATGTATTTGCGAATCATGCCCCCGCCTCTTCCGTTGCCATGTAACCTCGGCCGACCTTCGTCTCGATATACGGGTCCAGCCCGATGCTTTCGAGTTTTTTGCGCACACGGTTTACATTGACGGTAAGCGTATTATCGCTCACGAACTGCTCGTTGTTCCATAGGCTCGCGATCAGCTCGTCGCGGCTCACGATTTTATTTTTGCGTTCAATGAGATAAGTTAGAATAAACATTTCGTTTTTTGTCAGCTCCGCCGTTCCCTCGTCGTTCGCAATCGTATTTTTCATATAGTCGACGGCGGCCCCCCGCCACGTTTTCAGCTGGGTCGGCTCATTATTGTAGTTGTACGTTCTGCGCAGAATCGCCTGTATTTTGGCAATAAGCACGTCAAAATGGAACGGCTTCTGCACGAAGTCGTCCGCTCCGAGCTGCATCGACATGACCATGTCCGTGGGATGATCGCGGGAAGAAAGAAAGATGATCGGCACATTGGAATGCGCGCGAATCATCCGGCACCAGTGGAAGCCGTCGAATTTGGGCAGTTGGATGTCGATGATGACAAGCTCGGGCCCCGCCTCCGCGAACTCCTGCATAACTTTATCAAACTGCTTGACGCCGAAGACCTCGTAGGACCATAAGGACAACCGTTCCTTGATTTCCTGGAACAATGTCGTATCGTCTTCTATGAGCATGATTTTGAACATCGTTGGTCACCACGTTTCTTAGTCAAGTTCTTCTCGATTATCTTACATTTCGCTCTTGCGATTCAGATTATAGTAGACGCTGTTCAGCATGCCGTGCAAGATGCCCGCAATGGGGAATACGGCCCAGTTAACGTCCCAGCGATGATAGACAAAACCCGTGAACAGGAAAATAATCGTCGCCAGCGGCCATAATACAGCCCCTACGGCACCCGAAATTCTTTCCTCTTCCTTCTTGGCGGCAGCGAAAATCGGCTCTTCCAGAAGCTTCGTATAGGCTCCCTGAATATTCCCGTAATAGACAAACAGGAACACCGCAACGGCCGCCAACAGCAAGAAAGCGGCAACTCCATAAGGAGCGAATTCTTCGTTGACATAAGATGCGGCGAAGATCAAGATGGGTGACAGCACGCTCAGGCAGACCCCGGTGATAAGAGAGAAACGATAGGTCGGAGCGAAATGAGCTTGACCTTGCCGCAGCTCCATCTTGAGCGCATAGGATAATTGGAAACCTTGCTCCAAAATCTTGAACCGGCTGAGCTTCATGCCGCTGTTAATAAACATCCCGACTCCCACGGCGGCGAGCATGAACATGCCGATCAGACCCAACATCGAACCTCGTTCCGAGTAGGCCGTTGTTTCGAATAGCGTATCCAGAATAATCAGCAACGACACGCCGCTTGCGCAAAAGAAAATACCTAGACCTACCCACAGTCCGGCACTCCGCTTGGCAGCCGTATAAGCGAAAGCCTCATGCTCCGTCAACATAGGTGCTGCCCGCTCCGGTTCGACTGAACGAATGCCAAGTTCGGCAGTCAATTCCTCGATATTGCCGAATTCCGAAATGACGATGCCAATCGCCTCATTCTCCGACTTGCCCGCTTCTTTCAGCTCCCTATACTTCTCCTCCATCCCGGACAACAGCTCCTGCTTCATGCGCATGACTTCCAGTGTATTGGGCAGATTGGCAAACATATTATCCAAATAGACGCTGATCGTTTCCATGCTCCATTACCACTCCCTGATAAATTGATTGACAACTTCTTTCGTAACTATCCATTCCTCGCATTTTTCTTTGTAATAAGAGAGACCCGGCGGGGTAATCCGGTAATAGGTGCGCCTTTTGCCAAGACTCTCATCCCGGTAGAAGGATTCAATATATCCGTTCTTTTCCAGCCTTGTGAAGGTAGAATAAAGCGTGGTCTCTTTCATGACATACTTCTCCTGCGTCAACTGCCTGATCTGCTTGGAGATCTCGTACCCGTAGGATTCCCCGTCAAGCAGCATGTAGAGGATCATCGTATCATTATAGCCGCGTATGACATCACTGCTGATCACTTCCGGCATCCTCCCCGATTACTTCATCTGTCGTAGTAGATGCAGTATAGCATAATTACTACGACAGGTGAAGTAGTAAGGCACGAAATGCTGGATTTTTTTCGCTTGCGGTCCCCTGGCGCAACTTAGGCAGCCGCAAAATCACACTACGACTAAACTTCGCGCCGAAAAAGATCAATGCTACTAGCCCATGCCTGTTGTCTCCGTGCAGAAGCGCAGCCCCGTTTTCTCCCATGAAAAAGAGGACATACCGTTTGGGTACGCCCTCCGACAATGGGTTTTTGTAACCGATCCTTCATTACTTGCTACTCGACGAAGTCATCCTCATGCTTTTGCCTGGCAAGCTGAGACTTGGGAAGCCCCGACTCCCTCGTCTTGATCCTGCAATAGGAACAAGAACAGTGAATCTTGCCTTTCGCAAACTTCCCCGTGTGTTTCGCGAACCATCCGATTTGTTTGGCAAGTTTGCTTTTCCGCTGGATGATCCAATAAGCTCGAACGTCGGTCAGGGAATCCCCGGCGCTTGAGCTTTTTTAAATGCCGAAAAACGCCGCCGCCGTCTTCGTCGTCGCCTTGGCGACCTCTTCGGCAGGTCTGTCGACGCACCGCGCCACGGCTTGCAGAATATGCGGCAGAAACGCGGGCTCGTTCCTTCCGTCCGCCGGCTTTTCCTTCAAGTCCCGCGGAGTCAGGAACGGCGCGTCGGTCTCGATCATCAACCTGTCGAGCGGAATGAGACGGACGAGCTCCTTGAGATGCCGGCCCCTTCGTTCATCGCAAATCCAGCCGGTAATTCCGATATGGAAGCCCATCTCGAGGTAGGCCTCCAGCTCGGACCGGTTCCCCGTAAAGCAATGGACCACCGCTTGTTTCACCGCATGTTCCTTAAGGATCGCCACAAAATCCGGGAATGCCTCGCGTTCGTGCAGAAACAGCGGCATGTTAAGCTCTGTGGCCAGCCGAACCTGCTCCGCAAACCATCGACGCTGGACGTCTCTCGGCGAGAAATCGCGGTTATAGTCCAGGCCGCATTCCCCGATGGCTACGACCTGCGGCAGCGCCGCCAGCTCTTTTAGTTTCGCAATTGTCTCTAGCGTACAACTCTTCGCATCATGCGGATGGATGCCCGCAGTAGCGTACAGCTGTCCCCGGTATCTTGCCGAATAGCGGGCAGCGTCTACGCTGTTTCTCAAACTCGTTCCCGTAAGGATAAGAGGGGCAACGTTGCTTGCTATCGCCCTTGCGACAACCTCGTCGCGGTCTTGATGAAAGTTGCGATGCATCAGATTGACGCCGATATCAACGATGGGATGATTCGTCATTTCGGTCCTCCTTCCCCTTGCTCACTGCCACCGAGCAGCACTCCGGCGGCACATGATCGGCCAGCCATACTTCGTTCCCCGCATAATAAAACAGAACGCCCGACTGCTTCGCTATCAACGTGTCAATCTCCAGTATGACAAGCTCTCCTCTACGGCTTCCCGCGAGCGTAGCGAAATGAGTGCCTTCCGACAAATGGACATATTGCCGGGTCATCGGTTTCAGCCCTTCCTTTACTATCGTCGGGAGTGCCTTCCGATTCGTTCCGTGGTAGAGAACGGCAGGAGGGTCGGCGGTCGCGTAGGCAACTTTATTATGGCTGTGGCCGTATCTCGCTCTTATGCGACCGTCTTGTATGTCAAATCGTTGTTTGTCCGAATGACGGACCACCTGCTCGATATCCTCTTGTTTCACCCAATCCCATCGGGGTTGAGCCCGAACGGCTTCCAACAATATATCCAACGGACACGAGCCGTCCACAGGATCGAGGACGACGCCGAATTGCTCCGGTGCGTGTCTAAGCAGCTTGGTGATCATCTTGCTGAGGCTTTTTTCCGCCGACTCATTTATCATGATCCACGCTTCACTTCCTTATGGCTATCATACTAATCTCGATATTCGCATTATAACCTTTGCGTTTGTTCGCGAGGAGGGATTATTTGGTTTGAAACAAACATTACGAACGAACGCAAGCCTTGCGGCATAGGCGCGCCAGCTTTATCTCCAACCGCCCTCAACGCCTTGCTTGCGGTAGTCGGAGGGAGTAAGCCCCGTGTCCCGCTTGAACAGCCGGTTGAAGGAGCGGTAATTCTCGAATCCGATTTCCTCCGCGATCTCGAACGTCTTGCGATCCGTCGTGAGCAGCAGCAGCTTCGCTTTCTCCAGCCGAAGCTTGTTCAAGTATTGCACGAAACTATCGCCCGTCGTTTTCTTGAACATGCTGCTGAAGTAAGGCACGCTGTAATTGATGGACGCCGCGAGCTCCTCCAGCTTGAATGGTTCGTGCAGATTTTCGTGCAGCCTCTGCACGATTTTGGCTATCCACGCATCGAGCTTCCGATTGTCTCCCTGCAGCAGCTTAAGCTTGCGGAAGCAGGCGACCGTGGAATCGTGTACGGCGTCGAAAGTCTGGCATTGCTCCAGCTTTTTCCGGAAATCCGCTTCCAGATCGGCCATACCCTCGGCTTCGTTGGTGAACTGGCTGAGATCAAGGAAAATGCGGAGATACAGCGACTTGATCTGCTCGGGCTCCCAGCCGTGTTCCTTAGCCTGCTTGCGGAAGGAGCTTCGTTCATGCTCTACCGCGGAGGAAACCAGATGCGACTCCAGCAGCGCCCCCTTCAGCACCTTCCCCCAAAAGCGAATGTATTGTTCCGGGATATGGACATACGCGATACGTTCCGGCGCGAGGGATCCGCTCCCAAGAGCTGGGAGGCTATCGTAAAAAAACGGGTAAGCGGCTGACACCCACGCTTTCAGCTCGCCCATCCGATCCCCCAGCCCCGACGGGAACCTCCTGATTATGGCGAGCGAGTCCATCTTCAAATATTTCGAGAAGGAATCCACGACCTGATCCAGCAGCGTCTCGAGCGGTGACTCGTTTGTCGGGGCAAAGATCGCGACGAACCTGCCTTTGTCCAGCGCGATCACTTTATGAGGGCCCAGCGCGCCGAGCAACTCGTTGAGCACGTTCACTCCCGCGAACTGCCATAGCTTGAGTTCCTGCGGCTGCTCGATCGAGAAACGCAGCGAGCTGCGATCCAGCTCCAGCATCAGCGCAAACGACTGGGAGCCGCGAGCCGGGATGCCGATTCTCTCCAGCGATTGCAGCCATTCGTCTCCGGCTGCCGGATTGCGGAGCATCTCCAGAAACAGGTTCTGCTCGATCACGATTTCGTTGGACCGCACCTTCTGCTCCAGCTCCAGCTGTTTCTCTCTCGTCTCGTCCCGGCCGACGACCTGCTCCGTCAGCTCTTCTAGCGTACGAGCCAGCAGTTCCGGATCGTTCAGGCAATCATCCTTGATCAGATAAGCAGCCGCCTTGAGCTGAATGGCCTGCTGCGCGAACTGGAAGTCCTGGTGGCAGGTCAGAATAACGACTTGCGGCATCGTCCCGCCGCCGCTCTCGATCGCCCGTAGCATCTCGAGTCCGCTCATGCCCGGCATCGTAATATCGGTTACGACCAGCTGCGGCTTATGCCGATGGTACAGCTCCAGGCCATCCGCGCCATCCTCCGCCTCTCCCACAAGCTCGAACAAATCGCCGCGTTCCTCGATCATTCCGCGAAACACCGTTCTGGCGGGAATTTCATCTTCGACGAGAAGTACCTTATAGCCGCTCATGCTCTTCCTCCTTGATCACGATTTGATCGGCCTGCAATTCGATGCGAATGAGAAGCCCCTCTCCCTCGCAACTGTTCAGCTCCATGGCCGCCGACTGGCCGAACATCAGCTTCAGCCGCATCTTTACGTTCTGCAATCCGATGTTTTCGCTTGACTCCTCGCGCAAGAGATGTACCCGCAATTTCTCCATCTCCGCTTCCGGCAGTCCGAGGCCGTCGTCCCGAATCTCGACGACGATTCGTTCCCGTTCCCGATCGGCGGATGCCCTGACGGAGATACGTCCGGTCTCGGACTTCTTCGGCAATATGCCGTGGAACACGGAGTTTTCGATGAGGGGCTGCAAGCTGAGCTTCGGGATCTGCATCCTGCCGAGCGGCTCCTCGATCTCGTAATCCAGGGCGATCTGGCATTTGTAGCGCATATTAAGCAGACCGACATAATCCTTCAGATAATCCAGCTCTTGACCGAGCCGGACGGTTTGGTCGTAATTTTCCATGGAATAGCGCAGCAACCCGACGAAGCGCCCCATCAATGTGTTAATCTTGTCATAGTCCTTAAGCATGGCGAACATTCGAATCGTATTCAAAGTATTGTACATAAAGTGCGGGTTGATCTGCGATTGGAGCGCCCGGATTTCGAGACGGCGCTTGAGCTCCTCCGAATCCTGCAAATCGTTCACCAGCTCCTGGATTCGGATGGCCATCGAGTTGAGCATGCGCCCGAGATCGCCGATCTCATTGTTCGCGAACGTGTCCACCCGGGCGTCGAACTGTCCCTTCTTGATCGCGTTGACCTGCCGCTTTACCGCCTGAAGCGGCCGATACAAGTGATAACCGAAGCCGAGAACGGACGCGGCGCCGAGAACGATTAAAATCGCCAGAAAATATACGACTGTCTCCCGGATAATGCCGGTATTCTGGGTCAGCTCTTTGGACGGGATCTCGGAGACGACAATCCAGCCGTCATAGGTTCCGGTCTGCTTGACCGAAATAATCGAAGAGGCCTCCGCGAATTGATTGGGCTTGCCAAGCTCCCGCCAATGCTCGAGGATCGTTGCGACCCGGCCCTTGTCGTCCTCGTCGCTCAGCTTGCTCGTCGTGGCGATCGGACTTCCGGACGGCGTGAGCAGCGTAATGGAGCCTCGCGAGCCGAGCTGGATATTTTCGATCTGCTGTTGAAACTGGTTGTTCTTCATGGAGATCATAATAACGCCCTTCATCTCCTCGTACTTATTGTACGGAATCCGCGCCATATAGACGCTGGAATCGCGGAGCATCTCCATCTCCGGCATGGAGCCCTTGTCGAGAAACAGCTCCGTTCTGGGGGAGCTCAGGAAATGTTCGATCAACGGCCCGTTGATCGAATGCTCGATCCGGGACGGGGCTTCCGTGGAGGACAAAATTTCGCCCGTAATGGCGGAGTATACCTGCAGTCCTTCCACGTTGCCGATCACGACCGAAGCCGTGGTAAGCACCGAAATCAGCTCCCGCTTCAGCACCACGTCTTCATAATACAACTCCGAGGGGGAGACGAGCGCGTTCTGAATCGAGGACAAACCCGAATATTGTACGCTCAGCTCGCGGAACCGGTTCATGGACAGCTCTACCCGGTCGATGAGCTGATTGACCAGTTGGGCGTTCAGCTTGTTCACTTGCTTCTCCACCGTCGAACTGGATACCGAGATCGATATATAGGCAAGCAAAAGCAGCGGAATAATCGAAACGGCGAGCATGATCAAGATCATGCGGACATAAAAACTCCGCGTCAAAAAACCAAAAAAAGGTGACGGCATCCTTCTATCCCCTTCGTCAAACATGGTTGGCACGAGCGCCTCATCTCGCGCTCCGTGTCGCCGAAACCGTGTTTTAAACGGCCGCCTTCGGCTAACCTAAGTATAGTACAATCTATCCGGCCAATGATACTCGTTACGCTCATCATCTTAAAAACGGTGACACTTTCGCTTGTTTCCGTCATGTCAAAGATGACTGCCGCTCCACTATAATCGAAATTGTAACCGCAAGGAAAACTTTGAAACGGGGGATAAACATGCAAATCAAAAAAAATCTCGCGCAAGTCGTAACCGCATCCGTGTTGTTGACGACCGTGCTTGCCGGCTGCTCCAGCAACGGAAACAGCAACGAAGGCGGAACGACCAGTCCAACCAATGCCGCAAACGGTCAACAAACGGCCGTTCCAAGCACAGAGCCGACTACCATCAGAGCGATGACCATTACGTTCGGCGATCCGCCGTCCGTGGACAACAATCAGGCGAAAGCCGATCTCGAGAAACGCGGCAATGTCAAGCTGGATATGACCTTCGTTCCATCCGAGGCCTACGGAGACAAGCTTTCCGTCGCCGTATCGGCCAACGATTACGATCTGCTGCTGATCGACAGCGGCAAGGACAACAAATATACCAACCTTGTTAAGATGGGCGCCTTTCACGACCTGACGGATTACATCGAAGGCACGCAAAACATCAGTCAGATCGAAGAGGCGGTATGGAACAATACGAGCGTACAAGGCAAAATCTATGGCATTCCAAGACCGCGCGGCCTGTACGGCGGCGGGGAAGCCAGCGTGATGATCCGCAAGGATTGGCTGGACAAATACAACCTGGAGGTTCCCAAGACCATCGACGAGTTGACGAACGCCCTTCAGGTATTCAAGGACAACGACCCTGCCGGCGGCGGAAATACAGTGCCTTTGACCGTCTATGGCTCAGACGGCGTAGCGGGTCCCGGTCCGTTCGGTTCCGTCTTCCCGATGCTGTTCGCTTTCGGCGTGCCGCATATTTGGGCGCTTGACGACAACGGCCAGCCCGTTCGCGACTTCCAAACAACCGAATACAAAAACTATCTCGAATGGCTAAAAGACGCATGGAGCAAAGGTCTGATCGATAAGGACGCTCCCGTGCTCAAAAACCAGCAGCAGGCTCGCAACAAGTTCCAGGCCGGCGTAGCCGGCGCGTTCGTAACGAACGTTGGCGACATCTCGGAGACAAACCTCGAGAAGATGAAGCAAGTTGACCCGAACGCCGAAATCGCGGTCATTGACGTGCTGGAAGGCCGCGAAGGACAGAAAGGCGTAGCGCTGATTGGCGGCTACTACGGCATTTGGGCGATTCCTAGCTCCGTGCCGAAGGAAAAGGTTCAAAAAATTATCGACTTCCTGGACTTCACTGCTTCCGAAGAAAATATCGCATTCTCCAAAGCAGGCGTTATCGGCGTACATGCCAGCGACTTCAAGGATGGCCTTCCGGTACAAACCGAGGAGCAGAAGGCACTCTTTGATCTGGAGAAACCAAGCACATTTGTACTGGAGAACCGCGTAGATCCTTACATCTATGCCAACTCCAAGGTTCCGGAAATTTTGGAGGCGCAGAAAGCGTCGCTCGACGTCATTGCGAACTACGGCATTGCGAATCCGTTCTTGAGCTACAGCTCGGCAACGGCGGCCAAAAATCCGGATACTTATAAAAAAATGAGCGCGGTCATGACGCAATTTGTCCTGGGCGAAGCAACCTGGGAAGCCGTACAGAAGGAAATCGACGCGTGGACGGCAGGCGACGGCGCGGTTATCGCCAAAGAACTGCTGGAAGAATATAACGCAGATCAACAATAAAGACAAAGTCTGCACAGAGACAAAAAATAGGGGTGCGAGACCCCTATTTTTTGTCCATGGATAAGGAGGAACGAGAGCTCATGGTGAAAAGTCATCGCTTTAACCGATTCAGTCAACTATGGCCCTTTTATTTGCTTGCCGCCCCGGGCATCTTGTATTTTCTGATTTTCCATTACGTTCCCATGTCGGGACTGTTGCTTGCATTCAAGGATTACAGCCCGTTTATCGGCATGATCAAGAGCCCATGGGTCGGCTTCGAGCATTTTCAACAATTTTTCAGCACCAACAACTTTTTTGTCCTCTTAAAAAATACACTTATGATCAGCCTGCTTAGTCTCGTCGTCTATTTCCCGTTTACGATCCTGCTTGCGATCATGCTCAACGAGCTCCGCTTAAAAATGTTCAAGCGCGTTTCCCAAACAATCGTCTATCTGCCACACTTTCTGTCTTGGGTCGTCATTTACGGCATTACCATTTCTTTTTTTGGCCCATCCGGGGTCATCAACCACTATTTGGAACAGTGGTTCGATACGAGCGCGAACTTCCTGGTCAGCAACGACTGGTTCCGGCCGTTGATCACCTTCCAAGCCATCTGGAAGGATGCGGGATGGGGCACGATCATCTTTCTTGCCGCGTTGGCCGGCATCAATCCCGAGCTGTACGAAGCCGCCAAGGTGGACGGCGCCAACCGTTTCCACAACATTTGGCATATTACGCTGCCGGGAATCAAAAGCACCATCGTCATCCTGCTGCTTCTAAGGTTGGGCTCTTCTCTGGATTCGAACTTCATGCAGATTTTCCTGATGACCAACAGTCTCAACTTGGATGTCTCGAACGTGTTCGACCTGTTCGTCTACCATACCGGGCTGCAGCAATTCAATTACAGCTTCGCCATTACGGTCGGCATGTTCAAATCCGTCGTCAGCCTTATTCTGGTGCTCGGCGCCAACTATTTGGCCAAGCTGATGGGCGAGGACGGCATTCTCTAAGACAAAGGTGGGACATCACATGAAACTTCGCATCACTTGGTTCGACAGCGCGCTGGCAGTCATCATCCTTCTGATCTCCTTGATGGTCGTGCTGCCTTTTCTATATATCATCGCCGTATCCTTCAGCCTTCCGGGCCAATCCATGTCGGGCGCCTTCTTCGTCTGGCCCAAGACGTGGACGCTCGACGCGTACAAATATTTGCTTAACGCGCAAACGTTTATGACTTCCGTCAAAAATTCCGTCTACATTACCGTGCTCGGCACCTGCGTCAATCTATTCGTCTCCCTGACGTTGGCGTACGCGCTCTCCAAGAAAATCATGCCGGGACGAAAAGTGATTCTGCTGTTTATTTTATTCACGATGATTTTCCATGGCGGCATGATTCCGAGCTACCTGGTCGTCAAGGGAATGGGACTGCTGGATTCGTATTGGGCGATCGTGTTGCCCGCGGCCTCCAGCGCCTTTAATATTCTGGTCATCCGAACCTTTTTCCAGAACCTTCCCGAAAGCCTGGACGAAGCGGCGCGCATCGACGGCGCGGGCGAATTCCGCATTCTGATGTCCGTCGTGCTTCCGCTGTCCAAACCGATCATCGCGACGTTTACGCTGTTTTTTATGGTGCAGTATTGGAACGAGTTTTTCTCGGCCGTCATCTACATCAACGACACGACGAGGTGGCCGATTCAGCCGCTGCTTCGGCAGATGGTCGCCATCAGCTCCTCCAACATATCCGCCGATGCCGCGCTCGACGCGCAGATGGCCGCCAATCTGGGGCCGAACGTACAGAATGCCGCGATCCTGCTGGCGATGCTGCCCGTCGTAGTCGTCTATCCGTTCTTGCAAAAATATTTCGCCCAAGGCGCTATGCTGGGGTCCATCAAAGAATAGCTGTTAGTAGGAGGTATATAAAATGGGATACAAGGATCTTCGGCACGACCCGCACTATACGCAGCCGCTTCCCTCGGACGAGTCGTTTTTGCGCGAGGAACTGGATCTTGATCGCCCCGGGATGGAAGGCGTACGCGAAAGGTTAAACGCCGGCGACATCGACGGCGCCCGGGATGCTTACCTGGCCCTGATCGCATCGGGAGCGACAAAAAGGTATTACTTCGAGGCCGCCGATATGCCCGAATTGGCGAGTTACTCCCGCAAGCGGTATGCGGACGACCCTGAGGCCGTTCTCGCGCTGGAAGAATCGGAGCTGCTGATCAAAAGCAACTTCCCTCTCTTTAAGGGAAGACGGATTACATTTCCCGAGGGAACGTACGACTGGAACGGCTGGCTGTTCGACAGCTCCCAGTACCAGCTTCATCTTACCCGCTTCGGCTACCTGAAGCATCTGTCCCGCGCCTACGCGCTGACCGGCAACGAAGCGTACGCGCGCTGTTTCAACGACATGATGAAACATTTTATTCTCGACAATCCGATGCCGAAGGACGGTACCTTCCGCGTCGAGCACTGCACATGGGATCCGCTGTCGGTCGGGGTCAGGCTATTTGTGCTGCCCGAGCCGTTTATGGCGCTGTTCGGCTCGCCTTCCTTCGAGCCCGAGGTCAAGATGTTGATGATCAAGTCATTCCATCAGCACGGCGTATATACCCGGAATTACCATGCGTCCCACGGCAACCACGTCTGCATGCAGCTTCGCGGCTTGATCACGCTGTCCCTGCTGCTGCCCGAACTGAAGGACTCCCGGGACTGGCTGGCGTACGGCATGAAGGAGCTGCCCGGCTACATCCGGCAGAACGTATACGAGGACGGCGTGCAATTCGAAGCCAGTCCCAACTATCATCAAATCGTCATGCGGGACTTGTACGAGCTTGTCGCGCTCTTGCAGAAGCTCGGGATCCCGGCAATCGAATACGACCGGACGCTCGAGAAAATGTTCGACGTGCTGATGCATCTCATGACGCCTGACGGACAACTCCCGAGATTCGGCGATACGGACGTTTTGTCATCGCACGATCTCCGCGCGGTCATGAGTTTAGGCGCGTACATGTACAACCGACCGGATTTCAAATATCTCGGCTACGAGGAACTGCCTTTCTCGCTGCTGTGGAGAGTCGGTCCGGATGCGCCCGAGAGCTACGGGAAGCTCGAGGCTCGGTCGCCGCAAGCGACGGCGGCGTGTTTCCCCATCGGCGGTTATCTCATATCCCGCCAGGATTGGAGCGGCGACGCGCTGTACATGGCGGCTCGCGCCGGAGTCGGCGTCGCCGGGCACGCGCATGCCGACACGCTGGGCGTCATCGCGTTAGCCGGCGGCCGGGAGCTGCTCGTCGACTCCGGGATCGGCTTATTCGAGTGGAACAAGGAGCGCAAATACGTCCTTTCGACGCGGGCCCACAATACGGTCGTCGTCGACGGCGGCGACCAGCATGTCCGCAGCGCCCATTGGAACACGCCGCAGACGGCCCCTTGCCGCATCTGGGATTTCCGAAGCACGGAGCGCTACGATTACTGGTTTGCCAGCCATTACGGCTATACGCGGTACGACGATCCCGTGATCCATTCCCGCAAGGTGCTGTTCGTCAAAAACAGGTATTGGCTGATCGTGGATCTGTTCGAAGCGCGAGAGCAGCATGTCTACGAGCAATACTTTCACTTGCCTCCCGGCGCGGCAACCGCCGACTTCGGGCGCGAGCGCGTCCGGACGGACCGCGAGGACGGCGGCAACGTGCTGCTTGCCTATCCGGAGCTGGATTCCGCCCAGCTTGCGTTGGAGTCAGGGTTGTACTTTCTCCAAGGGCAATACCATGCGAAGCCGGTCGTCAAACGTACGCTGAAAGCCACGGGAAGGGCGGTTATGGAAACGGTCGTGCTGCCGTACGGCACAAAGACGCCATCGCTTGAGCTATCGCGTTTGAGCGCCGTCTCGGAAGGCGCGGAGCTCGACCGCCTCGACGCGACCGCACTTCGCATCGCGGGCGACGGTTGGACGGACGACATCTGCCTCGACCATCGCGGGCTGCGGGTTGCCGATTATCTCGACCATACGGGCAATCCCGTAACGGAAGGACTGCTGCCGAAACTTACGGTTCGCGAGATCGAATACGGCGGACGGCGCGGCGTCGACGATGTTCTGCTCCATTCGCTGACGCAGACTTTCCTATAATTGAACATACAAAAGCCCCGGACTCGCGACTTGATCGCTAGCCTGGGGCTTTTGCAACTATCATGAATGGGGAGACGCGTCGCGCTTCAACACCCGAATGCCGTTAACAGGCAGTTGGACGACAGCTTCCACGGCTTCGCCGTTTTCAAGATCGACGTAGGTCCGTCCGTCCAGCGTTACCTCCGCCGCCTTGTCGCCGAAATTCATCAGGAAAACAAAATCCGAGCTGCCGTCCGTCCGCTGCTGCGCGGTAACGCCTGCCGGCAGCACCGTATCCAGCACGGGCGTTACGCCGGCTTGCGCCGTCACCGCTCGATAGAATTCAAGAAGGAAGTCGCCTTCAAAACGAGTCGCCATGTAATACGCCTTCCCTTGTCCCAGGCTATTGACCGTAAGAGCTGGCCGCTCCGCGTAGAAATCGTCGGTGTAGCAGCCTAGCGCTTCCGCTCCCTCCAGATGAATCAGCTCGCACAGCTCGCGGGATTCATAACGGCCGGACAGCCCTAGCGGGTTGCCTTCTATCAGGGACAAGCCGTTGCGCTCGTGATCTTGCAGCGCGTCGATCTCCTCCGCCCAGATGCCGAGCGTCTTGCGGAGCGGCCCGGGGAAACCTCCCAGATGGCATAGGTCATGCTCGTCGACGATGCCCGACCAATAGGTAACGACAAGAGTTCCGCCGCGCTCCACGAACGACTCCAGCTTGCGTCCGGTTTCTTCTCTGCACAGGTAGAGCATCGGCGCAACGATCAGCTTGTAAGGCGCAAAATCGTCCTCGCTGCCGATCACGTCAACGGGAATGCCCTGATTCCAGAACGCGCGATGATGGTCGTGTACCGTCTCCTCGTAATGCAGTCCGGCATTGCGAGGGCCCTTCGCGTCCTTGACGGCCCAACGGTTCCCCCAATCGAACAGGATCGCGGTCTCCGAAGGGGTAAGCGAGCCCGCAACTTCCGAAAGGTCGGCCAGCGTTCCGCCTAATTCCGCGACGTCCTTGAATACGCGGGTATGCTCGTGACCGGCGTGGTCGACGACCGCTCCGTGCAATTTCTCGCTGGAGCCCCTGCTTTTCCTCCATTGGAAATATTGCACGGAATCCGAGCCGTGCGCAATCGCCTGCAGGGAGGACAACCGGTGCATGCCCGGCTTCTTCAGCTTGCTCACCGCCTGCCAGTTGGTCATGCTGGGCGTGCTCTCCATCAATAGAAACGGCTTGCGCAGCATGGAGCGGAACATGTCGTGCATGAAGGCGAACGTCGAAGCTACCTTGACGTTATCCGGTTCGCTATGCCAGTCCGGATAGGCATCCCATGAGATGACGTCCAATATGGCGGCGAATTTGCGATAGTCCAGCGTCTCGAGCGTATACATGTTGGTCGTAACCGGCAGGTCGGGATTGGCCCATTTGACGGCATCGATCTCATGCTTGCAGAAGGCGACCGTCCCATCCGTCACGAAGCGGCGCCAGTCCAGATTCAGGCCGTGAACCATTCGCTCCCCGTGCGGGGCAGGGGATTCGATCTGCTTCCAATCCGTATACGTATGCGCCCAGAAGGAGGTCCACCATGCCAGATTCAACGAATCGAGCGTGCCGTATTGGCGTTTCAGCCAGCTCCGGAACGCCTCCTGGCACAGGTCGCAATGGCACTCGCCCCCGTATTCGTTGGAAATATGCCAGCCGACGACCGCGGGATGCGCCGCGTAACGCTCCGCCAGCTTGCGATTGATCAGGGCGATCTTCTCCCGGTAGACAGAAGAGGTAAAACAGTGGTTATGTCTCCCCGCGTACAAATTGCGAACCCGGTTAGGTCCTACCCGAAGCACCTCCGGGTAGCTCTCGGCCAGCCATGCGGGACGCGCGCCGCTCGGCGTTGCCAGCCAGGCATATATGCCGTTGCGACGAAAGCGCTCCAGCACTTGGTCCAGCCACTCGAACCGGAATTCGCCTTCGGAGGGCTCCAGCGCCGCCCACGAAAAAATGCCGATCGCCATCACGTTGCAGCCGGCAAGCTTCATTAGCCGTATGTCTTCCTCCAGCACGGCGGGATCATGCAGCCATTGGTCGGGATTATAGTCGGCTCCGTGCATGAGCACGGGAAGTTTCGAGCTTACCGGAGCTTTTAAAATTGTCATCTACGTTCCACCTCATCATCTTATATTTCGCTTATGCCTTGATCATAGTCCATAATGGAACGCTGATCATTGACCAGAACCGTCAATAAATCGTCCAATCTTATCATATAAGGAGTGTCGTTAACGATGATGCCATTCTTGTTCGCCGACAACGCCAATCTGGAGCAGCGCCTCCCCCTGTACGTCAGGTGCGTGGGCAGCCATGAGCAGAGGGAGATCAATAGGCTCGGCAGCGGTTATCCCGCGCATCAGTTGTTCCTTACCCGGAGAGGCAAGGGGAGCTTCCGCATAGCCGATGGGCAAAAGTACGGGCTGTCGGCGGGCATGGCGCTGCTGATGCCTGCGCATACGAGACATCTCTATCAACCGGATTCGTCAGAGGATACCTGGAATCTCGGTTATATCGCCTTTGGCGGAAGCGCGGCAGACGGATTGCTTTCACAAATGGGCGTGAGCAATCCGTCTGCCGTCGAGAAGACTTCGCTGCCGGGTGAACCGGAACCGGTCGCCGTCCACACGCCGAATTTCGAAGAGCTGTGGCTAAAGCTGGAGGGGATCTGGCATACGATAAAGCAGGGCGGCGAGCATGCCTACGAAGCTTCAAGGCGGTTGTATGATCTGCTGGTCGCCTGGATGGAGGGGCAATACCCGGCCGCAAAGCCTTCCAAAAAGAACATGCCGTCGGATCTGCCCAATTCCGCCTTGCAGGCGGCCGTGCAATGGATACACGACCACTCGACCGAGCGGCTGCTTCTGTCCAACGTAGCCAAGGCGGCCGGCTATTCGGTTCAGCATTTTCACCGCCTGTTCGTCGCGGGCTACGGCATGACGCCTCAGCAATACATGCTGCAGCTGCGCATGAATCGATCCTTGCAAATCTTTAAGGACCATCCCGGCATTACGGTGGACCGGGTCGCGGAGAAGCTCGGAATGGACACCAGCTACTTCATCCGGATGTTCAAGCGCACGTACGGCGCTACGCCGAAGCAGTATGCCCTTACGGGCAAACTCCCGAAGCCGATGTAAAGCTCGCCTCCCCTACGAAGAAACCGTTCCATCGTAAATGGCGAGTTGCGCTTCCATTTGTACGAAGGAACGGTTTCTATTGAACCTGTTGTATTTATATTCGCGTAATTATTTTTAAAACGCACCAAGCCGCAGCTCATAAAAAAACTGTACAATGGGATGCTTTGACTTCATATTCTCGGCTATGTTTAGTAATCGTTTTTTTCCTACGCGTCTGTCCACCAAAGCTAGAACATTTAACAAGATATCCTTGCTCTCCAAGCTTTCTTCTATAGGACTGGATAAAAATGTATTGGCCGCAACAACGAAGTTGGATTTGCTTAATGCCGACTGCGCCGACAGAAGCTCCTTGGCGTATTCCGTCATTTTTCTATTTCTCGCAATTACGATCAGGCGATCCTCCGGAACGGCCCCTTTGGTCTCTTTTCTGATTGCTTCGATTTCCTCATGGTTGACAGGGATTTGGATATCCGGATCATTTTTAATTTCAAGCTCCGTCTTATACCATCTGATCAAGCTCGTTGCATCCGTCATATTAAATACATTCTTTTTATCGACTGCAATATAACAAAGCCCTGCTTTGTCAGGTAAATAACGGTAGCTGGTCGAACGGTATTCTACCCTTCCGCTTAACGCAGGACTAAGAAAACTCTCCAGATTTTGTTTCAATTTGCTCCAGGACATATGCTCCTCCTTGTTCTACATGCAATACTCTACAAATAGGTCGCACTTTCACTTTACCAAACAAAGCGGTTTTTTACTATTTTGCAATGTAGTCGCCAACAGAAAAAGCGTCCGCTTACTGATAGAATCAGTAGCGAACGCTTCCGTTCGTGCGATTGCTGCAAACCGCAGCGTTATTGGACACACCTATCAAGATGTACATGCCGGCACAACTCTGCCGGCGTACAGCTTACCACTCCGCCACAGTGCCGTCCGCATTGCGCCATAACGGATTTTTCCAGTCATGGCCAATCTGGGCCCTCTCTCTTACCTTCTCTTCATTCACTTCGATTCCGAGTCCCGGGCCTTGCGGTATCTTAACAAAACCTTTTTCGTATCCGAACACTTTCGGGTCTTTCAAATAGTCGAGCAGATCGCTTCCCTGGTTATAATGAATACCCAGGCTCTGTTCCTGGATAAAAGCATTCGGGGAACATGCGTCGACATGCAGGCAAGCAGCCAACGCAATCGGTCCGAGCGGACAATGCGGCGCGAGAGCAACGTCGTATGCTTCTGCCATCGCTGCAATTTTGCGAGTCTCCAGAATTCCTCCGGCATGGGAAACATCCGGCTGGATAATATCGACGATCCCTTGCTGCAGCAGCTCCTTAAAGCCCCAACGCGTATACATGCGCTCGCCTGTCGCAATGGGAGCGGAGGTGTATCGGGCAATTTCTTTCAGCGCTTCGTTGTTCTCGGGCAACACCGGCTCCTCGATAAACATCGGACGCAGAGGTTCCAGTTCCTTGGCGAGAATTTTCGCCATCGCTTTGTGCACGCGTCCATGGAAGTCGATGCCTATGCCGAATTGCGGGCCGCCTACTTCGCGGACCGTATATAAGCGATCCAGAACCGCCTGCACTTTGTCGAAGGAATCGATGTAATGCAATTCTTCCGTGCCGTTCATCTTTACAGCGGTGAAACCTGCATCAATCTGCTTCCTTGCCGCTTCTCTAACGTCGCTTGGGCGGTCTCCCCCAATCCAGTTGTAGACGCGAATGCTGTCCCGGCAGGAACCGCCGAGCAGATCGTACACCGGAGCATTGTAAAATTTGCCCTTGATATCCCACAAGGCTTGCTCGATGCCCGAGATGGCGCTCGTAAGGATAGGACCTCCGCGATAGAAGCCGCCCCTGTACATGACTTGCCACAGATCTTCAATCCGCATGGGATCCTGTCCGATCAGATAGGAGCTGAGTTCTTCGACGGCAGCGCGAACCGTATCCGCACGACCTTCGACGACCGGCTCGCCCCAACCGACTAGTCCGTCATCCGTTGTCATCTTGAGAAAGAGCCAACGGGGAGGAACTTTAAATAATTCGATCGATTTAATTTTCATAAGGAGTCCCATCCTTTGCAATATGAAGTAGACGATTGACAATCATTGTAGCCATCGGCTCATGTCCATAACGTTCGATCAACTTCCAGGTCACGACCGTCACATAACCTTTGCCAAGCGGATGGCGTACGATCGAACCTCCGTTTTGTCCGAGCCATCCCTGGAAGTAGCCGGATATCACTTCCCCGGCTTCCGCGGTGCCCGGATTGCCAAACATATTAACCGTCCGTTTTACGCCTACCTTCTTATAATCGCCGAACGGCAGTACGTAGTCCGGATACAAACCCTCCAGCTCCCAGCCCATCTCGGGCAGCAGCGGCAGTCCATCGAAGCAACGGGAATCCACGTAATTCATGGAGGATGCTCTCGGCCAGCTCTCGCCGGGAGCGAGCTGCCTGAAGGTAAACGGGCCAGACGCCTTAAGGCCGTCTCCCTTCTCGGCAAGGAACAGCACGCTGCCGCCCTGGCGCGCAAAGCTCTCCGCTTCCTTGTCCAGGCAGTCCGTTACCATAACAGCCTCGTTCGTTAGGGTATCGGTAGCGGCCGTCCCCCATCGGTTGGCTTCCAACGCTGCCTGGAAACCCGCATTTAACCCGTGAATCGCCACGGCGGACTCCCGATCCGCGTTTACAAGCTGCTTCGGAGTGAAGGTCAGTTCGTATTCGTTGCGGGCCACGCAGGTTCCTTCGACGATCCATTCCAGCACCAGACGCTCCGGGAGTACCGCCTTGCTCTCAGGCACGGTAAACGTAATCGCGCCGGGAAGCTGCTTCCATACGTCGTCGACCTCTACTTGCACCGTGCCTTGCATAGCGCTGTTCGCCAAGGACCACTTGACCTCGCCGGACATCCGTTTTCCGTCGTCGTTAGTCAGCACCAGTTCCCAAGAGACTTGTTCGCCGGACCATAGATTCGCACGCTCCACCTCGGCAAATACGCAGCAGGCGCCATTAAAGTCGATCAGGCGATCGAAACCTTCCTTAGGCTGACGCAGGAAATCCAGCCATCCGTTCGTTTCCCACTCGATGTCGGTAAATTCGGTGACAACGTAGCCGCCGATGGCAGGACGCTTCCGCATCTCCTCGATTAACGACTTGACCGCGCGGAACATGCGGCGCTGCGAATGAACGGCTAAAGTTTCGAAATCGCCGAAGGCGCTGGCTAAGCCGAACTTGTCCATATTGTCCAGAGCCGTCGTAGGTTTCTTATAGTCGTCCTGATGGGTCTCTTCGCCCTGATTGATAAACCACCAAGGCTCGTTGCCGTCATAAAAGTCTTTCAACCGCTCTACGCTCGGAAGTCCCCAGACGCCGAATTCGGATACAATGATCGGCTCCCCCTGGGATCGATACGGCGCTACAAAGTTTTTATCCGGGTTGCCGATCAACAGCTCATCCAGATCCTCTCTCCACTCATCCAACTGCTCGGGGCAGGCAAAGTAGCGGTGATGATCATTGATGTCCGTCTTGATATGCGTCCATCCGCTGTTATCGCAGATCAGGCGGGTAGGATCCCATTCCTTCAGCCAATCGTATAGCTCCGCGACATGCTTCTGCTTCTCGGGATCAAATTCCAGATCCCACTCCAGGCCCCATTCTTCGTTATAAATGGACCAAATAATAATGGAAGGATGATTGTAATCCCGTTTCAGCATCGCTTCGATCTCCGACACAAATCGGGTTCTCGCCGCTTCGGTCCACTTTACAAAGTTCGGCGGCTCCGCCCAAATGAGCATGCCTAGTCGATCCGCCCAATACAAGTACTCCGGGATTTCTACTTTGATATGTTTGCGCAACAAATTGAAGCCCATCTGCTTGGCCAGCTCAATCTCCTTGCGTATCTCATCAACGGAACCCGCCGTGTAGATGGAATCGGGATAAAAAGCTTGATCCAGCGCCCCCCGAATATAGACAGGTTGGTTATTGACATAAATACGGCCGTCTCTTTGCTCTACCTTGCGCATGCCGAAAATCGCAACGAACCGGTCAATGACGCCGCTCGCATCCGATAAGCAAACTTCGATCTCGTATAAATGCGGCGCTTCCGTCGACCAAAGGAGCATCCCGGGAACCGGCTTGTCCCACTTCACTTGAATCGGCCGGTTACGCCCCTCGGAGCGGAGCTCGCCAAGCTCGCCCAATTCGCCACTATAGCTGGCCGCCTCGAAGGTGTTCTCTTCGCCCAGCGCATGAGGGCGAATCGTATAGTCAAGCTTCAAGTCATGCCCGCCGCCGACAAGCAGCTCTGCCCGCAGTCCCAGCTTCATGCCGTCCAGATCAGGCGTGACCAACACGCTTCCTACGTAGGAGGATGCGCGCTCTTCCACCTTAACCGACTGCCATATTCCGCTCACCCGGGTATACCAGCTGCCTTGCTTGCCAATCGGAATCTCCGCATTATCCTTCGGATCGAATACGCTCAAAACGACCTGATTTTCCTCTTGCATCAACTCGGCAGGAATGGAGAGCTCGAACGGCGTAAAGCCGCCTTCGTGTTCGCCGATATAGGCTCCGTTCCACCATACCGCGCAGCGGTAGTCTACCGCGTCAAAGCAGATGCAATGCTGCTTGCCGCTGTCGCGGCCGGGCAAGCTGATCGTCTTGCGATACCAGGCCACGCCGTGGTAGCCGACCAGCTCTCCGCCTTCCCGCTGCCAGATATGAGGAACGGCTACCTTCCTCGCCTCGTTCCATGGCTGTTCATTGTCGTACCAGCTTTCCCTCTCTCCCGCTTGAAGCGGATCGATCAGGAATTGCCATTCTCCATCCAAACTCCAACTTTGTCTCATTTCTCTCTCTCCTCGCCTTACTTAATTCCGGTCATCGTGATGCCCTTAATGATGTGCTTCTGGAATAGAATAAACGCAAGGATAGCCGGCAGGCTGGCAAGCACATTGGCTGCCATCGGTATAATTAATTCCGCCGTATAAGCGCTTTGGAATGTAGGAATTCCAACAGGCAGCGTCATCATCTTCTCTTCCGTTACAGCCAGGAACGGCCACAGATAATTGTTCCAGGAGGTGACAAAAGTAAATATCGCCAAGGCCGCCATGGAGGATCGGGACAGCGGGAGGAATAAGCTCCAGTAGATCCGCAGCAGTCCTGCTCCATCGATTTTCGCCGCTTCCACCAGGTCCTTCGGAATTCCGTCATAAAACTGTTTTAGAATAAATACGCCCAAAGGTGCCGCCAAGCTGGGCAGAATTAACGCAGGGTAGGAATTGATAAGATTAAGGTCGACCATAATTTGGAATAGCGGTATGATTTTCGCTTCAATCGGAACCATAAGTCCCATTAGAACCAGCCAGAAAATCAATTGTTTGCCTACAAAACGTATCCGCGACAACGCAAAAGCCGCCAGGGAATTGATCAGCAGCGTGAGCACGGTTACGACAAGAGCGACCAGCGAGCTGTTTAAGGTCCAGCTCCAGACAGATGCATTGCCTAACACGTATTTGTAGTTGTCCAGTGTAAACGGCGCCTTAAACAACTCGCTCATCACCGTAACCGCGCTGCCGGCAGGCTTAACCGCCGTAACGATCATCCACACCAGGGGGGCCAGCCATATGACGGCTAGTCCGAAGCCGAGCACATAGAGGATCAGACGGCCGATGCTCATTCTGCGCAAGCTGTTAGTCATCAGGTATCCCTCCTTCTTCATTCATCTACGGCTAATCTTTATTGGTAAAAAACTTGAACTGAATAACAGCAAACAGGATGGTGACCACAAAGAGAACATAGGACATGGCGGAGGCCGTGCCCATATCGCGTTCGATAAAACCTTTTTCGTATATATATTGCACGAGCGTTCTCGTCGATGTTCCAGGCCCGCCCTTGGTCATCAGATACGTCTGTCCAAAGAGCTTAAATGAAGATATCGTCTGCAAAACCACGGTAAGCAGCATCACATTTTTCAGCGACGGCAATGTAATGGACACCAATTGTCTCCAGGTTCCCGCACCGTCGATTCTTGCCGCCTCGTACAGATCCTCCGGAATTTCCTGAAGGCCGGCGAGGAACAGAACCATATTAAAGCCTACCGTCCACCATACCGTAGCGATAAGAATGGATATCCATGCAAGCGTCGGCTCATCCAGCCAAAAGATCTCCGACACCACGCCCATTTTGTGAAGAAAGGTATTAAGCAACCCCGTATACGGCTGTAGAATAAACACCCAAATACTCGAAATAACCGAAATCGACAATACAAAAGGCAAAAAATAGACCGACCGGAGAAACGTCGTGCCCTTCAGGTTCGCATTCACGATCAAGGCAAGGGTCAGTCCGACAATAATGAGCGTCGGGGTCGAAATCAAAACAAAGTAGAACGTATTCCAGAGCGCTTCCCAAAAATACTTGTCGCGTATCATCTGCGTGTAGTTGGATAAGCCTATAAAAGTGGATTCCATCGAGATCGAGACCTTATGAAAGCTGGTCACAAATCCTCTCACAATCGGATACAGCATAAACATCGAATAGATAATCAAAAAGGGGAGTAGAAACAAGTAACCCGCAATGTTTTCGCCCTTCGATCCCAGTCGTAATTTCATTTCGGCGAGACCTCCTCTCAAAAGCAGAGTGCCTGGATCATCACCCAGACACCCTACTAGTCAACCTTGCATTATTTGGCAAGCAGTTCGTTGATTTCCTTCTCGGCGCGTTCGAGAGTCTCTTCCGGCGTCGCCTGTCCGTTCATCATGACATTCAGATGTTTTTTAAAGATATCTTGTACAGCCGTAATCTTAGGAGAGTTCGGCATATAGCTGACATAATCGGCAATTTCAACATAATCGCTTCTGTATTTCAGCGCCTTGAATTCATCCGAGTTCACAACGGCAGGTTTACTTGGCACATGGCCGGCTTGCGCCCACACGCCTGCGTTGGAAGCGACCCAATCCGCAAATTTCAGCGCCGCTGCCTGTTTCGCGGCATCTTGGCTCTTTTGGATAGGAAGGACGAAGGTATGCGAATCGCCCCATGTCGCTTTCCGGTCGAATAGCTGTGGAATTGGCAGCGCGATAAACTTGAGGTTCTCGTTCTGCTCCATCGAACCTGTCATCCAGCCGCCGTTAAACATAAGCGCGCCCTTGTTGGCCGTAAAGATTTCGCCGCCGTTTTTCGTGTTTTTTGGCCACAGGTCTTCATTTACCATTTGGTTCATGTAGACAAGCGCTTGTTTCCCTTGTTCATTGTTAAATGCAGCCGTCTTGGCATCATCGCTCAAGAGCTTGCCGTTCATCTGGGAATACAATGTCCACCAGATACGCAGCGGAGAGTCGCCGTTCGAAGTTGCAGCTACCGGGAATACGCCTTCCGGCAGTTTGCCTTTAAGATCCTGCAGCGTCTTCATAAATCCTTCTTGTCCGCCTTCAAGCTCCAGCTTGCCTTCCGCATTGAGAAGACCTGCGTCTTGTACCAATGTCTCGTTGGCATACAGAATCAATGCATGCGTATCCAGCGGCACGGCATAATTTTTGCCGTCGAGCACAGTCGCGTTCAAGATGTTCTCGCTGTAGGTGCTCCAGTCAATGCCGGCTTCTTTGGCAACATCGCCAATCTCATGGATCAAGCCGCCCTCCGTCAACTCCGACAATTTGGAAGCATGCGCGATCGCGATGTCGGGAGCCTGATTCGAGACGATGCTCGTTTGAAGCTTGGTGTAATATTCTTCAGCCTTCAAGTTCAAAATTTCCACTTGAATGTCCTCGTGGCTGCTATTGAATTTGTTAACAAGCTCCTTCATAAAGTCGCCGTCTCCGCCGCTAAATGGAGCCCAATATTTAAGCTCCACTGGAGCTGCTGCCGGCGCTTGTGTGGAACCGCCTTCATTTGGGGCTTTTTCAGCCTCTTTGCCGCAACCCGCCAATGTTCCCGCTATCAATACGGAACTCAAAACCAAAGCGCTTAACTTTTTCATACCGATCCCCTCTCAAATGTGCAATATAAAATCTGTATCTTTATTATTACATCATTTATCGTTTTATTTCAAGTATTATTATTATAATAAAAATGGGAAACCCATCCGAGCAAGGAGCATTAGCTCCTTGGTCTCGGGCTGTATTTGATTTTCATCAAAAAATCCTGCTCATAATTGCCGAACTTGCGTCCAAAAATATTGATTCCTCCAACGTTCGCCGCGTTCTTTTTTACGCCTAATCGCACGGAAATATAAGGTTTGTCCAGCATAGCAAGCTCATCGACGGTTACTGGAGAGATCGGCACCCCGTCAATAAAGCTGCCCTCGCCGTTGATTCTCCAGCTCTTTAGCAAGCCGTATTGCGTATTCATCGTCCTCCACCACGAAGGTGTCAGAAACCCGCGTTCGCCGCCGAAATCGCCCGGCGATGTCCACGTTCCGACCTCAATGCCGTTTACCCAGCAAGTAATATCGGACGGCCAATCCAGCTTATGATAGGGCGCTTCCGAGCACAGCTCAAGCGAAAGCTCGAGCTCCTCTACTTGCGTTCCATACGGGATGCGGTTGGGAAAATGGTATTCGACATAACCCGAACGGAACCATAGCAGCTGTGCGCGCTTGCGCTCCGGCTCATAGAAAGAGCGCGGATCGTCCTGGACCAGCAGGATGCCCTCTTCGCTCAACAAGCCGCAGGTAGGCTGTATATCGCAATGGACAAAATCGCCGATCGGAAGCTCGACGATAAAGGAATTCTCCTCCTGCTTTCCCCTGTCCGTCAAATTGATAATAATCCGGTCATACTTTTTGGAATTGACTTTCTGGCTGCCACGTCCCGGCACAATCTCCGTCGAGATGATGCCCGCATCCTCCAGTTTCTTAATGTTAACCGCGGCCGTTGAAAAAGGAAGCTCCATCCGATCGGCTATTTCATTGACATTTAGCGGTCCTTCACTCAAAATCCTCACAATTTCCATCCGGTGCTCATGGGATAATGCTTTGCATATTTCCAATGCTTCTTGCAAGGTAAGCTCTAATGTTCTCATAAGGACCTTCCTTTATAACAAGTTTTATTATTATAATAGTAACTGTACTGATAAAAGTTCAAAATAGCAAGCGGAGGGGAATCGTAAATCACCCCAACAAAATGATGAACCCGATGGAGGTTAACGCGATGGAAAAAAAGACTGGCCTGGAGCTGCTCGAGCAGACGAAGATTATTGCTATTGTTCGGGGAATACAGAGCAAGGATGCAGAGAATCTCGCCCAGGCGCTGCTGGACGGCGGCATCCGCGTCATGGAGATTACTTTGAACACGCCCGGGGCGGAGGGGATGATTCAGTCGCTTCAAATGAAGTTCGGGGAGCGCATGTATATCGGGGCGGGCACGGTGCTGGACTCGGACGATGCCAAGCGGGCGCTTGACGCCGGGGCGGACTTTTTCGTGACGCCGAATACCGATGAAAGTGTGATCCGATATGCAACGGAGCACGGAAAAGCGATTTTTCCGGGAGCCATGACGCCAACAGAGGTTGTCCGGGCGTGGAAGGCCGGCGCCACGGCGGTTAAAATTTTCCCGGGAGCAAGCTTGGGCCTCGGATACTTTAAGGAATTGATGGGGCCTCTCAACCATATTCCAATGGTAGCGGTTGGCGGCGTTCACGCGGGCAACCTCGGCGAGTTTCTGCGCGTCGGCTGTTCCGGCGTTGGCGTTGGCGGTTCATTGGTGAACCTCCAAGCAATCGCATCCGGCCAATGGGATCAAATACGGGACAACGCCAAGCAATTTATCCAAGCTGTCGATGAATCAAGAAACGCCTAGAGAAACGTGTGAGGCTGTACGTTTGTCCTTATCAAGCTAACAAGCAGGGGCTGCCCTGGAAAGTCCGTCTTCACAGATTTTCCAAGGCAGCCCCGTTTGTATCAGTCGAGTGGCGTTATAGCTGAAGCAGCGGGAACAACCTATAAGCTGTCGCAAACCGGAACAAAGATCGAAAATAGACTCCCTTTGCCCCATTCCGAGCTCACCTTTATATAGCCTCCTTGCTCCGTAATGATTTTCCTGGCCAAATATAGGCCAATTCCAACTCCGTGTGTATCAGTGACATCGGCTCCGCGATAAAATCGTTTAAAGATTTGGCTTACTTCGTGCTCCGGTATGCCCTTGCCGTTATCTTCAATGTCGATTCTCGCGAACAGCTCGTATTTGTGAATCGAAACTTTGATGACGCCCGCTTCATCCGTATATTTTACGGCGTTGTCCAGCACATTTACGATTGCTTCCCCGGTCCACTTTACATCATGCATCAACTCGATCCTTTGCTCGCCGCTAAATTGAATTTCTATGTTTTTCCTCTCTGCGTGAGGATACATCTGTTTGATTGCGGCAAAAACCGTTTGGCCAATATCGTGCTTCTGTGTTTGAATCGTAATAATGCCGCTCTCAAGCCGGGACATCTTGATCAGATTATCCATGAGCCACGTCAGCTTTTCCGTCTGGCTTTGCAGAATACGAGTAAATTCCTGACGCTTATCCGTAGTCAACCCGCTATCCATTAACAAACCATTGTAGATGGTCAAGTTGGCTAGCGGCGTTTTCAGCTGGTGGGCTATATCCGAGATAAGCGACTTCACTTCCTCGCTTTCCTCTTTATACCGCTGCTTCTGCATCCTTAAAATTCCCGATAGCTTAAGCACTTGCTCCTGCAGCTTGGACAACAGATTATCCTCTGAAACGGGGAACAATTCGTTGTCCTGTCTATCGATAATAGATTGAATCGTTAACGAAAGCTTTGACAGGATCGAGGACATTTGATTTCGAATACTCAGCATAAAACCCGTAAATATGCCAGCCGCCGCCAAAACGAAAAGAACCGACAGCGCAATAATGGCCCGACTGGCCTCATATTGCATTAATAAAAAAATAAATAGGCCGCATGCGATTGCATACAGCGCCGAGCTAGCGATGATAATTCGGGTAAAGGAGCTTCTCAACCTTCACTCCCCCAAGTATATCCGATGCCAAAAACAGTCTTGATATAGACGTTTTGTTTCGGATCATCTTCAATTTTATTACGCAATCTTTTGATATTTACGCTTAGCGTATTTTCATCCACGAAGATCCCATCCAGATCCCATAACTTTTCGAGTATCATCTGCCGGGTTAGCACCATCTTGTTATGTCGGGAAAGGATCGTTAAAAGTTTGAATTCCGTTGTGGTCAGCTTAATCTCCCGATTATGTTTATACACCTTCATCTTATCATAGTGGATGATTAAATCCTTATACGAAAACAGCTGCGGATTTTCTTCTCCCCCGCCTCTGCGAAGAATCGCCTTAATTCGCTGGCTTAACACCGCCATGCTAAATGGCTTCGCGATATAATCATCCGCGCCGGATTCGAAACCCGCGATCATATCCTGCTCTGTATCTTTGGCTGTTAAAAATAGAATGGGAACCGTCGAGATTTGGCGAATTTCCTTACACAACTCCATGCCGCTTTTATCGGGCAAGTTAATATCAAGAATAATGAGATGAACCTCATGGCCGCGATAGGCGATCAACCCCTCTTCACTCGAGAAAGCAGATAAAATATCGTAATTTTCATTCCCTAGCGCATAAGCCAGTCCTTCATTTAACAGCCGATCGTCTTCGACAATGAGAATCCTCGCCATGGCGTTCACCTCCTCTTATTCTTTAACTCTCTTCTCTCAAACGTTCCACGATACTCATCTTCTTTGATCTATTATAAGCGATAATCGGCACGCTTAGGCAAGCTGCGAACACAAACGCCAGCGCGATCAGCAAAGGAAGCGTTGGGTACGTATAGATGGCATAATCGGCTTCTTGACTAAACACATAATAAGCACCATAGCTGATCAATGACCCTAACGAAATAATCAACAACGTTGATATAACTCCATAACCTATTCCTTCGAGCAGCAGCATTTTCCGCAATTGGCGTTTCGTCATCCCGATGCTTTCCATCATTGCAAATTCATGCTTGCGTACTACAACGCTCGTTAACATGGTACTGATGAAGTTGAGAATGCCGATAGCGGCAAGAATCAGCGTGATAGCTCCGCCTAAAATGTAAAAGATGATCTTGGCAGACTCCATTTTCTCCGCCCATTGCAGCTTTGATGTCAGCTCAATTTCACGGTCGCCTGCAACCAACGCCTCCAATTGCTCCTGAATTCGCTCCTGCCCGCTCTTCTCGGCTTGGATGTTCATTTTATACAAAAGCGGTTCTTTAATGATTTGCTTTATAGCGTTATGACTGACGTACACATTAGGCGCCATCCCGCCGAACGAAACCTGAAATTGCGGGCTTACAAAGCCGCCTATCTCAAGCTCCCGCTCGACACCCGTCTCCTTGAAGTTTAACGGAAAGCGATCCCCCCTGTTAAAAAGCTCTTCACTTGCGCTCAGCAGGGCAATCTCGCCTTTTTCGAATCGTTCGACATCAATGGGTGTTTCGAGACTTTTGTTTAGTTCGGTTACATATTCGGTATCGATCCCAATCAGCACGGACCAAAACATGCCCGAATCCTTTAATTGTTCGTCCGTGGGTCGTTCCATCCCGTATCTCATAACGATATCATCGACGAACTTTCCAAACACTTCGGGCGTATAACCGAGACTGCCGCCCCTATCGATATACGTTTTTCTGACGTCCGTAATCCCGCTCATTTGCCGAACGGACTCCGCCAACTCCTCCGTCAATTTCTGTTTTTGCTCTCCTTGAAATCCGAAATCGACCGTCTTGTTCACTAATTCAAAATCATTATCGACATAGCTGGCAATAAAATTATCTGTGTTCATGCTGAGCACAAGCGTATTGACCGTCAGGAAAGTAGTGAGACCTGTAAACAGCGACAGGAACACGGTTAATGCCCGCTTCTTATCCCGGAACATATTACGTAATGCCATTCGATATAGTTTGGAGCCATGTCTCCCCTTCTTTGTTGTCGTCCTCACATACTTTGCAGCTTCAACCGGGGAAATCTTTGCTGCAATTCGGGCCGGCTTCCTGCATCCGGCCATTGTCGTCAACCAGGCGAACAACGCCGCTCCCGCATAGATAACGGGATGAAAAGATATCTCGACTTCCGTATCCAAAGTAAAGGCTTCAATCGCCAACGGCACCGCAACTAATGCTGTGATCATCCCTGCTGCAACGCCTATCGGTATCCCGATCCATGCCAATCGGACAGCTTGGCCGTTCACCATTTTTATAATCTGTTTCCTCGTCATCCCAATCGTCTTTAACAGCCCGTAAAATTTTGTATCCGTAGCTACAGAAATATAGAGCACATTATAAATGAGCAAATATCCGCTAAACATGATAAACACAATAATTCCGGCGATCCCCAGCGCGGTTGCCATTTTCGAATTGTTCTGGCTTTCTGTATTGGAGTAGCTCGCCAAATTCTGATCTTCGTTCAGCTTCAGGTCCTGTTCCAGCCTGCTCATGTTTTGATCGATGCTGCTTCCGCCTTTAAATGCAATGGATGCTACTGTACCTTTGTCGCCAAAGCCCGCGCCCGCGGATTCGGCAAATTCACGTGATACAATAATGACCCCGGCATTGCCTGAGCGCAGTTGAGAATAATCCGTATACCAGCCGCTTAAAATGAAGGATTCGGTGCTCTCCCCCGCTTCGCTTCGATACGTTAGAGGCAAGGTCATCCCGATTGTCGGCTCTGGGATATTTAGCTTGTCCAATATCCAGGTCGGGACGATCACTTCGTTGCGCTTCTCCGGATAAGAATTGACTTTGCTCCCCAGAAGAGGAGCTCTCATCTTGTCCCATTCGGACTCGTCGTACCTGTGCATACTGACATCCAGATCACCCATCTCTTGCGTTGGGATCACTTGCCCCACTTTCGTATCGAGTCCTACATGGCTCACATACGGAAGCTGCTTCAACCGTTCAATCTGCTCTTGTGAAGGATTCGATAATGCCACATCCGCCGTCGTGCCAATCATTCTTATCTGCTGCATGTCGAAGGTTTTTATAAAACTCATGCCAAGAGTAAATACGGTCGTCAGCAACCAGGTGGTTAAAATGACGGCCAAGATGACGTAACGGTTCCTTGTGCGGTTTGCTTTTAAGCTTTTGCGAATCAGTTTTTTAATCATTCTTTTATTGGAATTTGGAAACATCATCCTTGTTTCCCCCCAACAACCTTACCGTCGCCAAGGCGGATGATCGTGTCGGCAAGCTGGGCGATTTCTTCGCTATGCGTAATCATCACCATCGTCTGATTAAATTGTTTACTCGTTACCTTGAGCAGTCCGATGACCTCCTGGCTTGTACGGCTATCCAAGTTGCCGGTAGGCTCGTCCGCGAGAATAATAGAGGGCTTCGTGGCCAATGCGCGAGCAATAGCAACCCTCTGTTGCTGTCCCCCGGACAAATGACCGGGCAAGTTATCCAGCTTCCCCGCCAAACCTAACGTTTTTACAATATGATCCACATACGATTTATCGATCGTATTGCCGTCCAGCTCAATCGGCAGCACAATATTTTCATATACATTAAGGATCGGAACAAGGTTGTAATGTTGAAAAACAAACCCGATCTTTCTGCGCCTAAATACCGTTAGCTCGTCGTCGTTCATATCGAATATAGACTTCCCGTTCACGATGACCTGCCCGCCAGTCGCTCGATCCAGACCGCCCAGCATGTGCAGCAACGTGGATTTCCCGCTCCCCGAAGTACCGACGATAGCCGCAAACTCTCCCTCTTTGATCTCTATATTTACGCCATCCAGCGCCTTCACCTGATTGGGCTCCTTGCCATAGATCTTCCTTAAATCAACCGTTCGCAAAATACTCATCCTGATCCACCCCATCCTGCATTTTTAAACTATAGTCTGAATGATACTCGCCACTTCTTACATTCTCGTGACAGGGATGGCCAAACACAAATGACCCACAAGAGGGTCACCTTTTTCAAGATGTCCTTCTTATGGGTCACAGTTCAATCGAATCAAGTTTTTTGAATTTTTAAGTCCAGCAATCGTTTCTGAATATTAATGGCGACATTCGCCATTTGGGCGCGAGTCAACTCCGCGTCCGGACGTATGGTTCCATCGCCGTAGCCTGCGAATATTTTATACTTCACACCTAATGCAAGCGCATTCCTTTCCGATACGGACAACGCTGCAACATCTGTAAACGGCGCCAGCCATTCATTAACCTCCGCCGTGGATAAGGTTGTATTTACTCCGGCAAGCTTTAGCGCGGCAGCCGCAATTTGAACGGCGGATTTTCGCGCAATATTGCTGCTTGGCGGCGATGCTGTTATCCCCTCCGTTAAGCCCTTGCTTTCAGCCGTTGCCATTGTTTGGCCAAACCATTCATTGGTCGTTGTTATTGCGTCGGGATTGACAGCCAAACCTAAAGTGCGCATAAACATGGCCATCGACTCGGCAACGGTAACGCTGTCGTTCGGCCTGAACAAGCTGTTATAGCCGGAAACAATAAGCCGGTTTGCTGCCTGCTCGACGGATCCTGCATACCATGCCGATGATTCAACGTCGTTGAATGTTTTGTTTACCGCGACAGGGAAATAATCTCCGTTACTGCTTACAAGCAACGTAACGGCGCCCGTTGCGCGGTCAATTACCGTAGGGATGGGTACGACCGTTCCGTCGCTTTCCATATACGCATAAGTCGCAACTTTAGCTGCAACTGCGGGAGAAATCGTTAACGATACCGGCTGCATGGCTTCCGTGCTCCTTAGCGTAATCGTGCTGGCAGGCCCGGCAACCGTAATAGCCGCGTCCGCTTTTGGAGCGTCCTGCGCAATTTGTTTCTGCCTCTGAGTCGACGTTCGACTAACGGTCGGCGTCGTGCTTGGCGCAGGCGTTACAGTAGGCACCGGGCTAGGGGTCAGGGTAGGCGTCGGGCCTGTTCCGCTTGGCGGACCGCCATTATTTGTGCCGGGATCCGGCGTTGGCGCATCGATAACTGCAACCGTTGCCGTACCGCTCTTTGTGATATCAACAGTCGACGTTGCTGTTATGGTAATGGACGACGCTGTTTCTGCTGCGCTGACCGTAACGATTCCGTCAGAGCTGATTGTGGTGCCGGCGTTAAGCGCGACATTGCCCTCAATCGTCCATGCAACCGTTTGCGCCGGATTGTTTGTTCCTATAACCGACGCTGTAAATGCCTTTGTACCGCCCTTCTGCACCGTCGCGGTCGAAGGTGAAACGGTCACTGATGTTACGGACGTGGCGTATGGCGTCGCAGTAATCGCCAATGTCAGTGTAACCGTTGTTTGCGGCGTACCCCCTTCCTTGCTCAGGGTTACTGTAAAGGTGTAGCTGCCGTCCGTTCCTCTCTCGTCGCTCTCCGTGCCCGCGACCGCCGCCGTAAACGTATCGTCCGCAACCGTTGCGGTCACGCCGTATAAATTCAGGCTTCCGATGATCGTTTCCACTGCCGACTTCGCCTGAGCAATGTCGCCTACTTCCGCCTGTTCTGCCGTATAGGCTGCGCTTTCCACCGCAGTCTTGGCGGCATCGATGGCCTGATCGACCGGTATATCGACCTCATTAAGATTAACAAGATAATACACGTCTTTTCCGTCCATGCGGCTTATTCGCACAACTGCGGTTTTTTCGTCGGCGGTCGCTTGAATAATGTCAATCTTTGCGCCTGCGGCTATCGAATCCGAGCCGAGCGTCGCCGCAACTGTCGGAAGCGGATGATACGCCGCCACATCCAACGTGTAGTTTTTGGTGCCAGGGTCGAACTCTGCAACCGGCACGCCGTCGACCGTCAGCGTCTCCAGCACCATCAAATCAGCGAGATCGTCATGCAATTCGCCAATGACGGCGAAGTCCAAAAACTGCATCGGGCCCGGCGAAGATCCGCTTACAGTTCCAGGCGGACCGGTGACCGACGGGAAGAAGTTAAGCTCGTTTACGACCATTACATACCGCGCCGTAATCGGCTTGCCGTCATTGTTGGCTAAAACATCGGTTGCCCGGCGCCCCAGCGTGTAGTTGGTTCCGAGAGTGCCGCCTTTTAAAGCCTCTTGGGTCAATGGATTCCAGTTTGATGCGGCGGACGTGCTTTGGCTATTGGCGTTGGCAGGCTGGCGCCCGCTGCCCGCAAAGTAATTCCATGGACCGCTGTATCCCACCAAATTTTCGACGCCAAAAGGATTTTTTGTCGGCCAGTTGTTAGCCTCATAATACTGGCGATCCGGCTCCGGTTGTCCGGCCGCGAGCGCCGGATCTAGCGGGTTATAGAAGTTATTGTAGGATTCTATAAGCGACTCATAGGCTTCCGCGTCGTTTGTCCACCAGGCGGAGCTGTTCCTTGAGCGCCCGGGAGAGCCCATCGTGCCAAATTCTATTTCGATGCGCGAAATATCGATCTGCCTGCCCAAATCCAGGGCAACCCAATAGCGCCAAGGGGTTCTGCCCGCGTTCATCTCAAACGACGAGCCGCTTTGGAAAAACGCGTACCCTTCCGAAGTCGTCATGGAGGTGCGGTCTTCCTCAAGGACGTTCCCCTTCGGAGCCTCCTCGTTATGCGAAACGATTTTGATATCCGCGCCCATCACGGCTTTACCCCAATCATGCACCGTGGAGTTGTTGATTTCGAAGTACGGCTTGTAATAATCGGGATAATAATTGTCGGGGGCGGCGGGTATCGCGATGCCTGATGCTTCCGACGGCTGCAACTCGCCTAAAATTCTGTAGGTGCCCGGGACGGTCGGCCTGTAGCCGGACGTATCCCACTTGACCGGGACTTTAACGGTATGGCCGTTGGATAAGGTGACGTCCAGTTCGTCCTTCAGCGTTAAGTCTGTAACCTTGGTGCCCAAAGACACTTTCATCTGGTTTTGATGCTCCCAGCCCATGATACGCAGGTTAAGGTCCCTATCGGTTGGCTTGTACCCGTTCGGGAACACGTATGTATCCCGGTCGCGCTTGATAATCGCGATGTCCGCCATGTAAATCGTCGAGGACTGCCACTCTTGGCGGCCAGTGCCCGTGGCGGGGAAGCTGCCGTAAATGCCCCACTTGGAACGCCCGAAATTGACGTTGTTCCCCTGATCGTCCTTCAGGGTATTGTAGTTTCCTTCCCTGTATACAGGTCCGGGGCCGGACGGGTTGGGTGCGGGAAGCTGCAGCTCCGTGTTGCGCCTTAACATATCGGCTTCATTAAGCGTTCCCTCGCCGAGCAGCTCGCCTGTATCCGTATCGGTTACCCTTACGTAGAGATGCCCGAAATCCGCCGTTTCGGTTGTCAACTCGATATCGATCCAGCGGTCGACGAATTCTTCTTTGGACAGCGTAAGGAAGGTCCCCGTGTTAGTTCCCCCGGCGGATTGCATGCCGCTCGGCGTCGAATTGTTGCGACTGTGTTCGAATGACAGGGTGCCGCCTGCTCTAAGCCCAATGCCTACAGTCGGAGATCCGTTGGCGTTGCCTTTGGCCTCCTTGATCTGATAAATATAATTGTAGTTGTTGGGAGACCAGGTTCCTATGGCGTTGGCACCGACCTGCTTTTGCCGCTTCACCGTTTCCGAGGGAACCAGCAGCCGCCAGAAATGGGTCGTCACCGTTCCCGGACCGTCATTGGCGACGACGTTGTCCGGCGTGTAATTGGTTTTCATCTCCAGCCGCTGGGTCGTGCTGCTGGCCGCGCCGCGGTCTCCGTCCTCATGCCCGGGAGCGGCGGCAGGCGCGTCGAACTTGTGGATACGGATAATATCCGACTGGAGTTTATCGAACCCGGAGATTTTACCGGCTTTGGTCATCGTGCCGTCGTATTTGACGTCCACCCCGTAGGCGTCGATTCTGCCGTCGGAATTGTCCTTGGCGATCGTCTGCACGTACATGTTATCGCCGTACCAAGCGAGCGGGATCTCTCTGTCATCCTTTGGCAGATCGTTCGAAACGCCGGCGGGCTTGAATTTATTGATGTCGTTTGCCGTATGGACGTAGACATCCGGTCCCCAGAACGAGTCGTACCAATCCTTGCCGCTATAGGAGGACGGCTTCATCGGCGCCTCAATGGAGTTTAAGCCGGTGTCTCCATAGCCGATATAAGTGGAGCCCCAAGTGTCCATACCGTGCTCGTTCGCGCGGATGTTCATCGGCGCGACCAGCTCGCCCGGCTTATTTATGGCCTCGGTTTCCCCGCCTTGGACGCTTCGGGTTAATGTAAAATCCGATAAGGACTGTATGGTTACAGTGATCGTGTATCTCCTTGCGTTTTGACCGTTTGCAACGTCCAGGTAATAGGTTCCGCCTGTCCAGCCCGGCACTACTCGATTCCCTTGCGAATCCTTTAGCCCCAGCTCGTAATCGCCATCGTTAATGCCGGCAAGACGGACGATTTCGGCGCCGCCGCTCTCATAAACCTTGACGGTCGAGCCCGCGTTGACGACCGGGTGCAGCATCTGATAAAACGTGCCGTACGGCAAATCAATCGTAATGGTGCCCGTGGTTCCCGATTTGGTTACCGCCTGGCCTCTGTACGGCTTCGTGAGCACCACGTCCAAAGGATCGTCCGGATCGAGCGTTTGGTTTGCCGCAGTCGAGTAGATATCCGTACCCGCTGCCTGGACGGTTGCACCGGGCAACACCATGCCGCCGAAAACCTGAAAAACAAGCGTTAATGTAATCAGAAAACTAATCGGCGTCATAAAGATTTTCCTTTTTCGCATGTTATCGTTTCCTCCTCCATAATAGGCTTTTTCATCCAAACCAACTTTGTATCAAGGCAATGTTCAAAATCTTTTGTAAAGCGCTTTCAATCTCTTTTCCAGTATATTTTGAACCTTGCGGGGTCACAATGGACTGCGTTTGTATTCGTTTGTCATTTTTTTAGAATACTAATCGGCGCGGTCGCCATAAACAGCCTTCAACGTGGAAAGACGCCTCCCGCACCACGATTAACGTGATACGGGAGGCGTCTCTTTTTGCCCCGTTCTTTAACTCATGAACAACCGTTAAGTTCTACGAAACGGCAGCCTTCGGAACATTACCGCTTCTCCTCGATCGCTCCGATATCCGTCAGTACCCGCAGCAGCATAACCGCCGTCTGGGCTCGGGTCGCCTGCCGCTTGGGAGCCAGTTCAGTGCCGCTAACGCCTTGCACCCAACCGTTGCCGACCGAGATTGCGACCGCCTCCGCCGCCCAGCCGGATACCTGATCTCCGTCCGCGTAACGCCGCAGCACGGCGAAATCCGGCGATTTTGCATCGCTCTCCAGCAACAACTGCACGAAGCGTACAATCAGCACCGCCAGCTCCTCGCGCGTTACCGGATCGTTCGGACGGAAGCTCCCGCCCGCTCCCTTTACCAATCCCAGCTCATAACCCGCTGCTATATACGAGGCAAACCATGCTCCAGCGGGCACATCGGCGAACAGCGCGCTTCCGCCTTTATCCGAAACCAACGCTTCCGCACCGCCGTTCCCCAGCAAATGCTGGACCAGCAGCTTCACAACCTCGGCTCGCGTAATCGCCCGATCCGGAGCGAAACGATCCGCCGATGTGCCGTCGACAAGATGCCGGCTGACCAGCACCTCGACATCGAGCCTGCTCCAGTGGTTGTCGAGATCCGCAAAGGTACGATCGTACAGCATGACGGCGTATTCGCCCGGTTGCGCAACGGTCGACGCTACCATACGCTGCCGCGTATCGACAATGCCGCCGACATAACGCCATCCTCCCGGCGCCGCGGCATCCTTGCGGTACAAGCCAAGCTTGCGCGCATCCGCTTTGCCAAGCGGCTTGCTCCTATATTGCAGCGCCAGCCGGAACGGCTTCGCAGGCACGGCATCTTCGGTATCGATCACATAGGCATCGGAGACGGGCTTGTAGCGCTGCGATGCCGACGGTTCTCCAAGAGGATTTCGGGTTACGACCAGCCGCGTACCTTCCGCGAACACGCCCGCCCCCGCCTTCAGCACGAACGACCCGTCAAAAGCGGCATATTCGCCACCTTCGGCATCCATCTGCCATTCCTCCGCGTCTTCCGAAGGAGTCGGTTCCGGCTCGCCGCCCGGAGCCGAACCTCCGCCGCTTTGGCCGCCTCCCCCGCCCCCGTCCGTTGCTGCGGCGGTGCGCACCTTCAAGTACATGGGACTTGATACATTCCCGCTTCCGTCAACCGCCGATACAGCAAACGTATAATCCGTCGACGGCTCCAGTCCTTCAATCGCCGCCGTTCGTGTACCGGCAACCGCTTGCGTCTCCCGAATGAGGGCAGGATTGTTGTCCGGCGTCCATACGATCGAAGCCGACGACATCTCTCCCGGCTGGCTCGGCTCCTCCCAAGCGAGCTGCACTTTTCTTGCTTCCGTTGCCGTCGCCTTCAATCCCGCTACGGGAAGCGGTGGCGATACATCAACTTCGTCGCGCGCCCCCGCAAGTCTGAGCAATGCCGGCTCCGATTCATTGCCCGCCGCATCGACCGCGATTACTTGGAAATCGTAATCCGCCGAAGGCGACAACCCCGTTGCCTCTGCCCATTGCCGCTCCCGGCCGATCTCCAGCGGTTCGCCGCTGTACGACGTTTCCTCGGCCTTTTTCCACCAGAGCTTCACCGCCGCGAAATCGCGATCCCCGGGCCGCTCCCAGACGAGGACGGCGCCGTTATCGCCGGTCAGGCTGCCGTTAAGCCCGCTTACCGGCGCCGGAGGCGTCGAATCTTCGACGATCGCCGTTACGGCATGCTGCACATTATCTCCAAGAGGAACGCCGGCATAGCTGAATATGTCGCCGCTGATGACGACCGTATAGAGAGCCCCGTCGGTCAACGCCGCATCCGGCGTAAACTCGGCGGCCATTGCAAGCGTTCGTCCGTCTGCGGTCTCAGCGTCAACAGGGCTTACCGTTCCCTGCACGCTTGCTCCGCCGGCAGCCGTCAGCGTGATCGCATCGTCCGCGAGCGACTGAATATCGATCGGCTTCGTAAAGCCTGCCAACACGCCGCCGCCCGGCACAGCCTCCAAATAGGCCACTTCAGGCGGCAAGTTCGACTCCATCCCGATGTTGACGTCAAAGTGAGGCGGCGGAACTTCCAGCTCGTCGCTATACGTCGTTGCATACCCTTCCTTCTCGTATTTGACCTTCCAGCGGCCCGGCGGAACATCCCAGCCATACCTTCCCTGCCCGTTCGTCCAATGCGGATTCAGCTGCTCATACCATTCCGCGTCCCATATTTCCCAAACGCCGGTGTCGGCGTTTTGCTGCAAGGCTGTCGCTTTGACACCCTCCAGAACATTGGACATCATGCCCTCGTAGACGAAGCCGCTCGGGTCCCAAATATAGCTCGGCTCCGCTACCGGCGGATCGTAAGGTTTCACCTTGCATTTGTTCTCCTTCAGGTAACGCTCCAGCGTATCCAGCTCTTCGGCAGCCAGCTCATCCAGATGCAAACCGATTTCGTACGTAATGTACCAGAAGCCGATACCGGGCAACCCGGCTCCCTTTACCGTGCCCGCTACGCCTATAGCGGTTTTAAACGCTTCCTGCATCGCAATCATGGCGCGGACCTCTTCCGCGAAGCTCGTGTAATACTCTCTTGCCTGCGCATCGCACAGCCTTCTCGCGTCTTGCGCGGCTCGCTTCGCCCGTTTGAACAAATTGCTGTCATCGTCGAGCCCTTTGGCGTTTACGACCACATCTCTTGCGCCGAGCAGTTGATTCACCGTTGTAACGCCAACTTCGAAGGTCGTTTTGACGGCCGGCGCGTTCAACAGAGCCAACCGGCGTTGTCCGGCCGCGTCTTCGTTAGCTCCATCCGCCTTCGCCGAAGGCAGCTCCGACCTTGGAATGGTGACCGTAACAGACATGCTGGCGCTGTTGTTATGCCATTGCCTGCGAACGGACACATCATACACGGGCACTCCCGTCCGCTCCACCCGGCGCTGCTCCGCCTCCGAAGGCGTGAAGCTGTCGATCATGGAGCTTGAAGCTCTTACCGTCGCGTCAAGATCGTCCGACAAGCTCACATCGGCATACACGCCTCCCGCAGGCACAACCGTGCCATCCGGCTCTTGTTCGCCGCCCGCTGCGGCCCGTTGCAGCTCGAAATCCTCATAGGCAACAGGCACAATAAAACGCAGTTCGTCTTCCGTAGGTTCCTCCGTTTCCGATATGACGGCATCGGGCTTCTTGCGGTAAGTGACCCATACCGGTCCCAGATTGTAGGATGCGGGAACAACCGCTTCGTATCCATCGCCCTTCCGCGTCGCCGATACCGACCGGTCGCCGAGATGCACTTCAACATCGTATACACGTTCCGGGCTGCGAAATTTCATTTGAAAAATAAACGGATACGACGGAATGACGACGTACGGGAATACCGCTACGCCATCATCCGGCCGGAACGTCACCAGCCGGCCGTCCGTTTGCCGCATCGCCACCTCCGCAAGTCCCGGATCGGAAGGATCGTAAGCGACAGTGGTCCCCTCGCCCGCCAGCATCTCCCCTTGCCAGACAATGCCAACCCTCAGCCGATGCTTCTTCCTGGCATTCTCGACCAGTACGACAGGCAGGCTCCATGTACCGAAGGAAGATGCGGTCGTACGTCCCAACTCGGCAGCCCCATCGTATACGATCACCTCCGCTCCCGCCGGAGCGGTGCCGCTCACTTCAATGTCCGGTTTCGTCGTCAGCTGCGGCGCGCGAATCGTTGCAGGCGTCACTTGCAGCAGAGCCATGCCGATAATGGCCTCTTGCGCTTCCTCTCCAAGCTTGTAGCGAATGCTCGCCTGTATGGGGAGATCCGGCTGCGCAAGGGATGATCCGGCTTTCAGCTTTAGCTGGAATGCGCCTTTCTGGCGATACGCAATATCGCCGAGCGGTACCGATACCGTCGTTCCGTTAAGCACGGGAGCGACGGGATTGCCGTTCAGCATCGCTGATCCCGGCAAGATCTCGACCCCCTCCGGCAGCTTGAGCACCAGCACGGCATCCGTGGCCGCTTTCGCATTGTATTGCGAATGCTCGTAGAACGCCCGAAGCGAGAGACGCCCTTCCGGCGTCGTCCATTCCGACGATGCATGCAGGCCGTTGAGGGTGAAATCGCCGAACACTCCCGGCTTCCGCAGCTGTATGACGCCAAGCTCGGCGGTATCGCCAGGACGCGCATGAAACTCGACGATCGCAAACTCGCTGGATGCGCGGATAATCAACCGTTGGCTGCCGGTAGACGCCACGGGCAGCGTGAAGCGGGAGTACCCCCGTTCCATGTTCAGCGTATGCCCGGTCATGCTATTGTCCTCGTTGCGGTACAAAGACGCATTCGCGGAAGTGACCTCCCGTCCGTTCGAGTCGACTAACCTGAACTGCGCCTGGCCTCCGGCGTTTTCCAGCCGAAGCTCTACTTCCCCCACTCCGTCCTCGCCGATTACGGTTTCATTGCATGCTTTCGGCAGCTTTGCTTCCACACCGTCCGCACATACCCTTACCGTGTCGCCCGCGACCGCCTCCACGATTGCGGGCGGCCCGTGATTCGTTATAGCAGGCGTCGACTTAATGCGATAATGAACGCCGCTTGACCAATCCACCTCCAGCGGTCCTTGCCATCCTCCGTCTATTTTCGCATACAGCCGGATGTTCAGCTTCGCTTGCTCCTTCAAATGCAGATCGGCCTGTGCAGGCTCAGATCCACTCGCCAGCACGGTTACTCGCGGCGACGCATATCCGCTGATATGGTTGCCCGTTGCGCGCAAGACCGCCTCGCCTTCCGGCAAGGACAACGTGTATGCGCCTTGCGCGTTGGCGTTTGCCGTATAGGTCTTGGACGCTCCGTCCAGGGCAACGGTCGCCGTCACGACGGAGCCTGCCGCCGGCTTGCCGTCAAGCGCGTATACCCGGCCGGATACAACGGCCTCCGGTCTCCTGCGGAACGCCGTATCGAATGCGAGCTCCTTGCCCGCAACGATCAGATCGATCCATTCGGCGATAAAAGCCGGATCCTTCGGCATCAGCTTCACGCGGAGCTCCTGGTCGGGCACGGCTGTCAATGTCGCGTTTAACGCTCCGTAGCTGGAGCCGGACAGCACGGCATTGCCGCTGCCGTCGCGCACTTCGTAGCTGTATTGTCCCGCTCCCGTGGCAGAGCCAAGGAGACGGACGGCAAATTCCGGCGACAACGTCACGATGGCCGTGCGGCCCGGCGGAGGCGCCTCACGCTTGATGGACAAAGGCGGATTCTCCCGCTTAATCGGCCTGCTCGAAATGGTATATACGCCAGGCAACGGCGCATTGAGCCTGTATGTCAGCGACTCCGCATCGATGGCTGCGCTGGTCCAATGATTTCCCCAATCGTAATCGATGGCCGAAGCTTCCAATGCCCCTCCCGCCAATTCCTGGTGCCAGACCGACCGTGCGGGCACATTCAACCGAACTTCGAAGCGGCCGGCAATCTCTTTGTTGACCGGATAAGGCGCTCGAAGCCAATTTCCATCTATCTGAAGCAGTACGGAATCGATACTTGCGATACCCTCCGTAATCAGAAAAACACCCTCGTACTCCCCCGCATTTCGCTCTGCGAGATCGATAATCCGCGAAGCTGGCCCCGTCTTCTCCTCCGATATCCACTCCGTATAGTCGATCCGCGCCTTGAGCGCGAGCCCGGGCTGGCTGCGCACCTTGACGACAGCATCGGAATCAAGCACCGGGAGCATGAGTTTCTTGCTGCCCGCCTGTTGCGAATAGTCGATCCGGAACGACAGGACCGTGTTCGCCAGACTTCGCAAAGGGACTCTCAGCACGGATGGGCCGAGCGTCAGCGTGACGGTCTGATCCCCCGCGGGAATATAATCTCTCTCCGGAAGCACGCTTACGACAATTTCATCGCCAGCGTAATGCTCGCCCGGCAGAACCGCCGCTCCGCTTGCATCCGTCACTCCTTCGTGGATAATCCGGCCGCCGTCCTTCTCCTTAAAGACAACCGGTATCGAAGCCAGCGGCATCCCGGTCCGTTGATCATCGACCTGTACTTTCAGCGACGCGGGGAACACCGGCGTCAGCTGAACCTCGGTCCCGCTGCCGCTGCTTACAGTCACGCCATCCCTGCTTGCGAGCAGCAATCCTCCTGTCTTGCTGGCCATCGCAAGCCGTACTTCTCCTGGCTGCAAGTACCGCTCGTAGCGCGTGACCGCCGACTCCAGCGGGATGAGGGTGCTGCTTCCCCCGACCGTAAACATCAGGTTGGCCGCGCCAAGCAAATCGGCTCGATCCGTCGCGATTTCCACTACCAGCTTGCCCGCCACATGAACCGGAAGATTGGCTGCCGTCCTCGCCTCGTCCGCGCGATCCTTCGGATACGCGATGATGCGGTCGATCTGCGTCATGCCTTCTTTGACCTCGAAAACGGCTCCATAATAACCCGGCGCCGTCTCGATTAGCTCGACTGCGGCTTCCCTGGGCACGGCTTCTCCGTTGGCGCCTTCCGTCACCGTCCGGTAATAGACGATCGCCTCCACGTTCAGATCCCGTTGACCGATCGCCTGGATCGCTACTTCCGTGTCCCACTTCAACAGCCCGTCGACTTTTCGGTCTTCCGCAACCGACCAGCGAACGCTTTCGATCCCTTCTGCAGGGGCCTCGTCGCAAGCCTCGAAACATACGCTATAAATGCCGTAACCGGAATAATTGCTTTCGCCGCGCAAGTACACGGCCTTGCTCCCGTCGCCGCTCAAGCCCACTTGCGTGGTCGACTCGCGAAGAGCCCCTATCTGCCGGAAGCTTCCCTCCTGCACGTCGAACCTAACCGCTCCGAATGGGGATCGGATGGGCAGCGGGGCTTCCGTCGGGTTAAGGATTCGGTAATCAAACGCCACATATCGCCCGTCATCCGATAACGAAGGAGTGCCCATATAAGCGCCGATATTGCGGTTCTCCGCCCACGCCACCGTATGTTTGCCCGTCTCCCGGTCATACAGGCCTACCTGCTTCGCCACTTTGTCGGTATACGCCACATAACGTCCGTCCGCGGACACGGCCGCCGCGCCGATGGAAATCTCGCCGTTTTCCGTGTCGTTATTGCGTATCGGAACAGAAGCCGTCTCACCCGTATCCGTATCGTACAGATACAAGCGGCTGATGCCGGCGCTCGCCCCGCCAGGCGCAAGCTCGGGGGCCGCGGTGACGAACGCCGCGTATCGCCCCGCCCCGCTTATGGCCGCCGCGCCGCTCAGTTGCGACAAATCCCCGCCGTCCGCCTGCTCGCTGATCCGTGTAATGCGAATATCGCTCCAATCGGACAAATCCGCCACGAAGACGTCCTGAAGCCCGTTGGCGTCCCCCGCAGTCAAAGCGCCGGAGGCCGATTCGAACAGCAGCTTGCCGCCATCGTCGCTCAGCGACAAACCGTACAACCGCCCGGAAGCCACCGCCGCTACACGCACCGCAACCTCATTCGTCCGATCGTACACATACAGAGAGATTTCCGTCCGATCTTCATTGGAATCTTCATAGGCAACGAATCTGCCGTCGCCGCTGACCGCAAGCCCTTGATCGATATACGCCTTGTTCAAATTCCCGATCACTTGCTTCGTGCCGGCCGCAGCGTCGTATACAACAATGCCGTCCCGATCCGGATGCCCGGAGTAATAAACGGCCGTGCCGCCGTCCCGGCTTATTGCCGGCAAGGTGTAGACTTCTTCTTCGCCGCTTTCGATTGCCGTCAAGTACCGGTGAGAAGTCGCGGCATGGACCGGGAGCGGATCCGAGCGGTTCCCGGCTTTGTCGATGGCATAGAAAACATAATCCACATATGCCGCCTCGGGCAGGCCCGCCTCAAAAAATTGCCGATCCGCCGTTTCCGTCACCAGCGTGCCGTCTCGCCGCTCCAGCCGGTATCGGTCAATCGACGCATCCGGAACGTAATTTCCATGCTCGTCGACCCGGTATGGCGGCTCCCACTGCAGCATCACTTCATTGTAAGCGATGTTGAACCAGCGGATATCCATACTGTACGCATCCGGCTCCGTCAGGTCGACCTCCACCGTCGCCTTGTCGGACAACGCGCTCCTCTCTCCGCCCAGCTCCGCCGCCGCGGCAAGCTCGTAACGCCCTTCCGAAAGCTCCAGCGTCATGCCGAATCTGCCGTCACCAGACGCCTCCACCGCATCCGTCGCGACCGGGGTTTCGCCTGGCCGGTTGTAATAGACGGTGACGGTCGAGCCGGGCGCCGCCGTTCCGCCAACCTCGAATGCCCGCTCGTTCGTAAACTCCGGCAGCGGGTCGATGATCGGCGGAGCAATCCCCGTGCCCGATTGACCGTCGTCTGCCGCCTTCACGCCGCCTCCTGCAGGCAGAACCACTTCAAACAGCAGAGCCGCCGCAAGCACGCATGCCATCATTTTCCTGAATATCACCTTTGCCTCACTCCTCTCGCCCTCCGTTATCCATTCGTCTCACAATTGCATACAGAATAATCCAATTGTAAGAGAAGGCCATCGGCTGCAATAGTTACAGGCCGTCATCACTTTTGTCACCGATGTCACTATAGTCCCAGACCGGCGCGCGCGGGATTTATTGAACGGGAGGAAAGGCCCGCCAGGAAGCTCCTGCCTAGCTGCGAACGGCAGCATGTACCTGACGCAAAAACGCTCACGTCAATGACGGTGATGAAAACACCGGCACAGAACGTGAGCGCTGCTATCGGACGAGTCCGATTCGCAAATGATGGGACAATTTAATCGATAAATTCGACATATTGCAAAAACCGCCTTAACATCACAACGGCTTGCGCTCTAGTCGCAAAGTTGGAAGGCGCAAATAAATCATCTGTCATGCCGGAGATGATGCCTGCGTTTGCGGCTTGAGCAACCGCTGCTTTGGCCCATGGAGATATAGTCGTATGATCTTCAAATTTGTCCAGAACAGTCGGCGCTTGATCGGGATGGATCGGGGCATAGCCCAAAACCGCCAACGCATTGCTCAGCATAACGGCCATCTGTTCTCTTGTCATAAAGCGGTCAGGAGCAAAGTTATTCTCCGACACCCCTTTGACCAATCCAGCCCTGACGCCTGCTTCAATGGCCGCCGCATGCCAATCCCCTTGGGCTACATCATGGAAGATGGCGCTCTGCGCGGATTGTCCGACCTTTAAGCCCAAACCGCGCACCAGCAAGGAAGTAAATTCGGCTCTTGTAATTGAGCTGTTCGGCGCAAATTCGGTAGCGGATACTCCGTTTACAATAAGTTTGGACGCCAGCAGTTCTACGGATGTTTTCGCCCAGTGACCGTCAAGGTCGGAATAGGTTTTATCATCGGCTTCCATAATCGCGTAGATGCTGTTGTGCGGTACTTTGATCGCCATTTCCGGCGTACCGTCATCCCTTGCTCTGGTCACGGCCGGTGCAAAGTTCAACTCTCCCGTTGCGGAATCGTACAAGACGGCAACGATAGGTCCGTCCGAGCGGCCCTCGTCCAGCACGATGGAGCGAACGATATATACCCCGCCAAAATCCCTGATTTCCTCGATTCGCCCATCAGACGAAACGGTCACCTCATAACTAACGGCATGACTGATCCGTTTAAGACCTGCGTTGTTCGCGGCACGCTCCAACAACTCTTTTTGTTGTCCGACAATTTGTGCGATCGCTATATTCACATGTGTGACAGACGACTTTGACTCCAAAGGCAAAGCATTAACCTGCAGCTCATAGCTTGAAGCGTTTAATCTGACTTCAAATGTGGCGGCGGGATAGGCCGTCTTCAACTTGACCAACGAAGAAGCGGGAAACTGCACTTGCACGGCCTGTTCAGAATCGTTGATTACAATGGAGACGAAAGTTCCTGCCGCCTTGCCAAGCGCATCAAGCACCCGTTCAAGGATTTTGTCAGTCAATATGACATGCTCGACAACAGTGCCGTCTTCAAGCGTTTTCTTGCTAATGATCGAAGAATCAACAATCAGTTGAATACCGAAATCCGTATAATTCAACTGCAGTTCCTGGTTTTTGATTGGCAAAGGATAGAAAACAGGGTTCCAGATATTCGATATACGAATTTCCGCTACCGCTTCATTTCCTGCAGCGTCCTTTGCATACACGGTATAAACGTCATTGTCCGTAACGATAAACAACCCATCGGTCATGATATCGGTTCCGCTCGTCCCGTCGGCGAAATCGGCGACGGAGCGGCTCCCCGGCATCCAGTTCAGTTTCGTAATCCTATTGATAGCGCCATGAGCCTCAGCCAAGGCGCTGACTGAGACGGAGCGACTCCCTTCTGCGAGAGTGGGGGTCAAGGATATTTCCGGCATCGTTTTAATGATATTGCCAATCTCGATTGTCGCAACGAAGCTGTTACCCGCTTCGTCCTGTGCGAAAACCGAATATGTGCCGTTGGCGTTCGCCTGGAAGCTTTCCCCGCTCAGCTCAATGCCATCGGTTGCAAAATACGCCTTGGTTCTCAGCCCTTCCGCCCACTTTAAAGCTGCAATTGCGCTGCCCGTGCCGTCTGCATTCACCGTTATTGCGATGGATTCGTTGGTCGGCACAGTATTCGCAGGCTCCTGCGATAACAAGATTTCCGGCCGGACAGCATCGATAATAATGCCCGTTGTCGCCCTTGTCGGCAAATTCCGCTGAACGGCAATATCCGTATCCGCAACATGGATTTCGGCTCCGTCCGGCAGTCCGATCCCCGCTCCGATTTCAATTGCGTTGTCATAGGCCAGGCCTTCCTGCACGTCATACGTAAAGATCAGCTTGTTTCGTTCGCCGACAGGCTGTCCGGCATAAACGGCGTTAACGGTGGCAACGTCCACTCCTTCTCCGATCAGAACCGGAATGCTCGGCGTGCCTGCAACATCCACATTTCCTGCGTAGCTGACAATAAACGTCAATGTATCGCCGATACCGTAATAACCTGCTACCGGCACATCAAACCCGGTCAACTGCGTCATTCCGGCAACGATATTGTCAATATCGATTGTCGCAACGGCGTTATTGCCAGCTTCATCTTTTGCAAATACCGAATAAGTTCCGTTCTCATCCGTCTGAAAGCTGTCTCCGACCAGCAGAGTGCCTTCTGTGGCAAAATACTCCGGCGCTCTCAGCCCTTTCGCCCACTTTATCGCTGTTAATGCGCTGCCCGTGCCGTCCGCGTCTACCTGTACTTCAACAAGATCGATCGTTGGCGCTGAAGGCTGCTGCGTTAACGTAATTTCCGGCCGGACGGCATCGATAATAATGCCCGTTGTCGCCTTTGTCGGCAAATTGCGCTGAACGGCAATATCCGTACCCGCAACATGGATTTCGGCTCCGTCCGGCAGTCCGATCTCCGTTCCGATTTCAATGTCGCTGTCATAGGCCAGGCCCTCCTGCACGACATACGTAAAGAGCAGCTTGTTTTCTTCACCGGCAGGCTGCCCGGCATAAACGGCGTACACGGTGGTGGCGTCCGCTCCTTCTCCAATCGTAACAGGAATAGTTGGCGCACCTGTGACATCCACATCCACTCCATAGCCGATGGTGAAAGCAAGCGTCTCCCCGATACCGTACAAACCGGCTTCGGGCACTTCAAAGTCGATTAATTCCGGGGCGGGAACCTCGATAATAAGCCGATATTCTCCGTCAGGCCTGCCGAAGACGCCTGTCGTTGTCACCACAATCTCATTGCTCCCGACTGTAACGGCCAACTGCTCCGAGACAGACTCCGTTGTGCCGATTGTCACCGTTGCATTGGAAACGGCAGGAGCCGCCGTAATCGTAACGGAATCCATATAGCGATCGGCCAACAATTCGTATACGCCTTGATTCGGCGAGAAAGCGCCGGAAGTCCAGATCAATTCGGCATCGTCAGCTGTTGCCGCCAATGACTGAAGTTTCACGGCCTCAAAGCTGTCGACAAACATCGGATAAGTGGTGCCGTTAATCATGGCCCAACTATCGTCCCAATCCCAGCCTTCATATGTCGCGGGAAGCTGCATGTCCGCCGTTGTTTTTCCTTCGCCGCCGCCGGAAATCAAGAGCGAACCGATTTCGGCATCCCAGTATGAATCTTCGACGACCCCGGAAGTGGTTTCGCCAATCAACCCGCCCGTATGCGCGTTGCCGCTCACGAGTCCTGCGGCATAGGTAAAGGTCACGTTAGCCGCTCCGCTGTTTAACCCGACTAAGCCGCCAACATGCTCATCCCCGGCAACGTTGCCCTTTACATAAGCGTTCGAGATGATTCCCGCATTGCTGCCGACCAGGCCGCCAACCCGGTTTCCTCCCGATATAGCCGCGTTCTCGAGGCCAATATTGCGGATGATTCCCGAAGAGGCTCCAAATAATCCAGCATGGTCAACCGTGCTGTCGACGGTCAAATTGCGGATGACGGATCTGTTTCCTTCAAAGATTCCCGTAAACGGTTGACCGCCGTCTCCGATCGGGTTCAAGTCCACGCCTGCCAAATCGAGATCGTTCATTAACTCATAGCTGCCGCTTAACGCATAAGGAGCGGTTCCGATCGCCGCAAGCTGAGAAGCGGTCGTGATGCGATGGGCGTAATCTATTCCGTCTTCGCGAATCACTTGAAGCGTATAGGCTGCTTCGAACGGATTGGTATCGGCTCCCGGTACGACAACGTCGGTCGAAACCGTGATGTCGACGTTGTTTGCGCCGGGAACCAAAGAAATGACTTTCGAGTCCAAATCCTCGCCGTTGATCAATACGTTTGCGCGGCTGCTGCCAGAGGATGCCGCCACCTTCAAGCTATCCACTTCGCCTGTTACCCGGATCGAATACGTCGCTATATGGGGGGCGAACTCCGGCTCGTATGCCATTTCGCCATCGTTGATCGCCAGCTCGTCCAGCACGATCTGATCCAGCGTGGTGCGATGCATCGGGAAGGTCATGCCCTCCAAAATGCCCCATTGTCCTTGCGCGGAGAAGTCCCACGAGAGGAAGCTGGCCGCATGTTTCATTTGCGATGTAGTCAAGCCTATTCCATTCCCGGAAAAGCCGGCCAAGCTGCTATTGTAGTATGATTCCGTAATGCTCATGTTGGATCCTTCCGTTCGGCCGACAAACCCTCCGGCTTGAGCCGACCCGGGTCCGGTTACGGAAGCGGAAACGTAAGAAGAGCGAATTTGGCTGGGCGCTATGGGAACTCCAAGGCCGTAACCGGCCAATCCGCCGACATCATCTGCACCTTTCACGGTTCCGGTGACATAGACATTTTCGATGAAAGAACCATACAATTGTCCTGTCAAACCTCCGACATAACTTGTCTCCCCGGTTCCCAAAACATCTACATCGATCAAACCTACATTTCGAATCGAAGCTTTTGATATGGCTCCGAAAAATCCGACCGCGCTTGAGCCGTGAATGACTTTAAGGTTGGAGATCGTATAGCCATTGCCGTTAAACGAACCCCTGAATGCATTAATTTCGTATCCGCCTCCCCCAATAGGCACCCAGCCATCCCCGTCATTGTATCCTGCGCCTGTCGGACTTAAATAGTCTGACAAATCGATATCTGCGCCAAGCGCATAATGCCCTGCCAGATTATTACGCATTGCATGAAGCCCGGCGGCGTCCGTAATGATAATCGGACATTGGGCAGACGTTCCGGGCGTTACTCCGTCGCAAGCAGACGCCAACACGCGCCTTTCCGGACCAAAAGGCAACGCAATGGTCGTGAATAAAAAGACAACTACAAACCCAACTAGCCATTTGCGATACAAATTACTTTTCATTGTTCCCCTCCAAGTATGTTGTTCCAAACAAACATGACTTGGGACTGCTAGAGTCTACCATATTCCGCCGCTACGTCAGGATGTGTGTCTAGTAATCCCTATTTAAAACTAAATCCAATTATACTATATTCTAGAATTGCTTAGCACGATAAAATGGCAAAGACCTGGCCGGTATCCGGCCAGGTCGATTCGTTTGCTGTTGCGTTTTAAATCAGATCCAAAAGTCGAAGCAGCAGCACGCAGCCTTCGGCTCGCGTCAGCGGTTCGAGAGGAGCAAAGCGATTGACGCCGCGTCCTTGCAGCAATCCATTCGAAGCAGCAAGCTGCACGGAATCGATTGCCCAATCGGGTATTTGCTCCGCATCGTCGAAGGTATGCCGAGCCGCATCGTTTGCAGGATCGGCCAATTGGCCGCTATATTTCGCAGCCCTGACAAGCATAACCGCCATTTCCGCGCGGCTGATTGCCCGCGCTCCCCTAAACGTGCCGTCTTCGTAGCCCATTAGCAACCCGGCTTCAACCGCGCTGTATACGCCGGAACGCGCCCATTCCGGCAATGACCCGTCATCCGCGAACGGAACGGCAGCTCCGTTCTGCGGAAGCCCGAGCGCGCGAGCCAGCATCACGGCAAATTGCTGGCGCGTCACCTGATGCTCTGGACGGAAAGTTCCGTCTTCGTATCCGTTTACAATGTTGCGATTGGCCGCCAGCCTGATGGCGCCGGCTGCCCAGTGCCCCGCGATGTCATGCCACTCTGGAAGCTCCTCCGCTCCCTCTGCACCATTGCCGGATTGTCCGGTTGCTTCGGCTTCCTCGGATGCATCGTCATCATCATTCCCATTGCCTTGATTCCCCTGCTCACCGCTGCCGTTTCCGTTTCCGTTGCCATTTCCGTTTCCATTACCATTTCCGTTTCCATTACCATTTCCGGTGCCGCCGCTTGACTGCTCCTCCTCAGCTGTCACTTCGAGCAAATATGGGTTAAGCGGCTTCAATACGATAGCTGTACCAACCGTACCGCTCAGCGATTCTCCGCTTATCAACTCCTTAATCGAGTCGATCTCATAAGGGAGATCGAGCGTGACCGAAACGGTCTCTTCCGAATAATTGACGATATTGACCAGAGTGCGGTCATTATATTCGGCCGATTGCCAATGTACACCGTAGACGGGTTCATCTGATGCAGCGGATGCGTCGTTTAGCATAACACCGGTTAACTCCAGATTCTCCAGCACCGGCAGCAGCGCCGAACGAATCTCCTGCGCGGAAGAACTCGCCGCCAGCACTGCATCCGCTCTGTCTAATACGCCGTTACGAACGCCGATCGACAGCAACTGATCATGCTCGTTGCGAGATAGCGCGTTTTCGCCGATCACGATTACGCGGCCGCCGCTGCTGCTGAATTCGGAAATTTCATCGAGCGTGCCCGCTTGCACGTGCGTTGCATTGGGCACGATCAGTAGGCGATATGGATCCAGCCCACCTGCGGCGATCTGCTTCTCCGACACAAAACGAACATGCTGGCCGCTATAGACCAAAGCTTCATAAGCGCCGTACAACGCATCATAATACGCCTGAGTGTACAGCCCGGACGGCCATGCATACAGAATGGCCGCCTCCGCCGGAGCATTTTGCAAAGCGGTCACTTCATTCGCCAGCCGATTTAAATCATGATTGGTGCGGCCGATATCGGCTACGACATCCGGCCTGTGCAACAGACTGCCGGCAAAATCGCTGGTTGGATCGTACGTACGCTCCCATACCCAGTTCGTGGACGCTGTCTTGCCATGCACCGCACCCTGCCACAGCACCGCTCGCACTCGCTGCGCCTGTATCGCGGAGTAGTCGTTGTCTCCATCCTTGATAAAATGATGCTCCGAATTAAAGATCGGCGCCGGATTGAACGAACGCTGCATATCATAGAAGCCAAGCTCGCGAATAAAACCTTCTGCGCCGGAAGAAATCAGATTGTAGGCATCATTGCCATTAATATCGCTTAATTCGGAGAACATCTCGTAATCGATTCCCCAATCCAGACTGTTCTGCAAGGACGCCATCACTTTGACTTGAACGGGAAGATCTGGGGCGATTTCATGAATAATGTCCGCCATCCATTGATGCCATTCGGCAAAAAGCTTGTTATTAAACACAATCCAGTCATAAACTATCGGTTTACCTTCGATATTTTGAGGCATCTGCACCTCGCCAAAGGAAGCGTAAGACGAACTATAGGCTGCGTTTAGAAGCCCAATGTCGTTATCGTACAGCTCCCTCAGATAATCCTGCCAGATCGGCTTATAATACGCATCGCGGTCCGTCTGGAATACCGGTTCGTTGCTTAAAGTTACACTGTGCAACGACTTGTAATCTTTGACCTGCGGAATCACATAACGCAAATATTGTTCGATTATCTCCTCGGCAACCGGATGCGAATAAATAAATTTAATAAATCCGTTGCTGTTGCTCCTCACCTCCGGATGTTTGTTTAATAAAAACTCCGGGAAATAATGCGGCGACAACAGCAAGTTGACTGCAATATCCTGCTCTTCCGCCATCGCAAGCACGTTAAGCACGTTGGCCTCCAAATTCCTGCTGGTCAAGAAATAATCCGCGTCCGGATCTACGCCGTCAAAGTTCGGCAAAATTTCGAATCCGGAATTCAACAACAGATTTTCGGCAGCGCCGGTCTTCACCATCGACAGATCGTCGATCCATATCGTTTGCACATTTTCGGACAAAATGATCAAGGTAAAGACGGTCTCCGAAGCGCCTGTCGTATACGTATAGCTTACTTCCTGCCAGTCGTAGGTGCCGATCGGCAGCGCTTTGCGAAAATTCCAGTTGGGGCCGCCAGGGAACCAGGCCTGCTGCACGCCGTCGCCTTTCACCCACAACTTGATGGCATAGGTTGTGTTCGGCTCCACCGCAACCGACTGGGAAACGCTTTTGTACACATTGGACTGCTTTGGCGATTGGTTGACAATTTTCAACGAATAGTTGCCGGAGTGTTTGATGTCCGCATCCAGCGCAATGCTTCCCCGCGCGCTTCCGCCGGTGCCGTAATCGTTGACATATCCTTCTTTTTGGACAAAAACTTTGTTTGGACCGGTTTCGATTTGAATGATGTTGGCGCCATAGTCCTGGAATTTGTGCAAATCCGTGCGGACCTGTCCAAAATGACCGTAACCGTTAAAAAATATCGGACGTTCCTCTCTGGCTCCCGAGCTTCTAACCTTTGTATTTCCCGTATAGCCGTAACCTTCGATCGATAAGTCGCCGACTTCGTCCGGCGTTGTATACCGCGGCGCGGCCAGCGGCGTCTTGATACCGGAGAGATAGTCCGTTAGCGCTGTTTCAGCTTCCTCCAGCAACGTTTGCAGCGTATCGGCCACATAACTAGCCCGCTCCAATTGCCCACGGCTGATGTCCGTCCGGCCATACGCAATGAAATCCTTGGCGGTCGTATATTTTACCCGTTCGTAATCTGTGGAAATAGACTGCGATTCCGCTTCAGTCAGCAAGTTTTCCACTTTGGACAATGCCGCGCCTAATTGATTAAACCTCAGCTGCAGTTCCGCCGCGCTTGGCAATACCGTGATCCGTTGTCCACGCTCCCGGGTTTTTCCGTCTTCAGAGCTTGTTGCGACAAGATCCAGTTGATATTGTCCTTGCGTATCAAATTGAATCTGCCCGCTTTCGATCCAGATCTTTCCTGGCGGAATGCTCGCCTCCTTGTCCAGTCCGATCTCTGGCGATTGCAAGCGAACGGTGACGGAGTTCGTACCGTAGTTGGGCACAAAAATTTTATAAGGTATGCTTTGGCCGGACTCCGCTTCCTTAAGCGTCTCCATCCACAAGCTCCATTTGTCGCCAGCAGGTACGGTATCCATTTGGGCCAATTGATTGCCGTCCTTCACTCTCCCGATACCGGTTGTCCATTCTATCCAGCCCCGTCTGCCGCTGCCGTCATTGTCATTGACCAACATGGAGAATTGAAACGACTCTCTAAAGCCGGCTTCGCCGTAGATGGCCGCCCACGGAATAGCCGCTTCGTAATAAGTACTGTCGTCTGTCCGGCTAACGTAATAATTGACGCTGCTCTTGTCCACTGTTGCGCCGCCGTTGTTCCAGCGCCAGATTTGCGGTTGGTTGCCCGCCGCCAGATTAAAGCCGTATTCGGGACCGTACACTCCGTTGTCGCCAAAGCCGATTTGCACGCTGTCTCCCGACCACATATCCGCATTGGCAACCGGATGATGGAAATTGTCCCTCACCTTAACCGCCATGTAGAAATATTGCTCGTTATAGGCAAACTTTGCCTCTGCAGACACATCTTGCGCACCGCCGTACCCGGCAATCTGGATTTGTTCCGGTTTGGAAGGATGCGGCAACGAAATGCCCGTAAATGATCCCCAGCTCTCCCAATGATCCGGCTCTCCGCTCAACGTCATATCCTCGGCATAAAAAATCGGCATATGCGTCCGGTCTCCAAATCCCGCCGCAAAATCGGACCATTGCTCCAAATGAACCCCTATAACATATTGAAACACCGCTTCCTCGCTGTCGATCATGCCTGGCATAGAAGCAATCGCGCGAATCGTCACGTTATCATGTATCGTGATCGGGCCGGTATAAAGCAGACGGGCTGCAGGGTCTAACGGGTCGCTATTATCCAGCGTATAATGAATGTCGGCACCCGCCGTCGCAGTGCTTAACGTTACCTCAGTTCCCTCCGGCACCGTCCCTGAAGGCAATGAAGCGCTTACGTCATCGACTTTAAGCACCTCAAACCCACCGTTTCTGATCAGATTTGGCGCATTGACATCCTCCTTCTTGCGTAAAGTCACCTCGTCGATCCAGACTGCATCCACATAGTTCTCGATCAATATCCGAACGGTTAGCTTAGTCTGATTGGAAGCTGTCTTTATCGTTTTGCTGACCGGCTTCCAATCAAAAGTACCGCTGCCTACTCCGTCCCTCGAAGCCCAATCAAAGCCAAAGGTGACGGCATTAACGCCATTGGCGGTCTGTAAATTTTCTCCTTTAATCCGCATGTTCAATACATATTCGGTATTGGGCTCCACATCAGCAGCCTGATTGATATTCAGAAATTGATTGGATGTTCTGGGCGACGAATATTGTACATGCAACGAGTGCGAGCCGCCGTATTTCACCTGATCATCCAGCCGGTAAGCAGCAATGGGTGGCGGCGAACCGCTGGTTCCGATATACCAGAAAGTCGGTATTGTAATCGCCGCTATCGATGTGGGATCGTCCGACGGATTTGCGCTTGCGTTTCCGGGGGGAAACATTACGCCTCCCGCCAGCATCACGCAGACTAATACAATGGCTGTACATCTGTCCAAAAAATTGTTCATATGCATCACAAACCTCCTCATAATATAATTTAGCTTTAAGCGCCATCTCGTATCGCAGGATTACGCTCGCGATATTCCGAGGGCGTCCGCCCGGTCAATTTTTTGAAAATGCGCACAAAGCTGTTAACGTTCGTATAGCCGACTTGCTCGGCGATATCTCGCACCTTGCCGTCTGTCGCGGACAGCAGCTCCTTTGCTTTGGACAAACGAATCTCCATCACGTAATCGATAAAGTTGATCTCCGCCTTCTCTTTGAACAGCTTGCTCAGATAGGGCACGCTAAGTCCGAATTCGCTCGCCAGCAAGTTCAGCGACAGATCGCTGCGCATATAATTCGTCTGGATAAACACCAGCGACTGATCGATCAGATCGTTCCGCTCGCGTTGGCTCCGCTTGTCCCGGATCAGCCCGATCAATCCCGTCAGCCGATTCAGCGCGAAACGCTCCAACTCGTCCAACTGCTCGTAGCGGTTCAACATCTCATATTGGTTCAAATGATCGTACATATCCTGCTCGGGGAACAAGCTGCCGGCGTCTACGCCGATATCGACCGCATCCGTAGCGGCGCGCATCAAACATTGGACGATCAGTTGGGCGATCACCTCGGGCGGCACCTGCTGCTCTGCAAAGGATGCGAACCAGCGGGCAAGCTGCGTTTTCAGCATCTCCCCGTCGGCAGCTTTTACGGAAGCAACGATCGTGTCGATCGATGCGAACAGCTTGTAGTAGCGCGGACTTTGCTCATTTACAATATCGTCCATTGTGATAATGGCGTTGCCGCCCAACACCAGCTTGTATCGCAGCGCTTCGCAGGATTCCTGGTACTTAGCGGAAATATCGCCCGGCGAATGCGCTACATTGCCGATGCCGATCGTAATCGTCCGCCGGAAATATTCCTGCACGAATTGCTTGAGCAAATCGGCTACCGTAACAGCGCGCATAATATAACGCTGATCGTCATCGCCTTCGTCAAAACTCATAATAATCGCTGCTTTGCCGTGCTCCAGCTCGGCGGCAATGCCTTTGCTCTCTGCATTCACCAACTCCTCCGCCGCATTGCAAAGAGCATACGTATACAGACGCACATCGCGTTGCGAGGGGATTGCACTCTTGTTGTCCAGCTCGATACTCATCACGACGAAGCGGCTGCCGTATAAACGGATATTGAACATATCCTCGTACGTTTGCAGCATTTCCGTACTTTTGCGGCGGCCCGACAGCAGCTCGGCAACGAGTTGCAATTTGATAAACGGTTTGCCCTCCGACACCTGCCGCGACAGTACCTCGCGATCGGTAAGTATCCCCTGTACCGTATGTTCCAAATAATGAAAGTCGTCCGTATAGCGCCGTCCCGCCATCCCCGCTTCCGCCGACTTCAGCTGCCCCGTCAGTTTGGTGCGTACGCCTCGCACGAAGCGGTTGATCGGCAGATAGGTCCATCTTCCGGCGAAGGCCGTCGAGGCGGCTGCGATGACAAACAACAGAAGCGACAAGCCGATCAGCGTATTGCGGATAACGGTCATTTGTTGCGACATCTGCGACGCCGGAATGACGCGCACGATCCGCCAGCCGGTATAATCCGATTCCATATAAAACACCCAGGACGGCTGACCGTCAATTTGCGCCGCAAAATAACCGCTTGCGGCATCGCTTCCGAGAATCCTCCTCACAAACGGTAATTCGCTGATATCCTTGCCCAGACGGGTTTTATCGTCATGCAGCGCCATAACGCCTTCGCCGTTCAACACGAAGGTTTCTCCGCGCTCATCCGACTCGGTATTCCGAATCAAACTGTAGAGCAAATCCTCCTTGACATTGACAGCCACCGCGCCTTTGCGCCCGCCCGGTTGATGCACCAACGGATAAGCGCGTACCAGAGTGACTACATTGCGGTATACCGACTGGCGCGCGTTAAGCGCAATTTTGCGGGTGGTCAACCATTTGAACAAGCCGGCCTCCTCTTCGAACTCCGGAATCCAGCCAAAATCCTGAACATTATTGTTGAGGTCGGAAGACACGCTTCCGGTCAGCAGGCGCTGTTTCGTATACGAGTACAAATCCATAGAGAAGATGTATTCCATGCTGCTGGACGTGCGGTTGATTGTATTGACCACATGAAATTCGTTGTTGATATTCACATCGGCGTTTCGTCTTTCACTGAAAAAACGGACAACGGCATCATTTTTCATAAATTGAATCGCGGTTTTGTCAATATGCTGAAGCGTCAGCTCCAGCTTATGATTCTGTTGTCCGAGCAGTTCCATGTTGGTCGATATCAGCTGCTCCTTGAGCTGCTTCGTAAACAATTGATAGGAAATCGCCATCGCGGCAAAAACAAGCAGGAACAAGATGATGGACACCGCGCCCCAAGCAATCCATAACCGTCGGTTTTGCCGTATATTCATCTTCTTGTTCCCCTTTCCTCAGAAGCTTGCTTTATTCTCCTCATACCACCGCTGCGCGATTTGCTCCGCTTCCGGGCCGCCAAGACGCTCCCATTCCTTGCGAATTTCCTCTAGCGCCCATTTGCCGCTATATTTGTCCCCTTGCTGCGTAACCGCCTCCGCACGGGTTTCCCTAATAAATTGGTCAAGCGACGAACGGATATCATTGATTTCGTCGAAGTTTGGCTGATAGGGGATATCTCTGCGGAATGGATGCTTCAGCGCAGTAGTCAGCGACTCCGAGTTCAGCTTCGCGATGCGCTGCGACAACTCATCATCCGCCGCCATAATGGACAAATACTCCGGCTTGACAACTTCCTGGCGCAACACGGCGTATTCCCCTGCGTAGCCGACTTCCTTGGAAAAAATATCCGCATCCAATTTTTTAGCTACGCCGTCCACCATTTCATAATGCACGCCTTCCTCGCCGGATACTAACGTTCTCCAGTTTTCGAACACCCAGTCCAGGTATTCGATCGCCGCTTTCGGATTGGCGGCATCCTTGCTCATGGCAACGAACATAAACGGAGCCGATTCCTGATACGAGCCATAATGTCCGTAAGGGCTCGATACCATCTCCAGCGGTACCGGCTCAGCGGCAGGTACGTTGGTCAACAAGTCGCGATTCAAGTTATCAATGTTGCCGAGCCCCCACTGTCCCATCAGAATGCCTGCCCGTCCGGTCGACCATAACTGCGCCGCGCGCTGATTGTTGCTGTCGGTCAAATATTCGCGATCGACCAGCCCTTCCACGTACAGCTGCTTCTCAAGCTGCACCACATCGCCAAAACGATCCAGCGTAGCGCCGTATTGCATCTTGTCGTCCTCGACATACCACATATTGTTGAAAGCGCCATAACTTGCGGAATAGATGTCAAAGGAATTCTGCCCGACAATCGGCGCGATGTCCGGATAACGATCCTTAAACGCCCTCGCCACCGCAATCAATTCCTCAATTGTCGTAGGGCTCTGCATGCCAACCTCATTCAGCCAGTCCTGGCGAATCCACATCCCATGGTTGGCGATGGACGTAACCGGGCGTTTCGTTGCAACCGCATACATTTTTTCCTCGAACGTCAGATAAGGCAGCAAATCCTGGTTTTCCTCCAAATATTGTTTGTAGCTTGTGCTGTATTTCTCGATATACTCTCCGATTGGCTGCAAAACCCCTTGGGTCACCAGCTTGCCGATATAGGTGTGATCATATTCCCAGATCAGATCCGGCGCCTGTTTGGATGCGATCAGCACGTTAAGCGAATCCTGTGCCTGGCCGCGCGGAACCGGAACCATCGTTACATCGATGCCCGACTGCTCGCGAATCCAATCCACCCAACGGTTTTTCTCGTACGTGCCTTCGTCGCTCGATACCGCCCCCCTGTCGAAGGCGGAAATACTCACCTTGCGCGGAAGAGCATCCAACGGATCGGCTTCCGGCGCGGTTGACTCGCCGGAACTTGCCGTCGGACTCGTTCCTCCTAATGGTGTGCCGGACGTGGCTTTGCCTCCGTTCGAGCACGCCGCGAGCAATACAACGATCGCAAACGCAAGCAACAGACCTTTCATTGCGTTTCTCATGCTTTGACCTCCTGAATGTATGGCGTCAAGACTGCTCCCCTTTTCCTGTTTGACATGTCGAACTGCTGCAGCGGCTCTTGTACCACGAATGTAGCACGCCGCTTGAGCTGCCTGAAACCTCCACTTTTTACCTTGCTACTCCATGCGTCACCTATGCGGACATTCTTTTTTTGAGATGATATTCCTTTTTTTCGATGAAGGACTTGCAACGACGCGCGAACTAGAAAGGCGTACCCGGCAAAAAGTGAAACTATCGGGCCGGAAACATCCGTGTTACTTTGATGAGGAAACGTTTATCATGCAGAAGGGATGCGAAACGCCAATGAGCTTAAGCGAAACAACAGAGGGTTACCCATCGGCCAAAGAGGAATTGGAGCTGTTAAAGAGAAGCGTCTCCATGCTGGAGAGCGAGTTTAATCCGGAGCTAAATCTGTTACGCGTCAAATATCACACCAACGGGTATCACACCATGCTGACCGGCGTGGAATACGTCCATTCAACACGCGCTTCCGTCGAATACGCGCTAGCCCTGCTCGATACCGGGCTGCCGGAATATGAGGCGAAAGCCTTCAAGATTATTGAACAAATCATCTCCTTGCAGGACTGCGACCCGTCTCGCGATACGTACGGCATCTGGTCGTACTATTATGAAGAACCGCTGGACAAGATGGCACCGCCGGATTGGAACTGGGCCGACTTTATCGGCAAGGTGCTGGTGATGATCGCGATTCGTCATGGCGAGCGGCTGCCGGAGATGTTGGCGGGGCGGCTGCAGGAGGCTGTCTTTCACGCCTGCGAATCCATTATTCGCCGTAATATGGGGCCGCATTATACCAATATTGCCATTATGGGCTCCTTCGTCGCGATTGCCGCCGGAGAGCAATTCGGGCATAGAGGCTATCTGGAATATGGTTTGGGGAAATTCGAAGCTTTCCATGCCTATACGAGAAGATTAAACACGTTCCAGGAGTACAATAGTCCGACTTATACCGTAGTCGCCATTATCGAGCTGTCCAAAATTCGATCCTATTGCCGATCCCCGCGCGCTATTGCTATCGCCGACGAAATGCTCCGTCTGGCATGGACGATGGCGGGAGAGCATTATCACGCAGCTACAGGACAGTGGTCGGGCCCGCACAGCCGTTGTTACCACACGCTGCTCACTGATGCAACTCACGCCTTCCTCCGGCGTTGTCTTGGCAAGGAATGGACGGAACTAGCCGCAGACTATCCAGTTCATTTGCTGGAATGGCATCGCTCCGGCGCCAGCTGTCCCGACGACCTGCGCAGCCTGTTCCAAGAACCTGCCGACAGGGAACTGCGGGAAATCTATTATCGCGGAGAAGACGGATATGAGAAGACCGGCACGACCTGGATGACGCCCTCCTATTCGGTCGGCTCCGCCAGCAAGGAAGTCATGTGGAATCAGCGCCGGAACCTGCTGATCTACATGGACAACGGCGGCAAGCCCGCTTATGCGTCGCTGCGCATGCTGCACGATGGATACGACTTCTCCGCGCCGGTGCTGACGGCGGTTCAGGACAAAGGCCATGTGTTATGCGGCATGCAATTCTCGATTAACGGAGGCGATACGCATATCGGGCTGGACCGGATCAATGGCTCGATTCAAGCCGAAGATTTGCGACTACGCCTGGAATTCGGCGGCGCCCTGGAAGGCATGGAGCTTAATGCCGCGCAGGAACACGTCGTATTGACGATCGGCGGCACTCGCGTATCTCTGTCGTTGCTCTCGCTGGTGTTTGACGGTGATGTTCCTAAGGTGGAGCCCAAGTGGACGGTGACGCGCGAGGGAGACAAACTTGCTCTGGATCTGTTGTTGTACAGCGGCTCCAGACGGCTCATCGACTTCGCGGGCATGCGGCGCGCGGGCATCTGCTTTGCCGTGTCCGCCGAGGCTGCGGAAGCGGCAACCGCGCATAACCTGGCCGGGATGGAAGCCTCCGCGGATGACACAGACCTAAGGGCCGACTGGTCGCCTGCCGGTCGCAGACTGTCGCTGAAGCTGCCACTCAAGCCCGATCGTGTAGAGACGCTTCGCGGGCAGCAATAGATTGTATTTCCCCCCTTGAGAAAAATCGAAATGGCGGTTGCAGGGAAATATCCCTGTAACCGCCATTTCAACTGATGGATAAGTATAACAAATCCGGTGGTACCTTCCGGGGCCAATTCGGACAAGATGCCCCCCAACACTGGGCAAAAATGTCCCCGTTACAAACTTACCGAATAGATCATTGGTTCAAAAAACGACCTATACCGTTTTTCCTGGCTTGAACATTTTTCCCTCTTCAAGTTGATTTTCTTTCGCCGTGATTTGATGGGGATCAATTCGGTATACCCGAACCGGACCCCCAAATACGGTTGATCGATATTTATCCACATGCTGCTGGGGAAGCGGTCGATTGTAGTACCCGGGAACATACTTATCGATCATTTCTTGCAACATACGTGTTGCTTCATCCAGATCGTCGACGGGATGTGCTTTGCCAAAAATCATCACGCTCATATATGCGGTGTCCGTCTTGGCTGGTACGGGATCTGTAATTGTCCCGTATTCTTCACTAACCGTAAAACAAACCTCCGGATTTGCTTCCATAACCTGATTTCGTCGCCCGCCTGCGGCCCCATGAAAATATAGCTTCCCGTTTGTCCAAACAAAGTTAAGCGGAACAACATACGGCAAATGACCGTCGGCCATGCCTAAGTGTCCAATTCGGACTTGTCGAAGAAATGCCTCGATTTTATCCTTGTCCAACACTTCTCTTATTTTGTAACGTACCCCGTCCATTTGTTCACTCCTCGAATTGAAGTATGGAGTAAGTTTATCAGTTATTGGAGTGAATAGAAATATCCATAACTATACAAATGGAGCAATCCATATTTACATCTGCTGCACCATTCGCACCGCGATCGCAGCAGCTTCCGCTCGGGTGACCGTTTCCAGCGGCTTGAACTGGCCGTCTCCTGTTCCTTCCATCAGGCCGCTTGCCAGCACTTGCGCGACATATCCTTGTGCCCATAATGGGATTTGCTTTGCATCCTTTAAGCCGTTCAGTTGCATTTCTACGCCGGCACCTTGACCTGCTGCCTTACCGACTGAAGCGCTAATGCGCGCCAGAACCGCTGCGAGCTCGATCCTTGTCATTCCTCCCTGAGGTCGGAAGCTGCCATCTTTGTAGCCCGTAATCAACCCGTCCGATACGGCTCGCTGTACCGCCTCCAGCGCATACTTGCCAATCTTCGCATCGTCCGTGAAGACTACCGCTCTTTCGGCAGCCTCATCCGCTGCTTCTGAATGACCTTCCAGCAACTTCATGCCTCTTGTCAGAATCGTAACCAATTCCTGGCGGGTAACCGCCTGGTCCGGGCGATACGTATGATCCGGGAAGCCGGTAATAAGTCCTGCCTCTACTGCACGCTCAATCCACGCTTGTCCCCAATGTCCGGCGATGTCTGTCAGCTCTTTCTGCGGCTTTGGCTCTTCCTTCGCGAAGACTGCCACAGCAAAAGTACCTAGCTCATCGATGTCTGCTGTAACGCTCAGCTCGCCAGATTTGCCTCCTACCTTCACCCATGCTTTTTGCTGCTCATCGTATCGAGCAAGGACGGCCTCCTCGCCTGTTTTCAGTTGACCTTCATAGGCGATGCGAAGGACTACCGGTTTGCTTAACTCGGCATTCCCATCCTGACTTAGCAAGTAAACAGGGCTTAGAATTCGAACCCCTTTCTGGCCTTTCAGTTGTTCCTGCCACTCCTCGATCTTGAAGAGTGCGCCGACTGTGGTCGCACCTTTCGGGATGCTCAGCTTAATTTGCCGACCCTTGCTTACTTCACCGCCCATGCCTGCAGGTACATACAGTTCCCCGTTAAAGGACTCGTTAGGCGTCACGCCTCCCGGATATACAGGAGGATCGGTCGGCGGCTTCGGCTCGCTATGGATAGCCAGCTTGACCGTTGCCGTATTAGAATAACCATAACCGTCATAAACCCGGAATCGAAATTGATCCTCTCCCGATGCTGACATTTTGGCAACATAGAGAAATTCGCCAGTTGCAGGATCAATCAGCTCAATCGTTCCTTGCTTGCTCGCAGTTACAATTTCATAGGTTACTGCACTTGCTGAAGCATCCTCATTCTTAAGCATGCCGCTCAGTTCCTCCCCTGCTTTCACGCTATATGAAGCGTCGACTGCAACCGGAGCAGGCTTCGTATGCATCCACTGCATGGTGCGGAACAGGCTAGCTCTCTTCGTGAGACCGATCCCCGATCCCCATTCCATCCAGCCTCGCCTGCCCTCGCCGTTGTTGTCATTAACAAGCAAGGAGAAGCTCATGACTTCATTTCGGAGCGGAAGCACCGGCGCCAGTTCAGACCATGGCAGCGACATTTGATACACGGTAATCTTTTTCTCCTCGTCACGCTTTACGACTAGCTTGCCAGACTTGATTGCCCCTTTATCAATACCTGGCGGAGCAGCGAATCGATACATTTGCGGTCCTTCGGGCGTATCGGACAATCCAATTTCATACCAGCTGCTGCTCTCGCCGGGTACACCTGATGAAATCGCAAATTGCAAGCTGTCATTATTCCAAATCTGGTTGCCGGTTGCCTTTGCAGAGTGAATCCCATCCTTAATTTGTGCTGTCAGATAGAGATGATCACGGTCATAGTTCATCCACAGCTTGCCGCGAACATCGATCTTGCCGCTAAAGCCGGATAACAGGACTTGCGTTCCTTTTTCCAAGTCGATGGTTGGAGCTGTTGCTTCAAGCTCCGGCTCAATTTCTCCATTCACCTTCACCGTTCGCTCTGTAACCGGGTTAAAACCGAAATTGCCTTCGTATCGATAAGCATCACTATTACTAAATTTTACAAGTACGGAAGCCTTGTAATTATCCCCGAATCCGAAAGAAGGAAGAGGAATGTTAATTTGCTTTGACGCCTGAGGTTCGATACTGGTGTTCAAAGCCTGCTTACCGGATTGGTTCCCAATACTCCACTCCACTTCCTGCACATCAAGTGCGCGAAGCTTGCTGAAGTTGGCAACATCAATATGAAGCGATTGCCTATACTGTCCTTCCGCGCCCTCCGCTTGCTCCATGATCGGACGTACTTTTACTTCCTTGGCTTTCTCAACCTTCAGCTCATAACCAAGCTTGCCGACCTTTTGGCCTCCTGCCATTAAATAAACCGGAATATATCGATAGCCGTCACGCGTGTCCATTACTGTAATTTCTTTGTTAATCGTTTGGCCAGGCTCTATCGAAACAGGGTGCTCCTCCCCTTCAACCTCCATAGTAAGGGAGAGCTTCGATTTGCCCGTATTGGTCATTGAGATTGCGAATTGTCCTTCATCCCCTACAACGGTAGCTACGCCGCTTATTGTAATAGTAGGCTCAACAACAATTTGACCGATGTGGCCTTTCACATAATACGGCTCTCCAGTAAGGGAAAGCATTATCTTTCCGTTGAGCGGAGAATACAGCTCGGTATTGCCCATCATATCTGTGATCTCGATTGGAGCATCCGCTGCAATCTGGATAACGGTATCCTCCGTTGCCCAGACCACTCGAACAGGCTGCTGATCCTGGACAAAGCGATAGCTGTGAATCGGCGCTTCGACTGCCTCTTTTTCCTCAAATTGTGCGCCGGTCAGCTCTCGCGTCATTACCGCATAGCTCAAATAAGCCGGCTTGGCTGTATAGGCCCCCAACAAGCTTTTTTCATTTCGGATCATTCCAAAATTATCTTCGTTCAAATCCGCTATCATGCCATCGTCCATCAGATCGTACCACATCATTTTTTCCACACCGCTGCTTAATGCGATGACATGCCCTCGCAGCAGGTAATTTGCTTGCAGCTTCTCATTGACTCCGCGAGATCCAACAAAGGTTGGCCATCCAAACTCCGTCAGCCAAATCGGAACCAAATTTCCGTCATTATACTTTCTAATCAATGTTTTCAGATCTTCCAGCTTCTCTGCTAATTCTTCAGGAGCGTTGGGGTATACATATTCTTGTACTGCTATAGCATCAAGATAATCCATACCTCCCAGCTCGAGCACTTTTTCGATCCAGTCCAGACTGATGCCGGCAGATACAATACCGACTATCGGCAAGTCTGGATGCTCCGCATGTACGACCTCGTAAGTTTTCTTCAATAATTCAAAGTAATATTCCGGTTGTGAATTCGCAGGGCTATTGCCGCGTTTGCCAAATCCGCCGTTAAACTCGTTGTACACATTCATGGCGAAAATCTGGTCTTTATACTTCTCCACATATGCCTTTGCGTAATTCGCCATGCCTAGTCGCCCTTCATCTGTATAAGGGGTTCCGTTATTATCGTAAAATTGGTTATTATAAGCGGCAACAAACAGCAGCGGAATGCCTTCCAGCTTCAATCTAGCCATATAATTTTCGAGATCAGGAAAGTAGGTATATACTCCTTTTTCTTTTTCAATATATTGCCACTCTATACCATCACGAACAAAGCTGGCGCCTGCATATTTCACAAGCTTCACAAGATCCGCATTCCAGCCGTATCCGATGCGATGCAAATGCGTATTCATCCCGAACGGTGAATCGCCATTCGCCGGTGCTGTGAAAGGTGCAAGCACGGAATAAGTTGTTTCCAACATAATCGGCAAGCTGCCGCCTTTTTCAGCCTGTGCTTCGAGCGTGAAATATCCCAGTCCACGATCGGGAACTGTAAACGTTGCCTGCCCATTAAAGGCCTTTGCCGTCCCCTCAGCAACCTTCGTGCCATTCAGATTAAAGGCTTTCCAGCTCACATTCGGCCTGACTGTCTCAACGATGAACTGTACAGGCTCATTATTCAAAAACACATTGCCAAGCACAGTCTGTTTGAACTTCGTGTCTGGCGGAGTAACGGTTAGAATCGGACCATCCTGACTCCACTCTCCTGCCGCATTGCCTGCTTCTACTTTATAGGTATAACGTTCGCCAATAATAAGACCTTCAACAAAGTAGCTCTCCTCTTGGCTGCTTATGGTATCCATTAATGTTCCATTTTGATAGATCCGATATTGCGTAACACCTGTCGGATCTACCGCTGCCCCCCATTGGAAAGCAACTCCTTCCTCTTCCATGCTCTGCAGCTGCAAGGTGCTGCCCGTTGGCCAGCTTGGCGCTGCCGCATTTGCACGTGAGCTGTTGATGGATAGATAAGGCCGATTCTCTGTATTTTCCTTACTATTAATGATTGCTACGAGTCCGACATCTGCTAACTGTACTATACCAAAGCCGGCATTTGTCTCTCCTTTGCTAATCTGATCCTTTACATAGGAGGTAACATCAACCTGATGCCATTTCCAAGTCGTATTCATCGGAATCTTGTTCAAGAAATGTATAACATTCGGTTTCGTGATCCAGGTCATTTCCGCTTCTTTCCAGGAATGATCCTCCAATCCATACACAGCCATATCGATCGCACTGCCGCCGCCATCTGAAACAGCTCCATAGAAGTTGAGAGTTGCAGTGCCGACCTCTTCTGGCAACGCTTCCATTTCGAATTTCATAAAAGCTTGGCGAGTCACATTAGGGTCAGCCTTCATATTTTTGACGATCAGCTTGTCACTCGTGCCATAATTCGACTGACTTGCACTGCCTGAGTTAACATGGGTGTCCTCAACAACCGGAAGTCTGACAATGCTTGGCATAGTTACGACTGCTTCCGGCCCATCCTGTGACCAATTGCCAGATGAATCTCCCGCTTCCACCCTAAAGGAATAAGTTTGCTTTTGTGCCAACCCCGCTGCATGGTAATGCTTTTGAGTTACTGGCACTGTGGCGATCAGCTCATCATTCTGATAAATCCGATAGGATACAACCATTTGACCGTCTATAGCCGGTGTCCACTGCAATTCAACTGTATCATCTGCAGTCTGAATCGCTTTTAGTTCACTGCCATTTGGCCAGACAGGTGCTTCATGATCCACTGGCGCCCTATATTTCACTTCCACATAGGGTTGTTGACTGTCACTTTCCTTACTGTTTAAAACGACGGCTATTCCTTGCCCTCCCGGCATTTCAGGCTGAACAAAGGCCATACTAACCTTCTTATCTGCTGCCAGTTGATCTATTGCCAGATCTGTAATATCGGCCTCATAACCCCTTGCTTCTTTGCCCAATGTAATAGAAGCCATTGCATCGGATATATAGGAAGGCTTGTTGTTCCAAGTGATTGTCTCTTCTGTCCAATCATTGTTTGTTACGCTATGAAGCTGAATACTTGCTTGGTTTCCTTCCCCGACAGCGCCGTACACGACCAGCGTAACGGATTCTACTTCTCCGGAAAAATCGGTGAAGTCAAATTTCATGTAGCTCTCGCGAGTTAATTCCGGGCTCCCCTTCTTGACTACCAAAGACTTCTCTTTACCAAAGTTGCTATTGGCAAAAGCATTCGAGCCTCGCACATATGAATCATCCGATGGTGATATCTTGAGCGTATGAAGCTCTGTTGCTCCACTTTGAATGACGTCTCCCGTATCATTAGCATAGACAGACATGTTGTTTATCTGAAATAGCGTGCAGATCATGGCCAGAATAAGCAATTGGACTAATGCTTTGGTTGAGCGTTTCCTTCTCCTCATCTTCCAACCTCCTAGAGTGAGATCATTGGACAGCTGTTGCTTCACCTGCAGCTGCTGCAGGTGAAGCAACTTTGATAGTCAGCTCCTTACAAATTGCCCTTATTAGCTTCGTACCACTCTTGAACCATAGACTCGATATTTTCTCCGCCAAGGCGCTTCCACTCTTTACGGATCTCATCTATCCCCTGCTGCGGCGTCATTGCGCTGCCGCCTGTTACGACCTTCGTTTCAATTTGCTCGGCAATCGGCTTGAACGTGGCAATTAATTGGCTCAGCTCAGGTAGATCCGGGTTATAGGCGATATCTCTGCGGAAATTATTTTTAAGCGCAGTTTCAATCGATACAGACTGCTGCTTGGCATACGCTTGCGCTACATCATCCTGCGCCGCCAAAATCGGGAACCACGAAGCTTCCGGACTCCATTGATGAACGACGGCATACTCGAATGCATATAAAACCTCTTTGCGGAATTGTTCGCTATCAAGCGTTTGCGGCACGCCATCTACCAGCTTGTAATGCTCATTTTCATTCCCTTTTTTCAGCGGCAACCAGTTATCTTCAATCATCCAATCCAAATAAGCAATCGCATCCTTGATTTTTTCTTCGCTCATTTCGCTGTTGAACATAACATAGATGTTGGCCGGCGTTTCTTGATACAAACCTGTTTTGCCATATTGTGTTGCGAACGGCTCAAGCGGAACCATCTTCGCATCCGGTACATTCGCCATCAAATCGCGGAATTGATTAGGCATATCCCATGCGCCGAACATAATCGCCGCTTTGCCCGTTACCCAAAGCTGGTTGGCACGTTCAAAATTGTTGTCCGTAATGTATTCCTTATCAATCAGCCCTTCGTCAAAAAGCTGCTTTTGAAACGCCAGGGAGTCGCGATGGCGATCCAGCGTTCTGCCGTTAACCAGCTTGCCTTCCTCTAAATACCATTGATCCGAAACCGCTTGGAACAACGTTCGCATAATCGGGTTTCCGTTGCCATTAAATGCAATTGGAGTCATTGTCGGATCGTCTTCCTTTATTTTACGCGCTACTTCAAACAGCTCTTCTACAGTTGTAGGAGCCTTTAGCTGCAAGCGGTCCAAAATATCCTGGCGAACCCACATCGCATGGTTGGCAATAGCATCTACTCCACGCTTGGAAGCAATCGCGTACACCTTGTTGTCCACGGTCAAATAAGGCAGCAAGTCCGCATTTTTCTCCAAATATGCTTTGTAGGAGGTGCTGTACTTTTCAATGTACTCCCCGATCGGCTGTATAGCGCCCTGCGCCGCCAATTGCGTCATATAGTTGCGATCATATTCCCAGATAAGGTCGGGAGCTTCGCCCGAAGCGATCAAGGCGTTCAGCTTGCTTTGCGCCTCGTTTCTAGGTACCGGAATAATCTCTACCTCGGTAGGGGAATTTTCGTTGATCCACTTCGTCCAGCGGTTACTTTCATAGGTACCTTCATCTGCGGCAACCCATCCGCGGTCAAACACCGAAATGCTGATTTTTCCTTTTGGTTTATTGGGCTCGTTTCCTTTATTATCCGTTTGCTCGCCCGTCGGTTTTACGCCTTCATTTGATGGCTTAGGCGTCTCCTTATTGGAGCTGCATGCAGCCAATATCGACAGCAGCATGATTACAGTCGCCAATACAGCACCTGTCTTTTTCCATTGCATCATATTTCTATCCCCTTTTTTTCAAAATTAGCCTTTCACCGAACCAATCAAAACGCCTTTAACAAAATGCTTCTGCAAAAACGGATAAACACATAAAATCGGCGTTATCGCAATGACTATCGCGGCGGCTTTAATCGCCTCCGGCGTCAACATCGCTTGCATAACCCCTTCGGATCCGCCAGCAGGGTTAAGCAAATGCTGATCCACCTGCCTGATCATCTGATAAAGCTTGAGCATAAGCGTCTGTTTATTGGATTTTCCAATATAGAGCATCACCTGAAAATAATTGTTCCACCAGCCAACCGCATAGAACAGAGACAGCGCAACTACAATTGGCTTGCATAGCGGCATAATGATTTGCACAAGTATCCGCCAGTCCCCTGCTCCGTCGATCGCCGCAGACTCTTCAATCTCTTCGGGCAGCCCTTCCATAAAGGTCTTCATAACAAACATGTTGTAGGTGCTTATTAACGCAGGCAGCCACAGCGACCAATAGGAATTCATCAACCCTAAATATTTGACCAAAATAAAGTTGGGGATAAGACCCGACACAAAAAGCATGGTAAACGTTATAAACATTAACAAAGCGCTTCGGCCAAGCAGCCGCTTCTTCGATAGAGGATACGCTGCAAGTATCGTCAGCACGATATTCAGCAATGTGCCTACAAACGTAACCCATATCGTATTTTTCATAGAAATGAACAGCTGCCCGTCTTCAAATAAACGTTTATACGCTTCGATATTGAATTCGACAGGCCAAAACATCACTTCGCCTGATGTAATCGCTCTGCTGCTGCTAAACGATGCTGCCGCCTCATACCAGAATGGATATAAGGTAGCCAATGAGAAAAGGCCAAGAAAAAGCGCATTTATCGCTCCTCCCAGTTGCGGCAGCCATCTCTTTTTGTCTGTTCTAGCGTTCATAGCTACCACAACCCCCGCTCTCCAGATACTTTAATCATTCGATTTACGCTAATAATAAGAATTAATCCTACAATGGATTGGAATAAACCGATCGCCGTCGTATAGCTGTAATTCATATTTTGCAATCCAACCCGATAAACGTAAGTGCTTATTACATCCGCAACGTCAAGCACAGAGCTGTTTTGCAGCACCAAGGTCTGTTCCAGCCCCACGTCCATCATGCTGCCCATGCGCAAAATAAGCAAAATCGCTATCGTACTGCGAATACCCGGCAATGTAACATGCCATATTTGCCGAAGCTTGTTGGCACCGTCGATTTTGGCAGCTTCATACAGCTGCGTATCTATGGCCGCCATTGCCGCGAGATATAGAATCGTCCCCCATCCCGCTTCGCGCCAAATTCCCGATAATGTGTACATAACCGGCCACCATGAAGAATTAGCCATAAAATAAATCGGATCGATGCCAAATACCTTGTTTAATAGCAGGTTGACTATCCCGGTACTTGGCGACAGCATCGCAACCAGAATACCGCCCAGCACTACCCAGGAAATAAAATGCGGAACATAAAGAAAATTTTGCACGAGGCGCTTATACCATTCTCTGCGAACCTCATTTAATAGAAGAGCCAAACCAATCGGTACCGGAAACCCAAAAACTAAGCTGTACACATTCAATAACAGAGTATTTCTTAATACGCGCCAAAAATCCGCACTTTCAAAAAGCAATTCAAAATGCTTTAACCCTGCCCACTTGCTTCCCAATAAGCCGTCGGCGAATCTGTAGTCCTTGAATGCAATAATTTCGCCACCCATAGGAAGATACTTAAACACGATGTAAAAGACGATTACAGGCAACAGCATCGAATATAAATACTTGTCCCTGATCAATCTTTTCGTAATTGTGCCGTTCTTCTTCGTTCCGACGGGCACTTGGTCCACCGGGATCATCCCCTTCATTGCAATCCTCCTCCCTGCATCGATTAAGCTAGGCTGATCATTCCGCCTCGCAACTCGATTGTATGCAGCTGGGCAAGATAGGCGAAAGAGACTCGTTTTAAAAACGTGTCATTTCTTGCAAAAGCCAGGTTACAATTATTAATTCAGGTTCATTTTCTTATGATTTAAGCGGTTTTTGCTCTCTAAACTCTGTAGGCGTCAGTCCTGTATATTTCTTGAAGGCACGCAGAAAGCTGCGCGTATTCGTATAGCCGACTGCTTCTGCGACATCATTGACCTTCATGCTCCTGTCGTGTAAAAACTGCTTGGAAGCCGCAATCCGAATTTCAATTAAATAATCAATAAAATTTCGCTCCGTATGCTCTTTGAACAGCTTGCTTATATACGGAGGAGACAGCTCGAACTTATCCGCCAATTGATCCAGTGAAAGCTCGCTCTCATGGTAATGCTCCTGAATGTAGCTAAGTATGCTGTCTACCGTTTTATTTTTGCCGCGACTGCTTCTCTTTTCCGCGATATTTGCCGCTATTTGCTCCAACACGCTTGCAACTATGCGTTCGATGTCCTGCCAATTGTCGCAAGCCGTAATGCGTTGATGCAAATTGCCGAGGCTTGCAATCGTCTCTTCCGGGTCTATGCCGATAAAAGAGATCATTTGCAGCGACTTCATAATCAGCTCAAACGAAAGCTGCTTAATCAAGTCGGGAGATAAATTGCTGCCCAGCGCATCTGCAAACATCTCCTTCACGTACAGCTTCACGCGTTCGTCATCCGACTGCTTCAACGACTCCGTAATCCGTTCGGCCTTTTTGACGATATGGTAGTAATCCTGATTTTGAGAGGTGGAAATATCCTCTATCGAAATGACCGCATCGCTGCCGAACAGCAGCTTATATTGCAGTGCTTTAAGAGATTGATCATAGGATTTTGGAATATCCGCCATATCCGGATAACAGCGTCCAAGCCCCGCTGTTACTGAAAGCTTGAACTCCCGCTCCATCGCCTTCAGCAGCAACTCCAGCACAGCCAGCGCGCGCAAATGGTTCTGTTCCTCATCGCCTTCAGCAAAGCTGATTAAAATAACCGCCTTTCCGCCGCCCAAATCAACGGCTATTCCGGCATGCTCCATATTAATCAGCTCTTCCGCCACATTGCAAAGCATGAATGTATAAAGCGCCAGGTCTCTGCTGCCAAGTTGCTCCCCCTTCTCGATTTCGGCGCTGCAAACGATGTAATAACGGGGGTACAATTTAATTCCGATGTACTCCAATTGATGCCCTACAGCGGCGTATTCCGTTTTGTTGCCAGTCAGCATATCGGTCATGAGACGCCATTTCAGCACAGGCTTAAAATCCCGCACCTGACGCTCCAGATGCTCGCGATCCAACGAAATTTGATCAAACATCGTCTCCAGCGAGCTAAAACCGTTCAAACGCCTTGCGGCCTCCGTCTGCGGCGTACGGTATACCCCGAACATTTTGCCGGCCAGGCGTTCGATCGGTTTAAACGTCGTATGGTTAAAATAAAAGAGCACCAATAAAGCAACGACAATCATGCCCAACGCGACGACGATGAGCAAATCCCGCGTCGACGAGATCGGCTTGTACACATCGCTATTGGGGATGACCGTTACTATATTCCAATCCGTGTAAGCCGATTTCATGTAGAACACCGAGTGCTTCGTCCCATGCCAGTCAATCGTAAATTCGCCCTTCGCGCCGCCTGCCATGATTTGTTTCGCAAACGGAAGAGAGTCGGCACTGCCATATCGTTGCGAACGGTCGCTATGCGTGACAACCTGGCCTTCCTGATCCATAATGATCGTTTGGCCGCTGTATTTTGATTCGTAGATGCCAGCGATCATGCGCTGCAGCAGCAGCTCGTCTATATTGACAGCCACCAGTCCCTTCCGAAAACCTGGCTTGCTAATCGCAGGATAAGGGCGGATTAAAGTGACAACATCCCTGGAAACAGCCCCTTCCCATATTTGATGAGTAGGCAGCCATTTTATATAGCCATCCATATTAATGTGCTCCACTAGCCATTCTTCGTTATTTTCCGAATGGGGCACATACATCTTGTTCATCAGCATGTTACCGCTTACATCGGAATATATATAAACCGAGGTCAACTGTGTATTGGAATGGGTAAAGCTTGTCACTTTATTGAATAGGCTGTAAAAGTTGACATACTTCTCCGACTCGTCGATATAACTGTCATACATGAAATAAACAAACTCCATCTCATTCATAAGCTTCAGCAAATTTCTTTCCGTCTCCCGGAAGGACAGCTCGATTTTATTATCGATCTGATTGAGCAGCGCATAGTGAACATCCTTCAAGTCCTTCTCCAGCCTCCCAACTGTGCCTATAAAGGACAGCCAAAAGCTGAGTGCAATGATCACCATTAATACGATGCTGTAGGTGAGCTTGATTCTTCTCGAAATATGAACCGACATATAGTCCTCCTCTAGTCGTGATGAAATAGATCGTCGCTCAAAATGAGACAAGCCTTCCGAACATCTTACGTTTCGAAAGGCTTGGCGCGCTGCAACTCTTTATAGGCACTTTTTGAGCTTGGATTCGGTATACTCGTATCCCAACGCACGTTTGTCTTATGTTTCAATACTATTTACTATGGTTTGTGTTGTCAATTTATTTCTTTTTAGTTTCGAACACTTATTCTTTTAGGAAGCGTTTGAACCAAGGCAAAAAAGAAATAGAACGGTTCTCGACCCTCGACATTAGCGATGTACAGGTCTTGAAACACGTTCTAAAAAGGGTAACGTTGCTGCCGGCGATGCGAACATCGCGTATTAACGCTATGTACGCGTCTGTAACGGACTTCTGGCAACCAGCATATAGCCAGCCCCCCGAACCGTAATGATTCTCTCAGGATTGGCAGGGTCAGCTTCAATTTTTTTGCGTAAATTGCTGATGTGCACAGCGACCGTTCTCGTATCCTCCAAACTCTCCATTCCCCAGATGAGCTGAAACAACGCATCACTACTAACGACACGATTGACATTTTGTGCCATATAGGACAGTAGACTGAACTCTTTTTTCGATAAAAAGATGGTTTCGCTGCCCATGTTGACGGACTGGGCGTAGAAATCCAGCGTCAAACCCGGCAACTCCAGCAGTTGTTCCCTTCTGCCCGTCGACACTCTGCGAAGATGAGCTTTGATCTTGGCCATAAGTACGCCCGGACTGAAAGGCTTAGTCACATAATCGTCGCCGCCATAAGATAATGCGCTGATTTTCACCTCGTCTTCCTCGCGGCTGCTCAGGAACACAATCGGCGCATCCGTGCGGCTGCGTGCGTTCATGCACCAATCTATGCCGTTTTCATTAGCCAGCAGTACATCCAGTACAATCAAATCCGGCTCAAACGAAGCAAGCAGCTTTGTTGCTTCTGTCCCGCTGTGGCTAGAGGTGGATATAAAGCCTTCCCGCTCGCAATACACCTGGATAATCTCGCATATATGGGGATCGTCATCGACGATCATTATTTTGTATGTGCCCATCCACCGTCACCCTCCCTCTTCTCGAACACACGGAAGCGATACATAGAAGGTCGTCCCCGTCTGACCATCGCTTTCCGCTCGAACCGTCCCTCCATGCGCATGTACGATTTCCCTGCAAATCGCCAACCCGAGCCCGCTGCCCTCTACTCCCTTATCCATGCCCGGTCGATCATACCTGTAATTGCGATCGAAGATTTGCTCGAGCTGCTCTGGAGGAATACCCATGCCTGAGTCTTGCACGCTAATGATCGCAAAGCGGGTATGATCCACTTCGTCCACAGCTAGTGAAATACGCACCACCCCGCCGCTAGAGGTGAACTTCATTGCGTTCGACACCAGATTGAACAAAGCCTGCTCCAGTCTTTGCGCATCCATCTCGACAACAGGCATCTCGGGTCCTTGATCCTCCGTCTCTCCGATATCCAGCTTGAAATGGAGGCCAGCGTCGCGCACAACCAGCTCATATTGTTCATAGAACCGTCGCAAAAAGCGACCCGTATGGACCGGCTTCATTCGGTACGAGACTTGTCCCGTCTCCAAATGCGACAAGAAGGACAACTCCTCGATCATGCGGTTAATCCTTATCGTGTTATCCCGGATATACGCCAGGTACTGTTTATTGCGTTCGGGCTTGACCATGTCCTGTACAGCCTCGACATATCCAAGCATGCTGGACAACGGCAAACGCAGATCATGCGTGATATAGGCAAGGAGCTTTTTCCTCCCTTGCTCGGATTGAAGCAACTGGTCATACGATGTGCGGAGATCGTCATGAGCTGCGGATAAGGCATGTGTGCGCTCCTGTACGATCCGTTCCAAATTCATATTCATTTCGGTCAGCTTGTCGTTAGAGTCCTGCAGCTCGCGCGCAATTCTTTCTTCATTGGATGCCGCCCTCGTAAATCTGGAAGATAGCAGAATCATCTGCGCGATCGAAAACACCAACAGGCCTAGAGGAGATGTATTCCCGATTCGTGACCATTCGTTGTAATACAAAAAGTCGTTGATAACCGTCACTAATGCAACCACCGACGCCAGCAGGAAAATCAGCGCTCCCTCCATACGTCGCAAAGCGGCTAGGCCCAGCCCGACCATCAGATAAACCATATGCAGAACAACGATCACACCGATCATCAGTAACATTTTGGTATATAGAAGTGCAGGGGTCACCACAACAACGATACAGAATGCGCCGGTAACGATCCGCGTGCCAAGATGAAACCAACGCGACACATAATTCGGAAAAACGCTATCAAAGTACATCGTCATGATATAACCAATACTGCAAAGAATCAGATACTCGATCTTGAACTGCAATCCCCATGGAAAAGATGGCCACAATTGTGTGAGCAAGAGCTCGCCGACCAGCAGGGATCGGATACCGGACAACATGGTGAACAGACCAAAATACAATGGAGCCTTGTCTTTGCGCCGCAGGATGAACAACAGCAGGTGATACGCGCCAATCACCAGCAGGCTCGCGGTGATGAACACCTCAGCGGCGATATCCAGATTTCTCCTGACCGTTAATACATCACTGCCGCCAATCTCGATATACTTAGTGATGCCGCCTCGCTTATGATGAAAGTTGGCGACTTGCATAACCAGCTCCACCCTCTCATGCTCGGGCTGGAAGAACACCAGCTTCGTTGCCAGAAGCGGGGTCACGCTGCTCTTGTCCTGACCAACCTCACCGACTTCTGCCAGCAGCTCACCGTTCACCCATAATTTATACGCATGAAAGATGGTCGGCAGCCGCAGAGCAAGCCTCTCGTTCTTATCCTGCTCGCTAAGCTCAATGACCACACGAAAGGTTGCGAAGCCTGTACCGCTCAGCTGCTGACCATCTAACCGATAACCTAGCCAGGAGCTCGGTATGCTGATCCAGCGGTCACGATTTCCGTCCTTCGCTAAGCGATTCTGTATGTCCTCGGGCGACAGCAGCTCTTGCCAGTAGAACGCCCACTCCCCTTTTAAATTTAGCGGGTTCTCACTGACATGAACCTGCTTTAAATCCAGAATGCCTTTTTCACTATGTAAATTAGGAGATTCCGGTACAGAGATGACGGCATAGCTTATAACCAAACCAACAACAACGGCAGCAACGATATGAAGCAAGATCGTACGAGAACCGATTCGGAGAATACCCTTCATTATGAAACAGACCCCAATCTGCTAGAGCACTATAAGTAAGTTGATTATCTAAATCATATCATCATTATAGGAAAATGTGCCCAACAAATATCTGCGAGTCGTTGAACACAAACATTAAGATGGGGTCCTGTTTTAAACGCAAGAAAAACCGTCCCAACGGACGGTTCACCGATGCAGATCACTTTTGATCGCCCTTGCCGATTATCCTTAGACAGAGCTGAATCTCCTACTTCGTTAAAACACAATAGGCGATACGATATTTCGTAAAACAGCGACTACGCTCCAGCCGGCGATGTTGCTCGTTCTGGAATAAATATTAAGATCAGTTTTCACTTCTCCGCCTTCGATCTCTATCTTATATTCATCTCCTACAAAGCCAGGAACCGCATCGATATGGAGTGTCGTCCGTTCAGGACCTGCGCTGGCAAGTGCTGTAGCAACCGCCACGTTAAAATGAAAAGGGAGCATTTCAATCGCTTCCTTCGTATTTCCGCTAAACACTTGCTCCGGCTCCGTTATATTCATGAGCTCTTCTTTAAAGAGCGGTGTGTAAAACAAGGAGCGTAACGATTTTTTAGAGGTCATGGTTGCTTTGATAGGACTCATTAGGGCAGCAGTACGGAGAACATCAAAACCCCCGACAGCGCCGCTGGCGATGTATACCTTTTGATTATTTTCGGCTGCTGTCTCTCTTACTCTATTATATAATGCCGCATCTGCAAAAGCTCCTATAGACAGTACGACCAGGCTTGCTCCGCCTTTTAGTATGGTTTCGCTGTACTCTCCGACTGCTTGCGGCGATGCAGCTTCTGCGATAATATCCGGCTTTAATGCCAACAGCTCTTCCATACTGTAACATGCCTTGCAATTGTGACGTTCGGCAAAAGTCGTTGTCCGCACGGGATTCCTTCCAAATGCACCAACGAGCTCATATTCAGGAAGATATCCGTTATGTAAAGCGTTAGCCACGATCTCATTTAAAAATCCACAGCCCAAAAATGCCAATTTCTTTTTTTCCATCGTTCCTTAACCCCTCTCCTATTTATATGAGCATAGCAAAAAAGCAGCTTTGTGGCGCAAACGAACCAAGCCGTAGCCTCTATACTAATAAGTTTTATTATATTAATCAAGGCTGTTACGAGTTCTCCATCTCCTATTTTCGCCTTTTATTGACATGTTCAGAAATTTTTCAGTTTAGTATGATATTATTGTCACTTAGCTTTCAACATTATACGACAATTTTCCGTCCTTAAAGAAGGGTGAGGGATCGCTGGATGAATGAAGTCTTTAGACAAGAAAAGAAATACCTGATATCTATTGATGAGTATGTGAAGCATAGTCACTTTTTAAGTCAACTGCTGCATCAGGATCCTCATAACGGAGCGGACGGATATATGATCCGATCCCTTTATTTTGATACGTTGGACGACCGGGACTTTTTTGAAAAAGTAAACGGGATTTACATCAGAAGGAAAATACGGCTTCGCGTCTATGATCCATCCAGTGAGTTTGCCGTTCTTGAAATGAAACAAAAACAGGGCCCTTATCAAAAGAAACGTTCCTTGCGGATCCAAAGAGATGACGCGGCGCAATTATGCAAAGGCAACTATTCGCCGCTGCTAGAGTATCCCGAACCATTTGCAGCGGAGTGTTACGGATATATGAATATGTATTGTTATCGACCGACTGCAGTTATCCAGTACAATCGCAAAGCGTTTATTGCAAAGGAAAACAAAATCAGAATTACCTTTGACAACCAAATCGAAGCAACGGAAAGTTGTTTCGACATATTTTCCGATCATCTAAAAATGAACCCCGTGCTCGATCGTTTTAACGTCGTCCTCGAGGTTAAATATAATCATTTTTTACTCAGCTATATCCGTAACATGATTAACCAGTGCACTAAAAGTGAATTAGCAGTCTGCAAATATGTCCTGGGAAGAAGAAATTTATTAAACCATTTATCGTAAAGGCGGTTAACGTTTATCATGAGAGAATTTTTATCGAACATGCTGGAGCAGGGTAAAACATTGGATTTAGAAGGGATTTTAACAAATTTAGGAGTCTCCATTATCATTGGACTCGTTATTTTTCTGTCTTACTGGATTACTCATTCCGGTACGATTTATAGTAAGAAATTCAACGTTTCATTAATAATGCTCACTATTTTAACGACAAGCGTCATGGCAGTTATTGGCAATAACGTAGCTCTTTCCTTAGGTATGGTCGGTGCGCTGTCTATTGTTCGTTTTCGAACGGCGATTAAGGATTCCAGAGATACCGTGTACATCTTTTGGGCGATTGTGGCAGGCATCAGCAGCGGCGCCGGCGAGTTTATGGTTGCTTCCTTAAGTTCGGCTGCCTTATTTATAATCCTCCTCTTCTTGGGAAGAATAAAAAACGACAACAGAAGGCTTCTTATCATCAGAGCAGCCAAAAGCCAGGAAAGAAATATCGAATCTGTGGTGTTCTCCTATTTCAAATCAAAAGCGAATTTAAGAGTCTTAAACTCGACAAGGGAATCCGTGGAGTTAATCTATGAGTTATCCGGCAGAACACTGGCCGAGGCGGCAAAGGGAAATAAAAGCATTACTGAGGTTCTCTATGAAATAGACGATGTTGAATATGTCAATGTGGTCACTCAAAATGATGAGATCGATGGTTAACGGTAAAATAGATGAATAAAAAATGGATTTATTTTGGCGTGATCTGCCTGGCCCTTTTCTTTACTTTCTATAGTTCGGTTGCCCTGTCGGACACCATTACGAGAGAACATCAGCACTTGTCGGCGCTCCCGCCCCAAACCTGCGTCCAGAATAATCAGGTTTTCTGTACACATCTGCCGATTGTTTCCATTAATACTAATGGAGCTAGCATTCCTGGTGCTAGAGGTCAAAAGGAAATGCTGCGAAGCGATTTAAACCTATTTGATACGCAAGGCGAAAATAACTATCTTACCGATGAACCTGCACTTTCTACCTTAGCCGATATCAGATATCGAGGAAATTCGTCGCTGCATTTTGATAAGAAATCGTATCTTGTCAAACTGGTGCATGCGGATGGAACGGAAAATGAACAAGAGGTAGCAGGCATGCCTGCCCATGACAATTGGGTTTTAAATGGTCCCTTTTTGGACAAAACCTTGATGCGTAATTATTTGGGCATGAACATTTCCGCGGAAATTATGGGGTATGCGCCCAGGGTTCGTTTCGTTGAGCTTTTTGTCAATGAACAATATCAAGGTGTTTATGTGATGATGGAGACGATTTCCCAAGGGACGGAACGAGTAAATATCTCAAGCTACAAAGATGGTGATCCATTTACCAGTTATATCTTAAGGATAGATCGGGGCGACACTCCGGATAATGAATTAGATAACTTTTCCAAATATATCAAACGGATACCTCCGAACACCGAAACCAATCGATATATGATGAATGTGGAGTATCCTGCAACGCGAAAGCTTACGCCAGCGCTGAAGGAATATATTGAGCGTGATTTTAGCAAGTTCGAAAAATCACTTTATTCCTATGACTATGATGACGATGATTATGGCTATGAAAGCTTTATTGACACGCAGTCTTTTGTTGATTTTTTTATTATCAACGAGTTTTTTCAAAACTATGACGCCGCTATATACTCTACTTATTTCCACAAGGATATTCGAGGAAAAATTCATATTGGACCTGTCTGGGACTTTAACAACGCTTTTGACAATTATATGGAGGCAGTCCATGATGGTACTGGGTTTGCGCTTCATGATCGAACTTGGTATTTTATGCTTACCAAAGAAAAAGCCTTTGTCGATGCAATTGTCCATCGATATAAAACGCTTAGAAAATCCATATTAAGTGATGATTATCTCATAAACTATATCGATGAAACGGCCGCTTACTTGGGCGATGCGCGTCATCGTAACTTTGAAGTTTGGGGCTACAGCTTCGATCCGTCAAAGCTCACATATCATAGCTTGCTTCAACCGATCGAGCGCAATATAAAAAGTTATGAACAAGCTATAGAGCAATTGAAGGGCTTCATTAAAAAGAGAGGCGGTTGGATGGACGAGCACATCGAAACCCTCTACCAGTACAGCCATGAATCTAGCAACAAAAAGTTTAATCATTAGCAGCTAACTTAGAAAGGAGGAACGCTAATTGAAAAAGTTTATTATCATTTGCGTATCCATCCTCCTGTTGTACTTTATTGGCGATTATCTGTATTACAATAAGGGAATTTATATTTCTTTTTCCACCGATAAGACTGTAACAAGTTTTACAAAAACGGAGGGCAAAAAGATCTATGTCGATCACGGTATAGGAAAGGGCTTCGAGGAATTCCAAATTAAAAGCGTAGATATGGGCGTTGGGATACCAGGTTATTTTGCCACAGATTATGCGATCGATAAAGCTACCTATCTTCGCTGGTTTACATTAATTCAAGAGATGGGCGCGAACACCGTTCGGGTTTATACGATTTTGGACGATACCTTTTATGATGCCGTAAGTGAGTATAATACAGGAAATGAAAATCCGCTGTATATTATCCACGGGTTATGGGTCAATGATTATGTTCAAAATTCCCGCGTAGATGCCTATGATGAAAGTTTTTTAGATCAGATGATCGAAGACTCCAGGCTTCTTGTCGATGTTATCCATGGCAACCGAAAACTGGAACTCGGAAGAGGCCATGGTTCTGGCAGCTATACGAAGGATATCTCTCCATGGGTAATCGGTTATATTCTGGGTGTCGAATGGGAAGATATTACCGTTGCCTATACGAATCGCATGCAGAAAGACAAAAACATCTATATAGGGAAATACTTTAGTACCACTGTAGATGCCAGTCCGTTCGAAGCAATGTTGGCACAGGTTGGAGACAAGATTATTGCGTATGAAAGTGACCGATATAAGCAGCAGCGTTTGGTTGCATTTTCGAATTGGGCTACTACAGATCCATTTGATTATCCAGATTACATCTCCAATTATTTCTATAAGATAGCCAAGGTGGATGTCGAGCATATCCAGCCAACAAGAAATTTTCTGTCGGGCACTTTTGCTTCCTATCATATTTATCCTTATTATCCCGACTATCTGAATTACATGCTAGACAAAGAAAAGTATGTGGACAAGGCAGGCAAAATAAATACGTATTACGCTTATTTAAAAATGATTAATGATCATCATACGATGCCAGTAGTCATCTCGGAATTCGGTTTTCCTACATCAAGAGGAATGGCGCAGAAAGACTTTAATACAGGGCGATCTCAAGGAAGATTGTCGGAACAGCAGCAAGGACAGGCCATTATTGACAGTTATAACGATATTATGGCCGCAGGCTCGGCAGGCGCTGTTATTTTTACATGGCAGGACGAATGGTTTAAACGCACCTGGAACACGATGCATGCGGTGGATTTGACAAAAACACCTTATTGGAGCGATTACCAGACAAATGAACAGTATTTCGGTCTGCTATCCTTTGATCCCGGCAAAGAGAAGAGTATCAGCTATGTAGATGGTGATCTATCCGAATGGAAAGATACAGATAAAGTAATAGACACCCCTACCTCTTCTCTTTCTATGAAATATGATGAAAAATTCATCTATTTTCTTGCATGGAATAAGGGTTTTACAGAGGATGACACGCTCTACATTCCAATCGATACGACTCCGAAGACGGGCAGCAATTACAGCCAGAATGAAGATGTGAAATTTGAGCGTGATGCAGACTTTCTGATGGTTATCAACGGAAAGGAAAATAGCCGTGTGCTGGTTCAAGAACGATATGAAGTGTTACGCGCTATGTTCCGGCACGAAGTAGAGGGCAAAGATGCTTATTATGATCCTCCTGATAAAAAGACGCCTATTTTCAAAAATATAAATCTGATTCTGCAAACAGCACTGTTAGATCCAAAAGAAGCAATACAACCTAAAAATAATGCCCAAACTAAAGCGTTGAATATGGAGATCTATGAAACCGGAAGACTGACTTACGGTAATGCCAATCCTGAATCGCCGGATTTTAACTCGCTTGCGGATTTTCACTTTAGCGGTGAGTATATCGAGATTAAAATTCCGTGGCAGCTTTTCAATTTTTCCAACCCTTCGGAAATGATGATTCATGATGATTACTATGAGCATTATGGCGTGGAAAATATTAAAATCGACAGGCTGTATGCAGGAATCGGCAAAAAAGGGGAAATCAATCAACGGATTGCGATGAAACCTTTTGCATTAGACGGTTGGGGACGAAAAGTAACCTACCATGAACGATTGAAGCAATCTTATTATGAAATTCAGAAAGTCTGGGTAAAGAATGAGTAGGGGTGATACATACACATGATCATTACAGTCGAAGAGATCGTTTATATTTATATAGGTGTGTGTATCAGCATGCTCATTTTCAATGTTTTCATTATTTTTTTCCGCAAGTCGCAATACAAAAGGTTTAAAACCCGTACCCATGATATCTCAAAACTAATCCATGTACAGCTCGAGCATATTGCCCGCAAACAACCCATCAAACGAACGATACAAATCAAGTTGGACAAGATGTTGACCGCGCCAAACAAACTGATGGCTTTTCATGAAGCCATAGAGGCTGCCCTTGAGCAAGATGCCGTAGTCGTTCAACAGTATCTGCTCTTAAGCCGCCCCCTGTTCGGCAGCCTGGCTGTAAAATATATGCAGAAGGATGATATAAGAAAAGCCTATTTTGCCTATTTGATGTCGAGATACAAGGTTTGCAAGGATATTGAGCAAGATGAGATCATTAATAGCATGCTGCAGCTTATCGATACCAAATCAGCTTATTGCAGGGAAAATGCGCTCAAAGCGCTTTACAGCTTTGGTAATGAAAAAAATGTGTTATCTGCGATTATGTTAATAAATAAAAATGAAATATTCCATCATGAAAAATTGTTATCCGATGGTCTATTATCTTTTGAAGGCGATAAAGCTCGACTCGGTGCCTTGCTGTGGGAGCACTTTAACGAATTTAACAATGACATTCAGGTTTCCATCGTGAAATTTTTGCATGCTGATTCGGATCAATTTAAAGAGGAGCTTTACTCCTTGTTAATACGACAAGAAACAAACAAGGAAGTTAAAGTGGCAATCATCCGCTACTTCGGGAAATATGTATATGAACCTATGTATCACTTTTTGCATACGACTTTGACAGAGGCTTCGGACGACTGGGAGATTATAGCGATATCAGCAACGGTAATCCGAGCATATCCAACCCCTGCATCTATAGAAGCATTGAAGATAGCCATGCATCATTCCAATTGGTACATTCGGTTTAATGCTGCTGAGACTCTTAATGCATTGCGAAAAAATTACAATGAGCTTGCATCCATATACAATGGTACTGACCGCTTCGCAAGAGATATGCTGCTGTACCAAGACCAGCGAACCCGTATCAAAGCACAGGCTCAACAGCAGGAGGCAGTGAGGGTATGATGGATTCCATCAAGTTATTATTCGAATATGTAGCCATTTTTTTCATTTGTTATATGCTGGTGTATTCTACATTTTTATTTTTGTCTGTTACGGTCGGAACCTCCGTGCTTTACAAACAGCTGCAAAGGCGGCAAATGAAAAATGAGCTCCAACATGACTATTATATTCCCATTTCGATCATTGTACCTGCTTATAATGAAGATGTTACCGTTGTAGATACCGTCATATCGTTGCTGAATTCTAAATATCAGTTATTTGAAATTATTGTCGTGGATGACGGATCAAAAGATAACACATCACAGGCATTGATTGATTACTTCGAATTGAATCCAATCGAGCGCCCGATCCGCAAGCTGATTCCGTGCATGCCTGAGGAGGCTTGTTATCTCGGCTATCGAGATAATATCCAGATCACGCTGATTCGAAAGAAAAATGGCGGCAAAGCGGACAGCTTAAATATGGGAATTAACGCTTCACAATTCCCCTACTTTATCTGTATGGATGCAGACTCCATGCTGCAGGATGATGCACTTGAAAAAATTATTCAGCCTGTACTTGAAAACCGCGACGTTATTGCTTGTGGCGGGCTTATCAACATCGCGAACGGTGTTACGATTAAAAATGGTAAAGTAATCAAATATAAACTGCCTAATAATATTTTAATTATTATGCAGGCATTGGAATACAACCGCTCTTTCCTGGCATCCCGCATTTTTTGGGATCAATTTAATGGAAACCTAATTATTTCTGGCGCCTTTGGCTTATTTAGAAAAGATATGGTCATCAATGTCGGCGGTTATGATCACGACACTCTAGGCGAGGACATGGAGCTTGTAGTAAAGCTGCATTCCTTTTGCCGTTCTCATCAAATCCCTTATTCTATTAAATACGAACCCGATGCCATATGCTGGAGTCAAGTACCAGAAACGATGTCGGATCTGATTAAGCAGCGAAGACGATGGCATCTCGGACTGTCCCAAAGCCTTTGGAAGCATAGAAATTTAATTGTAAATCCAAAATCCGGTATTGTCGGTCTAACATCTTATTCTTATTTTCTGTTTTATGAATTATTATCACCTTTTATTGAGTTGTTTGGATTGCTGACCATCATGCTGGCCTTCTCTGTTAATATAATTAATGTACAATTTATGATTATATTTTATTTGATATACGCAGGCTTTGGCGCAATCCTTTCCCTGACAGCTTTCTTTGCTCGTATCCATACACAAAATTTAAAGCTTGATCTATTTGATGTCTTAAAGGTCATCAGCCTATGTTTGCTGGAAAATGCGGGTCTCAGACTCGTTATTGCATTTGTTAGAATGACTTCTTTTTTCCGATATAAGAAGAAGAAAAACCATTGGGGCGAAATCACACGCCAGAAGATGAATATCGATCTCTAAAATTGGATCATATTGAATTGAGGAACTGATGATGATAAAAATGTTAGGGAAGCATTCATCGATAATATTATTAACATTGTTGCTCTTATTGGGTGGTAGTCCAGTAACTGTAGACGCTCAGGCCACTTCGAAAACGGAAGCTGTCGTTTACGTAGCAGGTAATCCGGATCACTACCCCATGGAGTACTTTGATAAAAAAGCTCAAACCTTTAAAGGTATTGCGCCTGAGCTGCTCGAAATCATATCGAAAAAAACAGGCATTCAATTCATCTATATGGATGAAAATGTCGAACAAAAAAATTTGATTAAAAATCTTCAAGTAGATATGGTATCCGCCTTTGCCTTTAATCAGGAGCAAATCGACACCTATAACTTAACGCTCAGCGAGAAATATATTTCCGTCCCCAATGAGCATGGCGCAGATGATATTTATCTGGCTTTTACAACAATAGCCGATCCAGTAATGATATCCCGTATAACTGACGCCTTGCAATCCATTACGAGCGAACAAAAAGAACAGCTCCTGTGGTCGAAAATACCTAAGCAGCTCGAGACTGCACATAAAAGAACGGATATCATCATCCTGGCCTTATTGTGTGTTTCTGCTGCTCTTGTAATCGTTATGATCTTTATCGTTCTCAAGTATAAAAAGCGTTGGATCCACGTGCTTCAAACGGATCCAATAACGGGCTACGGCAATCACATTAAACTTTTTAAAGATTATGATGCATGTATTACGGATGATAATCGTGTCAGTTACAGTGTTGTCAATTTAAAAATCGAGAATATCTCTTCGATCAGCGAAGTGCATGGTTATGTAGAACGAGACCTTACCCTCACTCATATCTCAAAAATCATACAATCGCATCTTAGCGAACACGAGATGTTTGCCAGTGTATCGGAAGGCAGTTTTATAATAGTGATGCAATATCTCTCCCAGCAACAATTAACGAAAAGACTGGGACCGCTATATTTGGACATCCAGAGCTTATTAAAGCAAAAAACGAAGGATGATGCGGCAACGCTTAGGTCTGGCATATATGGTTTGGCGATTTACGATAAAGAATTAAACCCGGCCATCAATCATGCTATACAAGCCCGGGAATATGCACAGAGCAATAACCTTAGCTATGTCTTTTATGATAAGGCGCTCTTCAAATCGATCCATTTGGTTAAAGAATTGGATCAAGAAGCGATTACAGGTCTTGATAACAATGAGTTTATTCCATACTTTCAACCAATGCTCGATTTGGACCAAATGGAGATTGCAGGATTTGAAGCCTTATCACGTTGGCAAAATAAAAAAAGAGGTCTGTTGTTCCCGGATCAATTTATTCCCATCCTCGAAAAGAATGGGCTGCTTGGCAAAGTGGATATCGCTTTGTTCCGCAATGTATGTCAATTGCTGGGTCAAAGAGTTAAGGAAGGGCAGGATCTGCTCTACATTTCCTGCAATTTCTCACGATATAGTATCTATCAACCTGACTTCTGTACAACCCTAAAAGAGATTGCCGCAGAACAACAAGTTCCTGCAAGCTGCTTGCAAATTGAAATTTCCGATACGATTTCGGCAGAAAATATGCCTGAGATTATAAGCAAAGTATCAGAATTAAAATCCTATGGCTTTACAGTAGCCCTTGATCATTTTGGAGGGGGCTATTCCTCCATTATGGAATTAAAAAACTTTGCTATAGACATCTTAAAGCTGGATAAGGAAATGATCAAAGATATTGAACATCCAAAAATACAATCCATCATGGGCAGTATAGTGGAAATGTGTCATGGCATTGGCGTAGAGGTTGCTTGTCAAGGGGTAGAGACGGATGCACAACTGCAATTGCTTAAACAAATCGATTGTGATTATGTGCAAGGTTACCTTTTCTATCAGCCTATGCCTTATTCTGAGCTGGATAAGCTTATGCGGGGAATGCAGATATGAAAAAGCTCATTTATTATACGGGATTGACTCTGATTCTAGTTATAGGAATTATCCTGATTGTTAATCGTGTTGCGCAAAAATCAGCTGAAACTCACAGCAAGCATAGTATCTTTTCTTGGTCAGATGAAGTCGTATTAGCCGAAGAGCGCCCTGCATTGCTATCCATTCTTGATCGGATGGATATTGGAGCCATCTATCAATCATTCTCCAAAGAATTACTTGCATCACAAGAAGCAGAATCTTTTCTTTTACAAATGAATGAACATACGATTGATGTATTTTACCTGACTGGAGAAGCCGAATGGGGTTTGGAAGCAGACGGAGCATCTCTGAAAGAAGAAATCATGAAAGTAGAGCTGCTCAATCAGAAGGTAGACAAAAAAGCTGGATTGAAAGGCCTTGTTATCGATGTAGAGCCTTATCTTTTGGACGAATGGGATGCAGCTGACAAAAAGGGAAAAGTAAAAATAATAGAAACATTTATTGATGGTTTGGAAGCAGCCTATCAGGTGGCAAAGGATAAGGACTTAATTATGATTGTTACAATTCCTAGTTTCTACGACAGATATTCTCTGTATGAACTGGATCGCTTGATTTCTTTGGCGGGCGATGGGATTGCCGTCATGAATTATGATCGTACAGACGAATATTCTCAAATCGAGAACGAAGTTCAATTTTCCAAAAAGTATGGCAAACCGATCATCAATATCGCCGAGCTGCAGCAGCCAGGGAAACATAAACTCGAAGATATCAACACCTATTATAACGCCGGCCTTGATGAGCTCCAAAAGTCTTGGGCTAGTCTGGACGACCGCTTCCAGTATCCCAAGTTAAGCTTTTCCTATCATTATTATGATACTTTGAAGGAAATGCTCGAGTAGTAGGATACATGGACCGCTCTCATTACTTTCTGCAAGAGAACAAAAAGTTGGACGGAAAGATTTTTCCGCCCAACTTTTTTATTTTCGGGACTTAAAAGACAGCCCCTTCCGAGGAAATTAATCGCAAATCCTTCGTTTCTTTCATTGATCGGTTGTCTGGATGAGGCCGGCCTTCGATAGCAAACGCCGAATCACAACAGCCGCCTCCGCACGCGTGATGCTGGCCTTGGGCGCCAGCATATGCTTCGCCCTTCCGGAAAACAATCCCCAGTTGACATTGTTAACAGCTGCCGGAACGGCCCAGACTGACACTAGATTGGCGTCTATGAAACGCTCAAGGACCGCTATATCGCTAAGTACAGCGGCAGATTCTTTATCGTTGGCCAATATCATGGCTCGGCTGGCAATGACCATCGCTTCCTCGCGATTAACCGGATTGTCGGGACGGAAATTTCCATCGTCATATCCGGCTATCAACCCGCTTTTCCAGGCAGCTTCCAGCCAGCCCGCATACCAAGCCGAAGCATCGACATCGTTAAATGCGCTATCTCCCTCTATTGGCTTCAAGCCCAAGCCGCGAGCCAGCATAACAGACAGTTCAGCTCTTGTCACTGCTGCATCGGGCTTGAACTGACCGTTCGCGTAACCGGAGACGACTAACCGTCTAGCCATATCCTCGACGGCCTTTTGTCCCCAATGACCCTTCATATCGAGAAAGGCAATATCCGAAATCGCCAGAGCATATAGGCTATTAGTCAGGCTGCGAATTTGAACGAAATTGCGGTCATCCGTCGAGTCAAGGATGGCAGGGACCGGACGTACTTCGCCTTGTTCATCGACAACAAATGCCGCCGCCTTATCGAATATCTTCTCCGCTTCTGACGGAAGTTTGATTCCTCTCTCCACGTAAAAATCAAAAGTATCAACAGAATCCATTCGCCCTTCCTGTCCGAGCATCAACTCGAAGCGAATCGGCGAACCGATCAATTCCAGTCCATTCCGCTTGACGGACTTCGCCACCCGACTTCTCTCGGATTCTGCCACTTCAGAAATAACAACTCGCAGCAACACCCCGTCGCCGTCCGCCTCCGCTCCGCTTAGGAATTGTTCCTTTAGTTGCGCCGCATTCAGCGTGTAGTAAGCGCTCGATGTTTGCAGCGTAATAAAAGCTTTGCGGTTACCCAGCAATTCAAGCGACTTTCCATCCAACTCCAGCGCAGCTTCGGAGGTATCCAGATCCAGCGCAATTTCAATTATCGCCCCCTCATCCCCCACTAGGCTCGACAATAGCTTGTCATATTCCAACAAGTAGGTTACGGAAAAACCATTCGACGATTTATCGCGCTTCTCTCGGCCCAGATCGGCGGTACGCCCGTTCAATAGCAGCTTTACCCGTTCAGGATCTGTCCCGCGAGAGTACGATTGCCCGGCAGGTAGGACATACTGAATCTCTGGCACAACTGTTTCCTTGCTTCGTTCTCCCCATTCGTTAGCCCCGGTCAGTAGGAAGTGGTAAACTCCCTCCTGATCCAACGGCACCTCAATCACAAATTCGCTGCCATCGGTCAAGCGTTTCGTTGCGGCCAGCTTATCCCGGCTGTCCACCGAAGCGTTGCCATTGGAGTCCTGCCATACTTGCACCAAAGCTCCGTTCATTGCCGTTCCTTCAATTGTCACATTCGCTTGGCCAACGGTTCCGGTTGGCTCTGATACCGTCGTCACAACAGGCGGAGCCATAACGGCCTCCCGACGATGCGGGCCGATGTAGAAATAGGGAATATCCGCCTCCATTAGCGAGAATTGCGGCAGCCGCTGCAAACTTGTCCAGCGATAGGGATCGGCCGATTGCCCCGAAGACATTCCCTCTGGTCGTACCTCCACCACAACAAAGGTGCGCATCCGGCCCATATCAGCTTGCACAACTGCAACTCCTGGCTGCAGCGCAGCGATGACACCATCGCTGCCGACCGTTACCGTATCGTTGTGATTGGTGGACCAAGTTACCGTTTCTGCAGGTTGCCGCAAGTGTCCCTGACTGTTTAATTCGGTAACCGTAAGCGTATCTTGGCCGTTTACAGGCAGTACCAGATGCGGACGATCGGCGATGAGCGCCACGGGTTTGCCGACATCAGGCGGCAGCATTCGGAAGGCCAGCTCTGTAAGAGCGATCTCCAGCGACGATCCTTCGCCGTTTTCTTTCCACAGATAGATATCCGTTGTCTCCAACGTCTCGCCTGCAAAAGCCGAAATATCAATCTCAAACGTAGACAGTGCACCATCATCGGATACTGTATATTCTTGATAGAAGGGATTGCTGCCGGTAATACTCGTATCCCATGATCGCATAAAAAACTTCGCTTGACGCTGCTGCACGGCTCCGGACTCGCCCACAAATCCGAACTTTCCTGTTAAATAGACAGACGGTTGATCCGGTACCTCCAGGCTGATCCGGCCATTAATGCCGGTGCCGCTATCGCTTCCCGCGAGTACAATTGGATGTTCGTAGCTGTTGCCATCCTCCATGACCACGCTCTCCGGCCTCGAGGCGCCGCCGTATTCTGTCCAACTGCCGAATGGGAAGCCCGCATAGGTCGGTTCCGCCGTCCAGCTTCCTTCCTCTTCATACACGTCCAGCAAGTCCTCATACACATAACCATCATTGCTTACATGCACATATCCTCTGGTTAACGTATGATCAGTTACCAGCGTTATTTGAGCTGTTCCTTCCTTGAGCGCCAGGAATTGGCCCGTATTGTCCACCTGGACGATATCCGGCCGATCATTGTAGAAATGGGCATTCTCTTCCTGAAGCCAGACGCCGCGAGAACCGTCGCTATACACCTCGTTGATCTGCAGATGACCGCTCGTTCCCGGTTTCACCGTTGTGTTAATCTTATCGAATTCCAGATGCGTGACGGAATTGACCGGCGTCTCATCTTCATACACGAATTTATAATCCGTCAGCAGCACTTCCGCATCCTCCCAAGAGGTTGCGCCTTTGTGACGCACATTCAGGTCAATCCTGATTTTCTGACCCGCATAAGCGGATAAATCCACCTCCACGGAGGTTCCCTTTCCCGTCACGGGCAAATCCTTTTGTACCACGAATATATTGCTGCCGCCGCCTTCCGTATATCCCTCCATAATAACGGAATTGTATACGCCCTGCGTCGCTCCTTGCGGGTATCGGAAGGTTGTAATCGCCTTTACCTTTGTTTTATTGGGCACTTGCAAGGAGTCCAGCGATCCGCTAATCTGTTCTCCGTTCTGCAGCGGCGCATAGCGGTATACTTGAGTATAGTTCTCTCCGTTTTCGGCTGTAGCCGCATCCCTTTGTTCGCCTATGCCATATTCGTTGCCTTCTCCGAAGGTGAACGGATGCCAGCCGTTGGCCATCGACCAAGTGCTCCAGAAAGCCGTCGGCATACGCTGCATGAGAGACTCCTCCAAAGGCGCGCTGATCGTCAACAAAGCGCTTGCGACAACTCCGCTTGAGGCAGCCGTTATAACCGTCTGCCCTTCCGCAAGCGCCGATACTCGCCCTTCCGAATCGACAATGGCGACATTATCGTTACTGCTGCTCCAGAGCGGAGCTGCTTCCATCTCATCCTCGTAGAAATAATAACCGTCCGATGTAATCCCGGTCAGTGCAAAGGAGATATCCGAGCCCGCAATTGTTTCAAACTGACGGTCGGACAGGCTTTCCAATTGCTGCTCCTTCAGTGTTTCGCCCTCCAGACGGAGCACAAGCCGGTCCAGATCGGTAGCATATTCTCCCTGTCTGTTAAGCTTCAGATCGGCAGGGTTGCCCTTGAAGAAAGCGAAGGTAGCCGCGCTATCCGTTGACAGCTCGACATCACCTTCCGAATCGGGAAAGATAAACTCGCCAGCTATAATATCGTAGCGAGGCGATGCATCCGGGAACCGGATCGTTTCTGTGCCGGCCTCCGGCAATGTGACGAATACAAAGGATTCGTTAGCATTCACCTGCTTGCCGCTTCTCGAATACAAATGAACGCCGGCTAGATCAGCCAAATTGCGATACAGTTGCTCCGATGAAATAGAGGGTGAGCCGATCCAGACTTCCGCTCCGCCTGCATGCTCTTTATATACAGCGGTAGCATGTGAGCCTGTCTGTCCCAGTAATTGAAATCCCGCCGCTTCGTATCCAACTGCCGCATACAGCGGTATAGCCGGCACTGATCCGCCGAGCGGTTCGGATACGTCTATTCCCGACAGCAACGACGACGTGCTGCCTTCAGCAGGCAGAATTTCAAAGCTCTGCTTCCCGATCTCCACGCTCGGCACACCGGTTACCGATGCCATATGCCCTGCGGAACGACTGTCCACTCCATCTGCATCCCGCTTCCAGTATCCTGCCGCATACAGCCAGACGAGCGTCTTGCCCGTTTTATCCCAATTCTCCAGCTGCGCAAGTCGTTCGTTATCCCAGGCATAAGCATTTGCCATAATATACAGCTTGTACGGATCGGTTTTGCCGGCTAACACATCGGATAGCAGCACGATATCGTAAGGCGCTCCAACGGCGGACAACTCCTCCCGAATGAGCCTTACCCGTTCATTGACCGGCGAACCCCCGGCAGATTGAATCAACTGGGAGAACTCGTCCAGGACAAGCGCGATTTCGGTTGTCGACTGCCTCGGTAGATCAACGGCTGCTTCTGCTAACTGATTCATCAGTCGAATGTTGTTCATCATTCGCGCGTTATGAAACCCGCCATACCCGGCGTCGTCATACCAGTGAATGCCGTAGTTTTTGGACAGCGTAAATCCAAAATTGCGCCACAAGAGAGCAAGCGATCCCTCAATGTCGTTGGCCAATGGCGGAGCGCCATGGGTATCGGTCCCCATATGCGTCGCATAGTCATCTTCGCCCACGTATAGTTTGCCGTACAAGCGAGCCGAGTCCATCGCTCCGTGGACACTTGTGAAGCCGTCATCCAGATCCCTGTGCGTATAGTCCAGCGGCGAATACAGCAGATCAATATCATCGTTACGAAGCAACGTCTCAAAATCCAGCATGCCCGACAACGGACCGTATTGTCCGAATGCCATCGTGTAGCCGCCGTATACGGCAGCGAGCTTCCGGCCTTCCACTTCTTCCTTCACAACATGGGACAAGTAGGTCATCCGCTCGGACACAATCTCGTTGTGGTACACGGCATAATCAATCAGGTCGCTCTGTGACCCTGGATTTAGGAACGGATCACCGGAAGCCTTCGATGGAATGTCAGCGCTTTCAAACGTGACATACGCATCGTTCCACGCTTCTCTTAGCTTGGCAACATCATGATTGTACCTCTCTTGCAGCCATTGCCGGAACTTCGCCTTATTGCTAACGCTGCGGTCAAAATCCCGATTGGCCCAGGTATCTACATAGAACCACTCTGCTGTACTGCCCGCGCTTAACATGTACCCCAGAATGCGATCGCCGACAGGACTTGCCTCATACCTGCGAATTTGCTCCCGCAGCAGAAGCTCCGCCCGATTCTGCCATTCATCCGAGCCGTAGGATATCGCTCCCCAGGAAGCCCCTGTGTCGGTATGCACATCCGAACTGTTTTTGTCGTCAAAGCCGAACGGGGTATTGGATCCCATCCAGATCACGGGCAGGAAGTAGGCGTTGGGGTCCTGTTCGGCAATCTCCTGCATGTGCGGCAACCACACTTCGAGCGTCGGATAGCCGGTCGTATGTCTCGGCTGATAGATCCGAATACCCGCATAGTCGGCGGATTGCGTCATTCCGGGATACCAATCCCATTGAAACCAGCCGACTAGCGGCTGCGGTTGATTGTTAATATGCAGGGTTGGAATACCGTCGATACTCTCAACCGACGCATTCTCTACCGCATCATAATCGTTTTCCTCCACTGCCGCTCCGGCCGTCTCGCCCGCCAAAGGCGGCAGCAAGCCGACCATAACGATCAGCGCTGCCAGAAAGCTTGCAGTTAGTTGCTTAAATCTCATACACGATTCACCCCAATATTGTATATTTGCGCTTTACCCCTTGACCGCTCCCGCTGTCATTCCTTCAATAAAATAACGGGAGAAGAACAAGTAGACAAGCAAAGATGGAAGAGTTACGATTGTAAGTCCCGCCAGAAGCACGCCATAATTGGTGTTGTATTGCGATTGAAAATTCAGCAGTCCTAGCGGCAGCGTCTTCAATTTGTCATCCGTAATCGTAATCAAAGCCCAGAAAAATTCACTCCACACTCCCACGAAGCTCATAATGGCAACGACTGCAAGCACAGGCACAATCAGCGGCAGATCAATAGACCAGAACACCCTCATGTAGCCCGCCCCGTCAATTCGTGCTGCTTCGTCCAGTTCCTTGGGCAACGACAGTACAAAATTTCGAATCAAATAGATGGCCATGCCGATCCCTCCCCCGACATAAGCAAGGATAAGTCCTGGATGCGAATTGAGCAGATCCAAATCGCGCAGCATCAGGAAAATCGGAATGGTCGTCATCTCCCCGGTTATCATCAGAGTGGCCAGAAATCCGACAAAGAGCACCGAGTGGCCCGGCGGTTTCCACTTGCCGAGAGAATACGCCGCCAAGGTTACGACCGCAAGCGTAAGCACAAGCGAACTTATCGTCACGAATGCACTGTTGGCAAAATACACCGATACTTTGCCGATCACAAAAGCCTCCGCATAATTCGACCATTGCGGCCCCGACGACGACCACAACCCGGACGGTTGCATCATAATTTCACGGGTTGTCCTCAAGGAATTAAACACCATGTAGAACAACGGATAAACGATGATAAGGAAAAGTCCGCATAACGGCAGCATACGAAGCGTTCCGAATAATCTGTTGTTTGTCATTGCTCGTCCTCCCTTGAGGCAATTAGCCTGCGGCTAATCAGCGTTAGCGTCAAAATAACAATGAACAGAATTATTCCCATCGTAATCGCTTCGCCGAACCGGAAGGAAAGAAACGCGCGTCGATAGATCATGATCCCGAGCACAGTGGTGCTGTCCCCCGGACCTCCTCCTGTCATCATGTAGATAAGGTCAAACGCTTTCAAGCCGCCAATCAGCGATAGAATAAAATTAACTTCCGTAATCCCTTTTAGCAGAGGCCGGAATATGTGCCAGAGAAGCGTGCCGCTTCCTGCTCCGTCCATCTTGGCACTCTCTATAAGATCTTTCGGAATCGCCAGCATCGCAACAATATAAAACGTAATGGTCATGCCGATGAACTTCCATGTATTTACGATCATAAGCGTATTCATCGCGGTCTCGGTGCTTCCCAGCCATCCTCTTGCCCACGCCTCAAGCCCAATTGCTCTCAGCACTTCATTCACCAGACCGAAATTGGGGGATAACAGATTGCTCCAAAGAAGGCTAACGACCGCTCCAGGCAAAATGACGGGAATATAAACAGCGACGCGCATCAGTTTTCGCCACCGATCGGATACGAGCGTATAGATGAAAAATGCCAGCAAAAAGCCGAGTATAGTCTGCACAATGGTCGTCACAAAAGCAAACCGCAATGTGCGTCCCGTTGCCGCCCAAAAATGATGATCGCCAAACACATTTTTATAGTTGCCCCAGCCAACCCAAAGAAATCCGGCATCAAACCCATTCCAATCCGTAAAGCTGCGTACAACGCTTGTCAGAACGGGATAAATGTAAAAGGCAGCCAGCAGTGCGACCGCCGGCAATAGAAATAAGTATGCGAGCGTATATTTGCGCGCTATCATGTATGTCTCCACTCCTTTATGGGCGAACCGGCAATCTCTCCAAGATTGCCGGCTCCCCATACCGCTAGTCGGCCTTGCAGCCTGGAATATTCCGACCTATTTCGCCCAACCCAAGGGCTGACGGCTATTGGCTGCTCTCAATAGCTTTTCGGTGATCCGCTTCCATCTTCTTCGCCGAAGCGGTCACATCCGCATTGGCGTTCAGCAAATATTCTGCGAAAGCCGCCTGCAATTGCTTCGATAGCTCCGCCGGATTATAGGTGAGCTTCTGCACGGGATAATCGGTTGCGCTAGCCGCAATTTGATCAATCAGACCATCCAGCGTTTCATCGCCTGTATTCAAGTTTTGAAGCACAGGCATAGATTTGCTTTGGGATGCCCACAGCTTCTGGACTTCTTCGCTGGTGAGATGCTTAAGGAACTCAACCGCTTCATCCGGATATTGCGTCGTTTTCAATACGAAGAATCCATCTGCCGTTAACGGCGCCTGAATTTTCAAGCCTTCGGCAGCCGGGAACAAGAAAGCGCCAAGCTCGTCGTCGACCTGCTCTTGCAGCGTAGGGATTTGGTTGTTATTGCCGAGAATCATCGCTGCGCGTTTCGTCAACAGAAGATTGGCAATTTCGTCGTTGCCTACCGCGAAGGCGTCTTTGCCAAAAAATCCTTTAGAGAACCATTGCTTGGCGAGCTCCATTGCTTCGATATATTCTGCAGATTCATAGCTTTCTTCGCCTGCCAGCCATGCGCCTTGCGCTGTGCCGTTCTTGACAAAATTCATACCCGCGAAGGAATCCTTAAGCATATCGATTTGTCCGTCTTTGCCGCTGGCTGCAAGGGGAATGATGCCGTTTGCAGCCAGCTTTTCCATGGTTTGCTCCATTTGCTCCCGCGTTTGCGGAACTTCTAGCTGGTGGTCGCTAAACATCTTTTTATTGTAGATAACAACCTGGAAGGATAACTTAAACGGAATATTGGACACAAATGGTTTATCCGCATTCACGACGCTTATATCGAGCAGGTCGCTGCGAATAAAAGACTGCTCCCAAGCCGGATCTTGCTGCAAATAATCGTCCAACGGCATTGCGGCGTCCACCTCGTTGACGAATGGAGCCATCCAATGCGTCCAGCCAAAAGACACGTCCGGCGCCTGATTGGCAGCTACCTTGGTCTGCATAACCTCGATTGCCTTGTCCCAGGGCACAATTTCCGGCTCGACCTGGATATGTGGGTTTTTCTCTTCGAAGAGACGAATGGTTTCATTCATAATCGCCTCATATTCTGGCCAGATATACAGAAACTTCAGATTGACGGGATCCTTTACCGTCTCCGGAGCTGCATTAGACGCAGCGTTTGTGGAATCAGGCCCGGCATTCGACTGCTGTCCTTCATTGCTCGCGTTATTGCCGCAAGCCGCCGCCAGCAGCAGGCCTATCAACAGCAGGCCTTTCAGCAGCATCGGTAACGATTTCGTTCCCATTTCTTTTTTCATTGTCATTCTCCCCTTAGATAACAATTTATTTTTAATGCCTTGGCATCAAAAATCAAGTAAAAACGCACTCTATCATGCTATATTGAAACGCGACCGCCCTGAGCCAGTTCGACAACCCGACCGTCCGGCAGCTCCAATCTTGCCGAGATTTGTTCCGGACAATCGATCTGGCAAGCAATTGTCCCGTCCTCCCGACGCCGCCATGACACGTGTACGACACCATCGGCTGTCGCCACTGCTCCTTCGGCCCATTCCAGGTAAGACGTATCCGGCCTTATGAGAATCCCCCGGCTGCCGGGCTCCATGGGACTCACCCCTAGCACGCAAGCGGTAAACTCATACAGCGGTACAGAGCCCCAGCCATGGCAATCGCTGCGTTGCGATACAGGGTCCTCTACCCAAGACGTTAAATTCATCGCCGCAAGATCTCGCCAGGTATCCCATAACCGATAGCTCTTGTCATACAGGCCGGCTTTCTCCAACGCACGGAACAAATAAAAGGACATCGCATACGAAACGGTCGGCAAATCCCGCTGCTCCAACATATGGCTCAGCAATTCACCCGCTTGCCCATCCGGCACCGTCCGGGTTAGTACGGCAAAAATTTGACAATGCTGCGAATACAGCTGCACGGTCGGCCCGTCGGCAAACAGCCTCCGCTCAGCGGACCAACAATTGCTCCGTACGGCCTCTTGTACCGCTGCGGCGCGATTCATATATTCCTCAGCGGTGGAGTGCCTGCCGCAAACCTCATTCAACTCAGCAGCTGTCTGAAGCGCCAATACATAAAATAAGCTGTAGGCGGTCAGCGGACCGTACTCATTTGCCGTCGGCACCCCTCGGCCCCCGCGCCATTCCTCCACCCAATCTACAAAAGACCATACAGATTGAGGCATTGCCCCCATCAGACCGCTCGCTTCTACATGCTGGGCGAACCAGTGAAGCACCGCGTCGATCGTCGGCAAGTAGCGGCGGACCAGCTCGGCATCCCCGAAATACCGATAATGGTCAGCCACCATCATGATCCAATAGATCGAGAATCCCGGAATAACCTGAGGGTATACCGATGGATAACGGCTCTGAATCATCCCATTCGGCATAAGTGAGCTGTGAAAATCGAATATGGCTTTGCGCGCCAGCCGATCGTCCGCCGATATTTGATAGGTGAAAAGCACCTGCAGACGAGTATCCATAATGTATTGAAGCTGCTCGTAATAGGGGCAGTCCTCGTACGTTTCGTGCATGCAACGTCGCAAAGTATTGATACTAATTTCCCACAAGGGCAATAGCGTCGGGTCGGAGCTTGCGAAGTATGCCTTCACCTCAAGCGGATATCCGGTTTCACAATAATTGAAGCGGTGAAGCCGAACATCTTCCTCTCCGGCCCGTACCGTCAGTCTGACATAACGGAAGGTGCGAAATTCAAACGGCTCGTACCTCTCGTAGTTCTCCTTGTCGGTCTCCCCTTGTCCCGCAACAATATAACGATCGAACTCGCCGTACAGGTATCTTCCTTCAGGATCGTCCCGTATATCCTTATTGCGCCGGATCGTCGATTCCGCTTCCCTCTCATAACATTCCGAATACAAAATCTCTACAGTTGTTCCTCTCCCGCCGGTTAAGTCCAGATAGGGATATCCGGTAGTCAGCCCCCCTGCATCCAATTCAACTTCCAACGTCTCACCTGCTCGTACCAGCCATCCGCTTCCGTTCGAGTCTCCATCAAGAAGGTAGAAATCAGGCAACGCATTCGAAGGAAGAATCCGCTTCACACCTACGTAACCGTTTTCAATCTCATACAATGGTGGAATGGCACGAGCCTCAAGCGGCCATGGCGTCAGTTGCCCATACAGCACATCTATAATTTCCGACACCATTACCGCCGGTCGCCAGCCCTGGGCTTTATCCCGCATTTTTAGCCAACCGAACGGCAGCAGACGACCGTCAGTTTGCTCTGTGCCTCCGACATAAAGCGTATCCTGCCCTCCCGCTACGAAGCGAGTGGCCGCGTCTCTCAAACATTCCCAACGATTATCTGTCGACAAATCAATGGTTGCGCTACCATTTTTAGTGGTCAAATTTCCTTCCAGTAAGAAAACGCCTTGCCCCGAACGCCACACGGATGCCGGTCCACCGATTCCAAGACGGAAAGGCTCGCATGATCGGTAATGAACGACTTTGGCAGCCAGCACATTCATCCCTTCGACAAGCTTATCCGTAATATCCACCGTTTCGAAATAACGAGTGAACCGGTCCCCCTTGCAAGGGCCCACACTAACCGATTGACCATTCAGATACAACCGATATCGGCTGTCGGCCGATACATGAACGACCAGCCTGGAGGCAGCCGGTTCGGCCACCTCGAAGCAACGGCGAAAATAAACAATCTCGTGTTCTTCAGACCTTTCCCGGACATCCTCGGACTCGCTCCAGATCCATTGTGCCTTCCATTCTTCCGGTTTATGGTTCAACTCTTCTCTTCCTCTCCTCTGCCCCGTAAAGCGCTTGTACTTTCGCGGACATGCAATTGCGATTTTACGATGAGACTGGGCAGGTCTTTCTTGGCGCTCATAATTTGAACAAGCAGTTCTACAGACTGCTCACCCAGCGAATATCGCGGATGCACCACAGACGCCAGACTCGGATAGCTGTACTGCGCCAGTTCAATTCCGTCGACGCCGATAATGGACAACTCGTCAGGAACGCGAATCCCCAGTCTGTGCGCCGCCTGCAGCACTCCCACAGCCAAAATGTCATTCGCCGCAAAAATCGCCGTAGGCCTCTCTTCTACCTGCAGCAGTTGATATGCCCCCTGTTCTGCCTCTTTTACTCTTTCCTTCTCAATCAACCGTATATACTCACTCCTGAACGGCAGCCCTCTGGCTAACAAAGAATCCTTGTATGCACGGAAGCGATCCATCCAGACGCTTGCATCGCGGTTTAGCGACAGATGACCTATACGTGCATGTCCCAATTCCAACAGATGCCTCATCGCGATCAAACCGTCCAAATAATTATCCGTCTGAATCACCGGCAAGGAGGTATGGGCTGGGGACGGATTAAACAGCACCACCGGCACCGTATGATTTTTCCGAAAGTGGAGCTGTTCCAGCTCTCCTATAAAACGTTCCTGCATCCGAATGGAATCAAATTCGAACGAGGTGAAAATAATTCCATCCACTCTCTGCATCAATAACAATTCCAGATTGCTCTTGGCTCCGACATAATCCAGGCCATTACAGATAACAACACTTTTGCCGAACTGCTTCGCTTTCGTCTCAATCCCCAGTATGTAATCTGCATAGTATGGATTGGCAATATTGGAGACTACTACGCCTATCATATTACTTTGGTTGGTCGCAAGACCGCGAGCGAGCTGATTCGGACTATACCCTAATTGTTCAATAGCCTGCTGCACCTTGCTTCTTGTTTGCTCCTTGACGGTATGTGGTTCGTTAATCACCCTGGACACCGTTATCGGAGCAACGCCGGCCAGCTTCGCCACATCCTTTAACGTAACCAAATTACAAGCTCCCCTTCCACAACAGAATGGTTGCGCTACCATTTCGTTAGTGCTATCTTAGCATAGGTTTTGAAAGATGGCAATATCTTCGTATATCTTCGTGCAGTCCATAATATATTCTGACTTTTGACTACCGTATTTCCTCCTTTTTTTCTAAAAACGCAAAAAACTCGGAATTATGTCCCCGAGCTCCTTGCAAGCTATGCAATTTCAACCCATTTTCGAGTACAATGTCACGGCCGAGATTGATCCTATCTATCTATTCCAGTCTGCAATTTCCCGAAATATATCCTCCATTACAAAACCGACGCACGGAATCTTATCCGATACAACGGTATCCTTCCCTTCGAATAGATTCATAAGCTCATATCGTCCGTCTTCGAGCAAATGGTGCTGCTCCAGCGTACGAGCTTCGATGTCGACGATCCAATATTCCGCAACGCCATGCACGGCATAAGCCTTTCGCTTAACGAGCTTGTCTCGCTTATGAGAGCCGGGCGACAAAATTTCGATGACCAAATCCGGCGGTCCTTCAATCCCTCTCTTCGTTACAACATGCTCGCGGCTGCGATGAATCATGAGAATATCCGGCTGGACGACCGTCGTTTCGCTCAGAATAACATCGATTGGCGCATCGAACACTAGATAATCCTTTCTGCAGCTTTGCTTAATGATAAACTCTAATTCTCCGCTAACAGCTTGATGCGTCGTCGAGGGGCCTGGCGACATCAACTCCATAATCCCGTCAACAATCTCATAACGCTGCCCGTCATCCGGCCATTCGGCATACATTTCATACGTGACCGGTGGTTCCAGCACTTTATCGGCCGTTTTCTGTTTCGGATTACGGTCCATAACATCCGCTCCTCTCCATGCGAAAAGCACCTTCAATAGCAACACAAATACAATGTGTGTCTACGAAGGTGCTTCCTTGTTATCCCTATTATGATCAGTCATGTCGCTATTGTCAATGAATCCATCGACATCCCTCCGACGCAATCCCGGCACCAGAGCAAGCAAAGCTGCCCAACGTTAAGTCGGATTTACATAATATTAAGCTGCAATTTATGTTTCAAAAATAATCCATCCCTACAATAAACATGATCACAACATAAAGGAGAGAATTATATTGAAAAGAAAATGGATTGGTCTGGGCACCGCAGCCATTATGGTTTCTTCTTTAAGCAGCCCCGCAGTTGCACTTGCCTCCGAATCTTTCGATTTAACCATCATGCACTTGAATGACCATCATTCGCATTTGGAAAGTCAAACTTACGATCTTAGATTGGACTATGACGACGCGCAAGATGACGAAAAAGTACGCTTGGAGTTAGGCGGCATGTCTTACATATCGTCGTTGATTAATGAATACAAAAACGACGGCTCCTTGTATTTGCAAAGCGGCGAAGTGAACGGAACGCTATATTTCAGCCTCTACAAAGGCGAAACGGACATGATGGTGTTAAACGCCTTGCAGCCTGATGCTTACATGGTGGGCAACCATGAGTTTGACGAGGGCGATCAGCGCCTTGCCGACTTGTACGATATGGCAACATTCCCGATCTTATCGGGAAACATTAAACCGACTAAAAAATCCCCGCTCTTCGGAAAACTGAACAAGCCGTACATGATTAAAGAAGTAAACGGCGAGAAGGTTGCCATTATCGGCGTTGTAAAAATTGAAAAAACAAAGGAATCCTCGCTTGTTAGCGACGATGTTGATTTTATTAACGAAATCGAGTTTGTTAAGTCCGCCGTTGAAGAAGTAAAGGAGCAAGGTATCAACAAAATTTTGGTACTGAGTCATCTGGGTTATGACTTTGATCAGGTTTTGGCAGCTGAAACCAGCGACATCGACTTGATTATCGGCGGAGATACTCACAACTTGCTAGACTCTTCGGGTGCGATGCAAGATCTTGGGTTGCCTGTGACCGGCGAATATCCAACGGTTGTTACAAATGCGGACGGCAAAGACACTTACATCGTCCAAGCATGGGAATACGCCAAGGTTCTGGGTAAAATTGATTTGACATTCGATGAGCAAGGCGAAGTCATCAGCGCAGCAGGGATGCCCATTGCTCCCGTTAACGGTCCTTATCAGATTAACGTAGACGGTAAGTGGGTTGACGCGGACGAAACTGCATTGGCCAAAATCAAAGATGCGATTGCGAAAAGCCCGGTTTTGGTAGAGGGCACTACCAATCCTGTTGTGGAGGAAATTATTGAACCTTACCGGGAAGCGGTAGAGGCAGAGATGGCGACCGTCATTGGCACTGTGAAAGAAACTTTGACCAACGATCGTATCCCCAAACCTTTTACAGCTATGAAAGATGCAAACGGCAGCTTTGCAGCACAAGTTGTTGCCGACTCTTTCTTATACGGCTTGCCGCAAGCTGACCTTGCCATCCAGAACGCTGGCGGCGTCAGGTCCACCTTTTTACAAGGCAATTTTACAATGGCCGACGCCTACACCATGCTGCCGTTTTCCAACACAGTGACTACGCTTAAAATAACCGGCGAAGAAGTAGTCAATGTTCTGGATGACGCCATTCGCTACTCGCAGGGCATCACACAATCCACCGGCGCCTTTCCTTATGCGTCGCACTTGCGATATGACGTTTATTTAAACGCAAGCGACAACGTCAAGAGCGTATATAACGTAGAAGTAAAAGATAGAAAGACAGGCAAGTGGTCTCCCATCGATAAGGATAATTCTTATGTTGTAGTTACAAACTCCTTTACGGCTCTTGGCAAAGACGGCTATGTCACGTTTGAAAAGGCTATCGAAAGAGATCCAAATGTAAAGGAAGAAACTCACATTGAATATGCCGTACCGCTTGTTGAGCTGTTTACAAAATACCTAAACGGCGGAGAGCTTGTTAAACCGAACGCGGACAGCTACTCCATAAAATCGGTAAAAGAATGGCAATCCGAACCATCCGAAGAATCGGAATCAACCGAAGCGCCTGACGGCGAGTCCACGGATCCAGCAGATGAAGTAAAAACATATACGGTCGCAAAGGGAGACACTCTCTACAGTATTGCGAAGAAAACCTTAAAGGACGGAAAACGCTGGAAGCAGATTTATGAATTGAACAAAACTACGATCAAAAATCCGAACTTCATTTATCCAGGACAAGTCATCGTACTGCCGTAAGGAAAAAGCCGCTCTTCCGTATTGGGAGAAGCGGCTTTTTTCTGTTTTGAAGTCCACTACACTAACCACCCGCGCTCAATTGCTTTCTCCGTCGCCTGTTGACGGGTCTCCACACTCAGCTTTTGAATAGAGAGGGACAAGTAGTTGCGGACGGTGCCCTCCGTCAAAAACAGCTCCTTCGCAATTTCACGGGTCGATAACCCCGATCCGGATAATCGCAGCACATCCCGCTCCCGCTCGGTCAACGGGTTGTCCTCCTTCAGAAACAACGCCGCTGCCAAGTCGGTGCTGACGACTCGCTCGCCTTGCATAACTTTGCGAATGGACCTAATTAAATAATCGATCGGCTCATCCTTAAGCAAATAGCCTTCGACCTTCAAATTCATAGCCTTCTGGAGAAACCCGGGACGTGCAAAGGTCGTGACGATAATGATTTTGACGGATCGACCCTCTTGCCTAACGATCTCCGCCACCTCCAGCCCCGTCCTGCCCGGAATCTCAATATCAAGCAGACAAACATCCGGCTCATGACTGCAAATCGCATCATATGCCGCCAAGCCGTCCTCCGCTTCAGCAACGATCTCCATATCTTCCTCCATAGCGATCAAGGCGGATAATGTTCCGCGCAAAAGCTTTTGATCCTCTGCAATGACAATTCGAATCATGTTGACGAAACCCTCCCATTGCTAATTAACGGTACCTGCAACACGATAATCGTTCCTTCTCCTGGAGTTGCCGATAGATTTGCTTCACCTTGCAGCATAAACATCCGCTCCTTCATGGATGGAATGCCGTTGCCCGCTCCCTGCTGCAAATTTCCGTTCCCATTGTCGCTTACCTTAACGATGTAATGCTCTCCGTCCGTGCATAGTACAATGGTACAGCGGCTCGCTCCGCTATGCTTCATTATATTGGTTATAGCCTCCCTCACGGAAATCGACAGCATCGTTTCCGCCACATTGGATAATGGCGGCATCGCTTCTCTGCGCCAATCGGCAGCAAGTTCAATGCCGACCTTGCCGAGCATGTCCCTCGATAATTCAATCTCCTTCTTTAAGGATATAAACTTCATATCGCTTACAAGTTCGCGAACCTGCTTCAAGGCATGGCGAGAGTTATTTAGAATATCATGCAGCTCATCCTTGGCTTTCTGGGGATTTTTATCTACCAGCCTCATGGTAAGCTCGCTTTTCAGCTTGATCATGGTCAGCGTTTGTCCAAGCGTGTCGTGCAAATCTCTGGCAATTCTGCTTCGCTCTTCTTCCTTAATATAACGTTCCAGATGGGCATCGGCGAGTGCCAGCTTTTCTTTTAGAACGCTTGCATTTTCTCTTGTATGCACCACAATCGACAAGGCAAGCTGAGCCACCATAACGGGAAGTCCCAAGGTGGCAACAAATGCAGCCGGATTGTCCGCATCCAGCCAGCTGAACAGAGCGAACATCGCGACAATGCCCGCCATTCCTCCGGCAATCATTCCTTTGCTGCTCGCTCTTCCCAGTAAATCAGCAAATACGAATCCGTATAGCAGCAGCCAATTGCCGAAATAGCTGCCCATTACCGCAAGCAACATACATCCGATAAGACAGGCGCAAAGCAGCCTCCAGTCCCGATGCCAGAGCGCGGCATAATAACAGGCCAGGAACAGCAAAAGAAAAGCCAGTCGCCCCCACAGAAGCACGTCTTCCTCATGAAAGAGCACCCGATAAACGAGCACCATGATGATAAAAACATCAACCATCAAATATCTTTCGATCTGATCGGCAGGATATATTTTTTTCAGCAAAACAAACCCACCCACTCCATTATTAGTTCCGATTATGACTTGCTTATCAGACCGGAAGCGAACCTTCTCGCGGATTCCATAGGACCCAGCCTGAATCGCTTCAGCCATAGAGTTGCAAAAAGAATCTGAATACAGCTTACGGCAATCCATAAGCCGGCAATCGCCGCGGAATTCACCTTGCCGCCTAGTCCGAACCCCCATCCGTAGAAAATGACGGCACTCATGACATTTTGCATCACATAGCAGCTTAACGACATTTTACCTACCGCTTCAAACTTGCTCCACAACCACCATTGCGAGTACATCTCATACAGCTTCGCAATCAATCCTAGATAGGCAAGCGACATTAGCGGCGCAAACAAATACCGGATGGGCAAATCAAAATATCCGCCCGGCACAAAAATCAGCAAATTAAGCGGAATACCCGCATAAAGACCGATGCGAAGAAGCTTTCGCCGATGCCGTCGCCCCCGCTCATCCATAGCAAACACGCCCGACCTCATCAGACGGATCCCTAGCAGGAACAAAAACAGATTCATAGGAATGACAAGAATCGCCTCGGAGCGCAGCGGCAGAAAATTCGCAAGCCTGTTAGCTGCCTGTTCTTGCCAATTGCCTTCCCTATATAATAACACGGTCTCCTTCATGTCCCCCATGGAAAAATGAGCGCCAGAAAACGCAAGAGTTACGAAGTAAAATAGAATAAGCAGCATAACGGTTCCATGCAAGCCACCCACTATTTTCATGGCCAAATTAATCGCCTTGTCACCATTCTTCACGATAAATGCAGCCAAAATCGCGGTTATGCCGTAGCTCATCAGAATATCGTACTCCATGACAAGTGTAAAATGAATAAACCCCTCCGCCAATAAAATAAGGGAAGTCCATATATACATGCCAGGCCACGCGTGTCCTTTTCTCAACGTCTGCCGATACTTCATCTCCAGTCCTACCCCGAACATAATGGTAAGCAGCCCGAGCAGCTTTCCATTAACAAGAAAGAGGACAAACACTCGAATAAAATCCTGAATTGAGCTCCACCATTCTGTATTTGTAAAAGTAAACATATAATTCACGTCGCCCAGATGGGCAAACAACCATATATTCGTGCCAAGTGTTCCGAGCACAGCAAATCCTCGCAATATGTCCAACAGCCTTAACCTGCCAGCCGCTTCCTTCACAGTTATCATCCTTTCGCACCCATACGTTGCCTTTATCATATATCCGGACTCAACCAGTGAATATTCACAGCAATCAGCAAATTAATATGACAGTGTCATAACGCTTACTAATCATTTGCAGAACATTTTACACTCCACTATAATGATAAAATTAGACCACATTCCATGAAAGTGATGATACCATGCAACTGAAGAAATTAAGTCGCGATCTGTTGATTTTGATGTTAGGCTCTTTTTTATTTGCGCTAGCCGTCAATGTGTTTATTATTCCCAATGAGCTCGGCGAAGGCGGCGTAACCGGAGTAACGATCATTTTATATTATTTGTTCGAGTGGTCGCCAGGTTTGGTGAACTTGATAATAAATGCCCTGTTGCTCCTATTCGGGTACCGATTTTTGGACAGACAGTTAATTGTCTATACGATTATTGCAGTATTGTTCAATTCCTTGTTTCTTCATTTGACGAGGGATTGGAGCATTGCTTCAAACGAAATGATCGTCAATGCTATATTTGGCGGGGTATTGACCGGCATCGGCATCGGGATCATTATCCAAGTTGGCGGAAGTACGGCGGGAACTACCATTCTCGCCCGTATCGCTAATAAATACTTAGACTGGAATATTAGTTATGCTCTGTTGTTTTTCGATTTAATTGTTGTTTTCTCCTCCTATTTTATTATTGGTGCTGAGCGCTTGATGCTCACCATTATTATGCTTTATGTCGCAACTAAGGTAATGGACTTCATTATTGAAGGGCTTAATCCGAAAAAAGCAGTTACCATTATTTCCAATCATCAGGATCAAATTGCCGAGCGAGTGACGCTTGAAATGGACAGGGGCGTTACCGTGCTTCAAGGAAAAGGCTACTATTCTAAAGAAGCGAAAGAAGTTCTATATATCGTCATTACGAAACAAGAGCTCCCCAGTCTGAAGAAGATAGTAAAGGCTACCGATGCGGATGCCTTCCTAACGATTCATGATGTTAGAGATGTGTTCGGCGAAGGTTTCATGAAGCTGAGCAAATAGGCTGGCTTAGATCAAAAACAACCGGGCAGTTCGTCTTGCGACGATCATTGCCCGGTTGTTTTCATGACAGGTCTGTTCCCGCTGTTAAACGAATTAAAAAATTTTATACCGTATCCGTATCTTCCAAGAATAATATCGACTTGCCTTCTTTGATATCCAAGTTCACTTCCAAATAGCGACAGCCGAACCTTTCCACCTGACGCAAACCAATTAAACTCGCATCGTTTGCGGCCGGATGAAGTTTCACTTTGTCCGTTACATCAGCCAACAAAATCGCCAGGCTCCGAACAGGCGAACCGGACTCTATTATTACTTCCAGGACACCCTCCCGTTTGTTCAGACACTTTATCCGGACTTGTCTTCGCAGATGAAACCACTGCCCAATTTGTTTGCTGGTCCACCACGCTATTCCTCGTTGCAACCCGTATTGCACAAGCTCAACGAGCATCTTTCCAACCCGATCCTCGTGCTCGATCCCTGCCGCCGGATGAAATAAAAAATGACCTATGCCATTAACGGCGATTGAACGCTCCAATAATGCCCGCGCCTCCTCGGCTGTACAACGGTTCTCCATAGGCGGATCCCACGCAAGCGTAGGCACGCTTAGCGTGGATAGGAGACGATTCTGTTCCGTCGCGCTGATCGGCAAATAGGGATGGCAGGTGCCAACCAAAAAACCTTTGTTGCCCTGCTTCGTTCCTCCGCGGCTTTGGTCGACGCCAATTCCTGCCCGCTCACACCACTGATAGAACTGGACATCTCCCTCCCAACGCAAATAATGATTTTTATTGGATACGATGTCCTGATCGGGAAACTGTTCTTTTAACATGGCCAGTTGAGCGTTGAAATGTTGTTCCGACCACCCGGACTGCGGAATATCTGTCCCCATCGCATTATAATGCAGCGCCACTTCATGGCCTTCCATGACAATTTGCCGATTGACCTCCTCCTCGTAACCGGGCATAATAATACACCAGGTCGAATTGATCCCGGCTTCCTTCAGCCTTTGCAACATGCTCCTTGCATGCGGCGCTGAATTCAAGTCCGTGTCATGAGAAATAAGTCCGATGCCATCAAGTCCGTCAGGCCAAAACCAGGTTTGCGCCAAATTGAATTGCAGCTTGCCGGCCAGCATATGTAAAATGCGTATCCACACAATCCGCCACTCGTCCACGACAGGATGCAAGTAGTAAGGAATCCCGTCTTGCACCGAGCGGTTGCGATCCTGCTGCCAATCCAGTACACAAGCATCATCCGCTTTCAAAAAACCTTCATCAAGAGGCGCTGAGCCATCAGGAGCCGGATAGCCATCCCGATATACAGGAACCCCCTGTTGAATCATATAGAAAGTTTTCATCAGATTGACCGTTAACAACGCGGCGTAACCCTTGCCTACCTTACGGATCGTAAATGCGGGATCAGGCCGGGTCAGCCCGTTACGTTGCACTGTCACCCCCCATGCTTGCACATCCGCAGCCGAAACTTCCATGCCGATTGCCTCGAAAAAGTGAAACGAGCTTTGCAACCCTTGAGCCAGAGGCGCATCGTCCCACCGAATCCAGCCTTCGTTCACCGGTTCGAGCGTTGTAACTCCCAATAAATCTTGCAAGCCATACATGTTCCCGACAGCAAGCAAACCGTTGCCTTGTTCGCAATAATCGATACATCCCCTCGCCCATTGTTCGCTTTCCGTGCTTCCTATAACGATTGTAAGACCGGACGGCTGTTGAAGCAGCCATTGTTTATAATCCCATTTCTCATAAGATAGTCCGATATAATCCATCATCTCGAATAAATAGGTCGTAAAGTCGTGCCTGCCTTCACTCCATGCCCGCTTGCATTCGGTTTCATTCCATACAATGTGCAGCATCGTAACTATTTCCTTCTTTCTCGTTGTGATCTTTGGGCCATTGAATCGAGCAGGGAGCAGAATAATCTGCTCCCTGTAAAAACGTTAGTTTCTACGAGTGAAAGGAAAATCCGATCTTGCCACGTTCGAAATGCGGACTTCATCTATAAATCCGCTGAAAATATTGCCGCCTCCCCAACCGTTCGAATCTCTGCCGATCGCCAGCCACTGGTTATCGGTTTGAATGGTATATGTGTTCAATCCCGACAGCGTAGTCGAGGCTTTCAGCTCCCCGTCCACATACAGATTGATCGTTCGGGTCGCAGCGGAATACGTCATTGCTACGTGATGCCACACCCCGATCGACAACGGGCTTGTCGACACCGCCGTTCGCAAACCGCCATCGACATAGACCGTTGCGACCAAGGAGCCGTTGCCATCCCCGACCTTCAGCCCGTATGTGTAGCCCTTCTGCAATAAATATCCTGTGCATGGAGCGCTATTGCATTTCACCCAGCCTTCGATCGTCAATTCATCCGTTATATCCAGACTGTCGCTGTCCTCTACCCGGATATAGCCGGTACCTCCGTTCGTCGTCAGCGCATCGCCGAACTTGCTGGAGGTCCACTGAGCAGTTCCCGTAACGGCGCCGTGGTTCGCGCTGCTGGAGGAATCATTCAGCACTCCCCCCTGACCTTCATCCGCATGAATCAGCAATACGGTGTTGGCGTCAGTCGCGTATGGCTTGTTCAATGAGAAATCCGATCTTAGCACGTTCGAAATGCGGACTTCATCTATAAATCCGCTGAAAATATTGCCGCCTCCCCAACCGTTCGAATCTCTGCCGATCGCCAGCCACTGGTTATCGGTTTGAATATGATAAGTATTCAATCCCGACAGCGTAGTCGAGGCTTTCAGCTCCCCGTCCACATACAGATTGATTGTTCGGCTCGTAGCGGAATAAGTCATCGCAACATGGTGCCACATCCCGATCGACAACGGGCTTGTCGACACCGCCGTTCTCAAACCGCCATCGACATAGACCGTTGCGACCAAGGAGCCGTTGCCATCCCCGACCTTCACTCCGTATGCATAACCTTTTTGCATTAAATATCCTGTGCATGGAGCGCTATTGCATTTCACCCAGCCTTCGATCGTCAATTCATCCGTTATATCCAGGCTGCTGCTATCTTCCACTCGAATATAACCGGTTCCTCCGTTCGTCGTCAGCGCATCGCCGAACTTGCTTGAGGTCCAATTAGCAGTTCCCGTAACCGCACCATGGTTTGCATTGCCGGAAGAATCATTGAGCACGCCTCCTTGACCTTCATCCGCATGCAATAACAATACGGTATTAGCGTCGGTCGCATAAGCTGCCTCGCCGACAATAACATAGTTGCCGATTGTCTGGAAGCTGATCCCTTGGCCGTTCACTTGCACGATTGCGGCGGAAGGCGCATAAACTTTTAAACTTTCGGAAACGGGCAAGTTCAACGAAGTATCGATCTCCAGTGCCGTTCCGTCATAGACCACCGTCAAGTTTGCCGCCATATGAGGCGAAAGAACGGTAACGAGTTCATCCCCGGTCGATGTATCTTTTAATACAGAGCCATTTGCGAGCGACATGCTGAACAGGTTCCCGGTCGCGTCTTTGCGAATAAAAGCGACCTCGGCATCTGTTGCATATTCGCCAAACGTCTTATTTTCGCTGTCCGGCTCACTAAGCGCGATATAATCGGTTCCTTCGCTTCTGCTCACCGTCATCGCAGAACTTTGCGAAGCGGAAGCCGGACTGCCGTTTATCGCGACGGGCAATCGAGTGACGGTGACGGAGGGAACGGCTCCGGCCGGACTCGGATACATGACAAAGTCCATATGATCCGGGAGGTTTGCGGCTTGTTTTACATATTGCACTTGCGGAGCAGCATGCTTGTCCACATAGAGAGGACTATACCACCCGCCGATTTGCGGGAAATCGCGAATGGTATCGGAAATCCGCACGTCATCCACATTGCCGGATAGACTGTTCCCGTAATAATCCGTGCCGATTCGCAGTTCAAAGTCGCTTGCGTTAATCGCATAACTGCCTAACCCTTGCGGCAATACAATCGTTCGTTCTTTCTCTCCGTTGACATACAAGTTTAACTGCCTCGTCGATGCCGAATAGGTCAGCGCAAGGTGATACCATTGATTAGGCACAGTCGCCCTATAGGACTGAATCGTTCTGACAGCTCCATCCACATAAACCCAGGCAGTTGGCAAACCGCCTGTATCTACGATTGCCAGACCGTATGCATTCCGTTTATTGACGCCATAATTCAGTCCTTTTGTACCATCCCACTTAAACCATCCTTCAACCGTTATTTCATTCGTAATGTCCAGACTGCTGCTGTCGGGGACACGAATATAATTTGTTCCATTTACCGCGACGCTGTCGCCGAACTTTCCGCTTTCCCAGTTCGGTGTTCCAACGAATGTGCCATTGTTGCCATAGGATGAAGAATCGCCGGCCACTGTTCCCGTACCCTCGTCGAAACTCATGAGCAGACGGGTATTCGCATCATTGGCATAAGCAGAGGCAGGAGGTGCCGAATCTTGTCCTTCCGCATAACTGACTGCAAGCCCGGAAGGATCGACAGGTATAATTTGAAGATTGGCATCCGAAACGTTAGTAGTCGTTGTCACTTTCGTAATCGGATCGATCGATATGCCCATCGGCTCGAATTGAAACCGGTTCTGAAGTGTATGAGTGCCTGTCCCCGCAACGCGATCCCGTATGATCCAATAATCCGGCTTGGCGAAGAAGATCGCTCGCTTCTGAATGGCGCTTTTATCCAAAGCCGGCCCGTATCCTTCGGCATATTGCCCGCTGGCATAATCGAATCCGGTACCGCTCAGCCAGCTTGTATCGGTGACAGGAGCCGTTACCGCGAACGGACCCGAGCGGCTGCGGTTCTGTCCCAATCCATCTACCATCATCGTATTGTGCGCAACCGTAGAAGCAAAGTATCGGGTCCACTTGTCCCCGTCATAGGTGAACAGCCCTGGATCGGAAATAAAGTTTTTGCCGTAGGCGGACAGATCGAACGACAGCTTGTCCTCATGATAGTGGGAAACGCCCATCGGGCCGGCATCGAGCGCCAGATATAGCGCGTTCGCATCCCATCCGCTCCTCATGACGTATTGGCCTGCATAAGGGAAGCCGTATGAAGTGTAGGCGGGTGACAAACCTTCCGTTCCTTTGGTTGCGACATATTTCATATCCTGGCGATTGAATAAAGCCGCCCCCTCCAGCAGTCTGCCACGCAACAATGTCCGATTGCTGTCATTGATCAATGGCGCTGTTCCATCCGGCTTCGCGATGTACATCAGATACTGATACATTTTTTCCAAACGGTCCTTGTATGAAGGCGGGAAGTTATTCCACTGATTCAGTTGCTCCAGCCTGTATGGCGTCAGAAATCCATTCGCGATCGTGGCTACCTGATACAAAGTGGTTAATTCGATTTCCGCGCCATCGGGATAAACCAGATTTTGGATCAAGCTGTTCAACATCGCGACACTATAGCTCTTCCATTGCGCGGAGGATTGAAACTCGGGAAACAGCACCGCAAATTGATACAAGTCGATCATTTGGGCGATTGCTCCATTATCCCCGGTTTGATGACGATGACGCAGGTCCTCCGCCTGTTCGTACATGGATTTAAGCAAGGCTACGAGCGCTTCGGAGGTGAGCGAGCTCGAATCTCGCACGCTGTTGAGCAGGTTAATCCAGTTCTGCAATCGAATTCCTTCCGTTAGCGATTGCCAACCTGGGTGGACAACGGCGCTGATCGGCGATTCTTTCGCATATGCGGGATCGGAGGCAAATTCGTTTTCTCTGAAATGGTTATCCTTATACCAATCCAGCATGAGATCAATCGTCTCTTTTGCGTAGACTTCTTCTCCCGTATACCAATAAGCGTCGGCAAGCGCGCCAGGATAAGGCGAAGGTCCCGTCAGGGCAAAGCTGTCCTTGACGATGTCGGCAATCACAATGCCGTCAACTGCGCCGGTAAATATGTGGCTGGATGACGAGGCGTCTCTTCCGATTGCCAGCGCATTTGCGCTGTTGTTAATTTCGTACGTATTCAGCCCGGCTGGCAAAACCGTCGTTTGATTGAGTACGCCATTTACATAGAGCTTGATTTCTTGCGCAACCGCAGAATAGGTCATTGCCACATGATGCCATACGCCGCTGGTAAGCGCCTGATCGGCCACCGCTTCCCGCCATTGACCGTCTACATAGACTCGCGCCGCCGGATGGCCCGATCCGTTGACCACTTGCAGGGAGTAGGCGTTGCCCTTATGAATGCCGTACCCGTCATAAGAGGTTCCGTCCCACTTAAACCAACCTTCCATGCTTAATTGATCGGATAAATCCAGACTGTTGCGATCCGATACCGTCACATAGGTGCCGCTATTTACGTTCAAGCCGTAGTCAAACTTGCCATTCGTCCATGCCGGCGTACCCTGGATCGCGCCATGATTCGCTTTGCCCGATGCATCGCTCGCAATCGCTCCTGCATTTTGGTCCAAGTGGAACGCAAGCATGGTCGTCTCCGCCGGGGCGGAAACTGCGAAATAATTTTTTACGGCAAGCGTGGAAGTGGAACCGTCCGGCGCAAACGCCGCCCAGTTTACATCGCTGCCCATGTCGAATCGCTGGCCGTCTCTCTGCGTCAAATAATGCTCCCGCATAAGGTCCGCCATGTAGGTATCATAATGAACATCTGCCGGCGGTCTCGCTCCGTTGCGATCTCCCAATTGCAACGGCGCTGTTCTGGCCTTATAGTAGGCTAGCAAATTCGCTTTGGCGAGCTCCGGATCGTTGGCTTGGACAGCCGACTTTACACTCGCCAAGCCCGGAGCATCCAGGTTTAATTTGCTAAAAAATTCGCTGTCGGACATATAGGCATGAATAGTTTCAAATCCGGGATTCTGAACCAGATTCGTGGTTGGCGCTTCCGCGCTTGCGACCGAAACATCATCGAACCAGACGCTGCCTTGACCGGTTTCCGAGACCAGCTCGATTCGTACTTTGGCTGTACTAACCGGAATCGTGAGCGTAGCGCTGATCAACTGCCAGTCATGGTCGCCGGATTGCCCGACGATCGTTTGCTGCGAATCGGCATAATTCGGAACAGGGGCGCCCCATCTGCTCAAATACATAACGTTTATCTTCGGCGTTCCTGTATACCCGCCCGAAGTTTTATGCCATACCTGGAAAACATACGATTTGGAGGTTGTCAGCGGAACCCACGGCTTGTCCAGCACAACATAGGTTCCTGTCGATGCATTTCCGGTCATCAGATTGGAACGGGTTCCCGATTTTGAAGTCGAATCGACCAGTTCATTGGTCCCTCCGTTCACATTTATCGACCACTTGTCGGGAATATTCGTCCACGTTTCCGGACTGGGCACCCAGGCAAATGCAGAGTATGCGAATAAGATGCTTAACAAAGCAGATACGATTAGGGCTGTTGCCGTTTTTGTCATATCTCTTTTCACTTTCAACACCTCACACAATGATTTTAATGGAACATTATGTCATGTCCGTCCGATTCCTTGAAATACTTTGACGATGCCGGTGATGATTTCCTCCAGATCCCGTGCTTGCAACATCGCGCTGACAGGCAGGAACAGCGTGCGATTTACAAGATCCTCGGCACGCGGGCACATATTCTCCGAATAACGGACCGGCTGCTTGAACGGATAATGAAATGGATTATGACGGGCTTCCGCAGTACGCTGCCAAAAAATTTGCGGAAAACGATATACCGCTTTACCGCCGTATAACAGGAATGTCCGAATATTCTCCGCTTCCAACGCATGATTGACCCGCTGCGCCTGGACAGCCGAAGGAACAATGATTCCGAGGCTGTATCCGATATCGCCATCCTTATCGACGTCGGAACGAAACTGCACATCAGGAAGCGCGGCTTCCAGCGCATGGCGAATCGTTCGGTAATTCGACTTCATGGACGCCAGAATGCCGTCCAACTTGCGCCACTGTTCAAGCAGAACGGCTCCTGTCAGTTCGCTCATTCGGTAATTTTGCCCGCAGAAAGCGTTGATCTCCTCGTCCCTGTCGCCGAAGCCATATCGACTCTGTTCTCTAAACTGCCCTTGGTCGTGATAACGCACGGCCCGCTCGAACAATGCCGGTGAACGGGTTACGATCGCGCCGCCTTCTCCAGCGGTCAGCAGCTTGTTCATTTGAAAGCTGAATACACCAATATCCCCGATTGTTCCTCCTGGCTTTCCGCGATACTGCACGCCGCATGACTGGGCGACATCCTCGATAACGGGAATACCGTATTGACGGGAAAACTGCATCAAACGATCCATCTCGCAAGGATGTCCCATCAGATGCACGGCGATGATCGCTTTAACCTCTTCGTCGTATACGCGTTCCAGATCATCGACGTTTATGTTCAAGCTGTCGTCGACATCAACAAACACTGGAACCGCCTGACAAGCGATCACCGCGCCGGCTGTAGCGATAAACGTAATCGCCGGAACGATCACTTTATCGCCATAACCGACGCCTAGCGCTTTCAACGCGGTAATCAGAGCCGCTGTACACGACGTCACCCCCAGTGCATACGGCGTTTGCAGACGGGCTGACATTGCATCCTCAAACATCGATACAAACCCTTGGACATTGGGACCATAATAACGAAACGGAGAATGCCCTTGTATCACTTGCGCGACACGTTCTATCTCATCTTGATCCATTGCCATCGCCCCGGGAAAGTGAGGAGGAAGCGGCTCCATTCGCGCCGGCTTTCCCCCGTTTATGGCCAGTTTTTTTACTCCGGCTTCATCATGATTCGAGGGGAATTTATCCTTTGACTGCACCGATCATTACCCCTTTTATGAAATATTTCTGAATAATGGGAAACAGGATCAAGAGAGGAATAACGGAAATGATAATGGTCGCGTATTGCAAACTGACTTGTGCGTATTCGTTAACGGCCTCCATCCTTTGGTTTTCCATCAGCGAACTCGTACTAATTACCATATCTTTAAGTACTACCTGTAGAGGGTATAGCACTTTCTTATTTAAGTAGATAAGCGGAAGAAAGTAACTATTGTAATGATACATGGCAAAAAATAACGACAATGCTGCCGCGAGCGGTTTGGATACCGGCATGATGATTTTAAACAAAATACCGTAAACAGATGCCCCGTCAATCATCGCGCTTTCTTCGATTTCTTTCGGAATCGCCTGGTAGAAAGTAATCGTCATAATAATAAACACGCTGTTGATGGCTACTGGCAGAATAAGCGCCCACATCGAGTTGTACAAGCCGAGCTTGAGAATCAACAAGTAATTCGGAATAATGCCGCCGTTGAAAATCATTGTAAAAACAATGACTTTCATAAACAGTTTGCGGCCAAAAAACTCTTTTTTGGAAAGGGGATAGGCCGATATCATCGTCAACAAGACGCCTACCGCAGTGCCGATCACCGTATATTTTAGAGTATTTAGAAAAGCAAGCCCAATCGTGCTGCTGGACAGCATATACGAATAAGATTTCAGATTAAATCCGCGAGGGAACAGGAATACGTTGCCTTGCATAACCTCTATCCTGGCGCTTAAAGAAATGGCCAGCATATAAAAAAACGGGAATAAAATAGAAATGCACAGCAGGCTCAAGAGAGCGACATTTATACAATCGAACCATGTTAATTTTTTTTTCAAGATGTTCCCTCCCTTCACCAAATGCTTACTTTGGATACTCGTTTGCTGAAGTAATTCGCGGCGAACAGCAGCAATAAAGAAATGACCGACTCAAATAATCCGACTGCGGAAGCAAAACCGTAATTCAACTGCTGGATGCCTACCCTGTACACATAAGTTCCGATTACATCCGATACTTCGTAAGTGGCCGGCGTTTGCAGCAGCAACGCGCGTTCAAACCCGATCATGATAAGGTTTCCGACTGTAATGATCATCATCACCGCAATCGTTGCGGAAATGCCCGGCAGCGTGACATGAATGATTTTTTTAAATCTGTTGCATCCGTCGATTTCCGCCGCATCAAACAGATCCTGCGATATTCCCGTAATTGCCGCGACAAAAATAATGGAGTTATACCCTAAATGCTGCCAGTTCAACGTAAAGATATAAATCGAACTAAACCATTCCGATTGCGCCATAAAATATTGAGGCGAAATCCCGATCCATCCGATCATACGATTGATTAGACCGCCGTCCGGCGACAGAAAGCTCCAGGCCATGCCGCTGACCACAACGATAGAAATAAAAAAGGGCAGGTAGCTGATGGTCTGAACCGACTTCTTAAACCATTGGCTTCGCAATTCGTTGAGCAACAGCGCGAACACAATCGCGATCGGATAAGTGAGGACCGACAGCAGACCGAGTGCCAAGGTATTTTTCAGAATGACTAAAAAGTCGGGATTGTTAAAGAAATTGATGAAGTGTTTGAAGTAAATAAATTCGCTTCCGGCAATTCCCTTTGAAATTTTGTAATTCTGAAAAGCAGTGACGTTCCACAATACGGGCGTGATCTTAAAAACAGCCAAATAAATCAGGCAAGGTAAAAATAAAATCATTAAATGCCTGTCCCTGTACAAATGCCGCCAGCGATGCATCCTATCATTCGATTTAGTCTTAACGGTATCCATCTCTCTTCCTCCAAGGCGGATCGAGCGGAAGTACGACAATCGCAAACTCCCGCTCGATTATTCAAGCCTTTCTAAAGTGATTACTGGTTGTTGTATCTTTCATATGCCGTATTGTAAATATCGACCAGTTTCTTATAACCCAGGCTTTCATTTTTCTTCACCCATGAATCCCAACCATCAATCGATTCGGTACCCATAATGACCTTGGTGGAATATTCAAAAACCGCTTTCAGCAGCGCATCTTCGATAGGCGTTTTTGTCGAAATTTCATCTTCCGTAAAACTCATGACCGGTTGTTCTTCCTGCCAGAACGGATCTTGCAGCAATTCGACGGCTTCCATATATTTCGGAGATACGTTTTTGGTAACGCCTCGCGGGTCCGACCTATTGAGGAAACCTGTCATATTCAATCCATACGCTATCTCGAGCTCCGTTCTATTCAACGCCTTGCCCTGCAGCTCAGGATAACTGATCGTGCCATCCGGCTCCACCTTGAATGTAACGTCTTCAACACCCATGGAAACCAAAGTGCTGCCAGACGGGCTATATAAGTAATCAATCAGCTTTAATGCATCTTCTATATGCGCTGATTTGGCGGACACACTGATGCCGAAGTCAAGCACTCTGGCTTCAGCCATGACCTTTCCTTTAGGTCCCATAAAGTAACCGGGAGAAAGCTCAAATCCTGGTATCTTCTCGGTCGCGCTGTTGACAAGCGAATCGATTCGGCAGAAACAGCCTTGGAATACAAAGCCGGCGTCCGGTTGCAAGATAAGCGAATCAAATCTGTCTGCCCTGCTGGTCATAAATTCGGGATCCATCAACCCTTCTTTATAAAGCTTGGCCAAATAGACGAGCATATCTTTATATTCATCGCTTATCGGCCCATATTCCCATTGGTTACCCCCGTCCGGCACAAACATCTTGTGGAATGTACCCCAGCTTTGGCTGAACAGTTGAACGATCTCCTCGCCATAATAGTTAATCAACGGATAGCTGTCGGGATAAATCTCCTTCAGTTTTTTCAGCGCTTCGTAATATTCATCGGGGCCGTTAGGCAAAGCAATATTGTGTTTATCGAAAATATCTTGGCGGAATATCATGCCGTAATTGACTTTCGGAGAAATCTCATGAGCCAAATAGTTAAACGTATACAGATTGCCGTCCGCATTCCTGAATGACTTCATTATCTGCGGATTTTCTTCGAGCACCTTGCTGTAGTTCGGCAAAATATCCAGGTATTGATTTATTGGCACAAACATGTCCTCTCCAAGTCTGCTGATCAATGTCCCTGATGTCGCCCCCACAATGTCCGGCAAGCTGTTCGATGCAACCAACAATCCAAGCTCTTCCGTTGGATCGGTTGACTTGTACCTTTCAATTTGCATATTCAAGTTTGTTCGCTTGGCCAATTCTTGGGTAAAGAAATTTTCCGGCAGCGGGGAATCCGGATTCGTTGTCGTAATCGCCTTCAAATTTTTGCTTGCTTGCGCAATCGGCAGCGCCAACCCTCCGGTATCGCCATAATCAACAACTGGCTGATCCGAAGGCTGCGATGCTCCTCCGTCTGTTCCCCCCGAAGTCGGCGGTGACGTCTCTTGTTGCTCCGCCGAATTGTTACTGCATGCCGCCAATATACTCACCAGCATAAAAACCATAACCAGCAACACCGTAAAGCTTCGTTTCCTCATCTTCAAAATGGTAGACCCCTCTCAATGTTTGATCGAGTTATGTTGGTTAACAACTCACATCAAACTATACATAAACATGGGGTAAACGAAACATATCTCAATTATTAGATGGGTTATCTTATTCTCGTTTTTCATATAATCATTCGAATTTAGGGCCTGTATTTCCCTATTAAATAAAACAAAAGAGGCGTTTTCACGCCCCTTCAAGGATTTATTCCATTCATCTTCCGTTACTTTTGTTTAAAACGGTCAAATGCGGCTTGCTTGATACGAATCTCCTCTTCGATCCCCAGCTTGTGCAACGTATGAATGTACTCCTCAAATTTATCCAACGACTCAATTCCCATAATGAATTTGTTCAGCATCTCATCTTGATAACGAAGCAGATCCGTCATAATCGCAGCTTCCTGCATTTGTTCTTCCAGCGTCAAGGACAGCATAGGCAACAAGCGGTTATGATCGGCTTTCAACCAATTCTCCTTGGCCTCGATTTGCTCCGGAAGCGCATTATATTGCGAATAACCTTCCGCGCTGTATTCGAAAGGCGCTGCCGAACCCATTCTCGTATACTTGGCCAATGCTTGACTTACAGGCAGATGATCAGGGTTGCGCAAAATCAGATCCGTAAACACCGGCTTGTCGTTCACGATTGTATAACTTTCCCCTTCAATACCGAAATTGAACAGAAGATGTCCTTCCTGACTGTAGCCGTAATCCAGCCAAGCCGCAATTTTTTCGGGATTTGGAGCGTTAGCGGAGATGGCGGCACCGAAACCTTGGTATTTATCTTGCTTTTTGGCAATCACTTTATCTTCAGAATGAAGCTTTGGGAATACCACGCCCATGAGTTCAAATTCCGGATGTTTATCTTTCATCATGGCCGAATATTTCCCGATGCTGCTCGCAACCCATCCATTAAAAGCACCAACCTGATTGTTTTTGACTTTGGCGTCCATCACGTTGATATCCGTCGTCAAATAATCCTTGTCAATCAAACCTTCTGCGTACCACTTGTTCAATAAGGCCAAATACTCCTTAAATTGCGGTTCATACGGGCCATACTTGACTATTCCATTATCCTGATAAAATTCCGTCGTAATGCCGAATGCGCCAGCGAACGCATAGCTGATAAAAAATGTATCCTTGTTGTATATCAACGGAATTTCATCTTGGATACCATTGCCGTTAGGGTCTTCATCCCGGAACGCAACGAGCATGCGCTCCCATTCTTCTATGGTCGTGGGCGGCTGCAAACCGAGCTTATCCAACCAATCCTTGCGAATGATCAATCCATTAAATACAGAAAGACTCGGATCGTCGGCAATCGTCGGAAATGCGTAAATATTCCCTTCGTCCGATGTAATTAATTTTCGGATGTCCGGTTTTTTCTTCAACAACTCGGACAAGTTGGGAGCATATTGGTCAATCAATTCGTTTAAGCGAATAATCTTTCCATCCCTGATCAGCTTGTCCGGTTGCGCCATGGACCAGTTCGAATCAATAACATCCGGCAGCGTCCTTGATGCCATAAGCATCGTTAAATTAAATTGATCCGTCTGCTGCTCCACGGTATGGTGTTGAAACTGCACCTTAGTGCCCGTAATCCGCTCCAATTCCTTGTACATACCCATTTCATTATAACTTTTCAACACCGCATGTTCTTCCGGATTCATGGCAACCCAATACGTAAGCGAAGACGGATATTTCGAAGGATGAGCGGATTGAAGCCGGTCCGAATAAGGGACATCCGCGCCATCTTCTTCCGTGGTGCCAGCGCTTCTATTGAACAGGACATATAAGACAAGCATCGCAACACACAACAACACTACCGCAGCGCCTTTCTTCCAGTGCAGAGCCATCAACCGTCAACCTCCTCCATCATATTCGTCAACCGGCTCGCTATTTCTCTGTACTTCCCAGGCGTCACGCCTTCATGTTTCTTGAATAACCGGACAAACCCGATATCGTTGGCATAACCGATCTTCCCGGCGATTTCCGCCAGCGTAAATGATTGTTCGATCAACATTTTTTTAGATTCTTTTATACGAACTTCAGCAATAAAATCCGATATTTTTTCCCCGCTATGTTTTTTGAAGTATGTGGAAAGGTAGGATGGGGTGATTTGAAAATGATCGGCAATGGAGGCTACGCTTAAGTTCGCATCTCCGTAATGATGTTTGATATATACGACAATTCGCTCATACATTTGATCCTTATATTTATTTTTTTCCTCCTGCATGTGTCTGCAAATGTCTTCATACAACGCTTTGATGAATTGCAGCATGTCCATTGCGGTCGCGCAGGCGGACAACCTCTTTACGAGTTCCGACATATCCTCATACGCATTATGTTCGTTCGTCTTCAAACCATTCCTCAGCTTTAACACCGAGCTCAACAAATCGTAGAACAAACATTTCCCAAGTTCCGGCGATATATCGCCCAACAGAAAATTGGTTTCATAGATTTGATCAAGCATTTTCTCCACTTGATGATAATCTCCGCTTTTGGCATAGTTCATCAATTGAACTTCCGTTTCTATAGCAAACTGATAATCACGCTGCTCCAGACCGCCAAGCTGCTCGTAATAGATCCCTTCATCGGAATCGAACACCAGCCGGGAATCGAACGCAACAAGGGCTTCGCGATAACATCGTCCGATTTCCGTCATGCCGGGATGAAATTGACTGACCGCGATCGTAATTTTCAGCTTGAAGCGTTGCTGCGCATAATTCTTCAAATTTCTGACGAATGTATGGCGGTCGGCCAAGGTTTGATCGTCGGGAGCGGAAACATTGAACAGTATGCCCAGTCGATTGCGATCCATCTCTACCACGTAGCCGTCTTCACCAATCAATTCTCGACTTAAATTGGAGAGAATGAATCTGACTAGCGCCCACTCCCGCTCTGTATCGTCCGCAACGAACTGGCTGCAATCATCGATTTCAATAATATGAACGCTAAAATAATTCTTCTTAAAATGTACGCCCATGAACTGCAGCGCATCCTCGTTGACATCCGACACATCCACGTAGCCTTTAATCAACCGCGCAAGAAAATTGGCTTGAATCACGGGCGTTTGCTGCGTTACGGTTTCCTTTAACAGATTTTTCTCTTCAAAAGTATTGGAGATCGCTTGCTTAATAAAATCAAACTCGTTAATGGCGAGATTTTTTGTGTAATTGTTTTCCTCCATAATCGTTTTGACCACATCGCGAATGGGATTATAATTGCGCCTTGCCAACACGATGGAAATAATGATGCCCACAAACAGCAGCAGAAGAATGAGTGATAACGCCCAGTTCTTCAACATGATAATTTGCTTCAATACGACTTTCTTCGGCAAGACCGAGATATACTTCCACCCGTTGTTATCCGTCGTATGACTCAGGATCATCGATTCATTATTTTGACGGAATGAGCTGTAACCGCTTTCCATGTTAATCAATGGAATGATTGCCTTATTCAACTCGTTCTCTTTGGACGTTGACATAATAATTTGTTGATGTTCATCCACGATGTATATATCACTGTGGTACAGTTTCTCTATCTGCTCGATCAGTTGGTCAATCTCCTGCTCGTTGATCAGCATGACCAAATAACCCGATATATTGGATGTTTCCCCGATCGGAAGCGATTGAACATATGTAATGACCCTGCTGGTTTTCTCTTTCTCCCTGACCTCGGCAGAAGGCAAATACGTTCTAAGATGATCGCCGGTAAACAGTTCCCTCTTGACTTCCTCCGTGCTTTTCCCTGAAAACCGGAATATATCGTCGAAATACATGTTCAAATCTGCTTTTCCTGTCGCCGTCAAGATAGAGTCCGTGTTTTTGAAATAAACAAAAAAGTGGCTGATAAAGCTGTTCGTATTTGTAACACTACGAATACTGTTCATAATTTCCAGAAGATTGATTTGATTTTGGGCGTACTCTTCGTCTATATGATTTAATGACCATTGCAGCTTGGGGTCGCTTGCGAACTGCAAGGCGATCTTATCCACTTCGTTGAAGCGATTCTCGGTAACGAGCTTGACCTGCTCCAATAGCCCCAAGTTGGCCTTATTTTCATTGATGATCATTGTATTCTCTACCCGCTGGAAAATGTATGCCCCGATACAAAGCGGAAAAAGCAAAATAACGATATAGGAAATAAGAAATGTTTTGAAGACGCTCCTTCGGCGACCCTTATCCATCCATTTCATAAAACGTCCCCTTCCATGTATAACTAAAATAACATGGCAAACAAGGAGATACAAGGGATTGCGTCAATGCCGGGTAAGCTGGTGTCCAACGCAAATAACGCAATGAAAAGACCACCTCCGTTTTGCTCGATAAGGTGGTCTTTCATGCCATTTCTCTACTTATTTCCTTGCTTGATTGGAATTGTCGTATCACTGCCGGGCGTCTAGAATCCGCGCTTGCGCAGCCATTTCTCGCACAGCCTCGTCCAGGTTTTAGTTTCTTGCTCATGCAATGCCAAGCCGAGGCCGTGACGGCCAGATTCGTATATATGCAGGTCGTAAGGCACGTTATGCCGGCTTAATGCCGTTGCAAACAACAGGACATTTTCCACGCGGACAACCTCATCGTCTGCCGTATGCCACAGAAAAGCTGGCGGGGTTTTGGTGTCGATGTGTTTTTCGTTTGACAAGTACTCTCTCCATTCGGGAGTATCGTTACTCCCTAGCAGATTTGCACGCGATCCCCTGTTAGCAAACTCGCCGAACGTGATGACCGGGTAGCACAGAACCATAAGATCCGGCCTGCAGCTCATTCGTTCGATCGGATCGCTGGATTGCTTGTCTCCGTTGTCGTAATGAGTCCCCGCCGTTGAGGCAAGATGGCCGCCGGCGGAAAAACCGAGAATGCCGACACGGGTCGGATCGACTCCCCATTCGCTAGCACGGTGGCGTACTAGCCGAATCGCACGCTGCGCATCAAGAAGCGGTACCGGATGGCGATAAGGCGAGACGCGATAATGCAGCACGAACGCCGCGATCCCGATGCTGTTGAGCCATTCCGCAATCGGGCCTCCCTCATAATCCGCCCTCGTTTCGTAGCCGCCGCCCGGACAAATGATAAGGGCTCCAACAGGTACCTTCCCTTTTAATAAGTATGGAACCAGCCATGGGCAATTTTCTGTTTGATCTCCCTGTGCGTAAGGAGCGCCTCCCTGCCAAATCTCTACAACCAATTACTTCACCTCTTCACAAATTGCCTTCTATCTGTAGCGTTTAGGGAACTATAGGGGTAAGCTTAATCCCCACTGCGCACTTATAAGGTAACCAAAAGTTGATGCTGCCGCTCCCGCTTGTCGCCGTGAATGTAAAGGACTGTCGAATAGCGGAGGCAAATTGCCAACGGCTTGCTTCATACAAATCCGCTTGATATTGCACTCCCGGAGTTAATCCGCTGAAGGTGACGTTCGCGTTGTCTCCATTTCCTGAAGTATTAACGATCCAGGCCACCGGATTCCCGCTGGCATTAATCGCGGCTCCGCCGAGGACGGTAGCACTTCCATTCGTCCATGACAATCCT